>JAGCUP010000132.1 GCA_017962765.1 Muribaculaceae bacterium | reverse complement strand
GATGAAACAAACCACTCGCCTCTCGATGTCGCAGTTGGGCATCTTTGCCCAAAGCATGGAACATCGAGGAGAAATATACTATAATATTCCCTATCTTTATACACTCGATAGCAAAATTGACGTTGACAGGCTGAAAAAGGCAGTCGAAACGGCCATTAAGACACATCCCTATCTGTTGGGGCGCGTGAGCTTGAACGACGAGGGCGATCCGGTCATTACCGTTGATGACGAAGCCACCATCGAGGTTCCCGTGCTTCACATAGACGACATTGAGAGCGAGGCATTGGCGCTGGTACAACCTTTCGACGTGCTCAACGATTGCCTCACGCGCGCCTACCTACTGAAGGCCCCCGACCACCTGCACCTGTTGGTCGATTCGCACCATATCGTCTCGGATGGCGCCACGCAAAAACTTTTGTTGCGCGACTTTGAGATTGCCTATAATGGGCAGCCGCTAGCTGGTGAGGAACTTACGGCCAGCGAGGTGGCCCAGGACGAAACCATGCGCCGCGCTACTGATGCTTACGAGAACGACAAGCAGTGGTATGCGACTAATTATGACTGTGGCGAAGTGGACACGCAGCTCATCCCCGACGTGCTTGTCGACAAGCCTTACGAGGAAGACCACGTGATGCGCGAGACTGCGGTGGGTGTCGATGAGGTGGCCGCTTTTTGCCGCGCTCACAGCACCTATAAGAGTAATTTCTTCACTTGTGCCATGGGCGTGTTGTTGGCGCGTTTCCACAACGAGGATGAGGCGGTGTTCAACACCATTTATAATGGTCGTAAAGACAAGCGACTGTCACACACCGCAGGCATGTTTGTCAAGACGTTCCCCATTTATTACAAAGCCACAGCCGAAACCACGGTCGATGAGGCGCTTAAGCGATGCCAGGACCTGATGACAGGTTGCCGTGAGCACGACTTGTATGCCTATTCCGAGATGGTGCATGACTTGGGTGTCACAAGCCACATTGCCATGGTTTATCACGGCGAGTTATATGACCGCATCGAGTTTGCCGGCTTACCGTTTTCTCAACGTCGTGTCATCAACAGCACCCTCGATGAGCCATTGAGCATAAAGGTTATCATTATCGATGGAAAATATTATCTTAAAGCCGAATTCCAAAGCCACGTTTACACGCGTGAACTCATCGAACAGTTGCTCGACAGCTACGAGGCGGTGCTCAAAGGCATGCTCGAAAAGGAGCGCTTAGCCGACATCGAGATAACCTCACCAGCCGCCATCGCAAAACTCGATAAGTTTAACGATAACGAGGTGCCGGTCGATTTGGACCAAACCCTCGTGTCAATTTTCAACCACCAAGTGGAGACAGTGCCTAACAATGTCGCTGTGGTTTTCAAGGACAAACGCATCACCTATCAGCAGTTGGGCGGCATCACCACGCGTCTGGCGCAGGACCTCGTGGCGCGGGGACTACAACGCGAAGATGTGGTGTCGGTGATTATTCCGCGTGGCGAATACATGGCCATCGCCTCGCTGGGTGCCTTAAAGGCTGGATGCACCTACGAGCCGCTTGACCCGTCTTTTCCCCCCGAGCGCCTCAATGTAATGGTGAAAGACGCCAATGCCAAATTGCTCATCGCTAATCGTGACCTCGTCGGGCTCGTTGATGAGTATGACGGACCGGTGCTGTTTACCGATGAGATTCCTTCGCTGCCCGAGCGCGACGACGTGCAGTTGCCTCAAGTGATGCCCCACGACCGATTCATCATGCTTTACACCAGTGGTTCGACGGGCTTGCCCAAGGGCTGCCAGCTGGAACATATCAACCTGGTGGCTTATATCGACTGGGTGCGTCGCGCATTGGAATATGACGAGCATACCCGCTTGGGTGCTTACGCCAGCTATGGCTTCGATGCGAGTATGGGCGACTTCTACCCCGTGCTGCTCAGTGGTGGTGCGGTGCATATTATTCCAGACGAGATTCGTCTCGACCTGGTGGCTATCAACGAATACATGGAGCGCGAGGGCATCACCCACAGCTTCATGACCACTCAAGTGGCTTACCAGTTTGCCACTACCATTGAGAACCACTCGTTGCGCCACTTCCTGGCTGCCGGCGAGAAGTTGGCTCCTCTCCGTGTCAAGTTGCCCTACAAATTGCATAACATGTATGGTCCCACCGAGACCATCCTCAACGTCACCTCCTATGTCGTGCAGGGCTTTGAAAAAGACATTCCCATCGGTGTGGCCAACCAAAACATCCATGCCTATGTCGTTGATGCCGCCGGGCGACGTCAGCCCGTGGGCGCGCCGGGCGAATTGTGGGTGAGCGGTCCGCAAGTGAGTCGCGGTTACCTCAATCGCCCTGAGAAAACGGCCGAAGTGTTCATCACCAACCCCTTTGAAGACAATCCACGTTATCGCCGCATGTATCGTACAGGCGACATCGTGCGCTACCTGCCCGATGGCAACCTCCAAGTTGTAGGCCGCAAGGACGGACCGGTCAAGATACGCGGTTTCCGCATCGAGCTGAAAGAAGTTGAGGCCGTCATCCGCGAGTTTGAGGGCATCAAAGACGCCACCGTGCAGGCATTCGATGCCGAGGGCGGCGGCAAGTTTGTGGCCGCTTACGTGGTGGCTGACACGCCCATTGACGTTGCGGCACTCAACGCCTTCATTGAGGAGCGCAAGCCGCCTTATATGGTTCCGGCGGTGACAATGCAAATCGATGCTATCCCACTTACTACCAACCAGAAAGTGAATAAGCGGGCACTGCCCAAACCCGAGCGTAAACCGGTGGCCGTTGAGGCCAGCAATGTGCCCATGAACGTACTCGAGACTGCGCTTCACGAACTCGTGGCGGGTATCGTGGGCCACGGCGACTTCGCGGTGACCACACCGCTTTCTTACGCCGGTCTCACGTCCATTTCGTCGATTAAGCTGGCCACGCTTCTCTACAAACGCTATGGCGTGACCGTCGATTCCAAGTCGCTCGTCAAGGATGGCACGCTGCAAACTATCGAGAACGAAATTCTCGCCCAGTTCCTTAAAGCGCAAGATGCGCCGAAGACCGATACCGCCCCGCAAGGCGAGCCGTCGGCCGACCCCGACGCGCCCTTCCCGCTCTCTTACGCGCAAACGGGCGTCTATTATGACTGCCTCAAGAATCCTGGTTCTACCATTTACAATGTGCCTTTCATGGTCAATATGCCTGCCGGCGTGGGCGGCGATGACCTTGAGCGCGCCGTGCGGCAGGTATTGCTTGCCCACCCGCAGCTGTGGGCACGTTTCGACACCATTGATGGCGAGGTGGTGCAAATCATCGAGAAAGAACGCGAGGCTATTGTGGCTCGCTCCATCATGAGTCAGGAGGAGCTGGACCGATACAAGAACGAGTTCGTCAAGCCCTTCAACTTGAGTTATTCGCCCTTGTATCGTGCCGAGGTGGTGGAAACACCCGAGGGTTCCCACCTGTTGCTCGATATGCACCACTTGGTGACCGACGGCGCCTCGTTTGATTTGATAGTGAAACAAATTACGGCAGTCCTTGATGGGAATGCCATCGAGGAGGAGAGTTATCCCTATTCACGCTTTGTGAGGCAAGAAAAGGCCGATGAGCAAGGCGATGAATTCAAGGCGGCGCAAGCCTACTACGCCGCGCAGTTTGCGGCCTTTGAGAGCGCCAGCGAGGTCACCGACGACCTTAAGAACGCGGGCGAAACCGGCCAACTGAGCGTAGTGAGCACGCCTATCGATTTGGAGCGCGTCAATGCCTATTGCCGAGACCATGAAGTCACGGCGGCACAATTTATGCTTGCTGCTGCGGCTTACACATTGTCGCGCTATATCAACAGCCGCGAAGTCTATTTGAGCACCATCAGCAGCGGACGCGCCAACGTGCGCATCGCCGACACAGTGGGTATGTTTGTCCACACCCTTGCATTGCACGCTACGGTGGGCGAGCAGCGGGTGAGCGAGTTCATTGCGGCCACTGCCGCCATGTTCGCCGACACGTTGCGTCACGAGAACTATCCGTTGGCCCAGCTGGCTGCCGACTATGGCTTTAAACCGAAGATTTCCTACGCCTACCAAATGGGCGTGGTGAGTCAGTATCAGGTGGGTGGCCAGCCCATTGCCATTGAGGGTTTGGAGTTGAATGTACCTAAGTTCAAGCTCGAGGTCATCGTGCGCGAGGTGGACGGTAAGCCCAGCGTGGTGGTGCGTTACGACGATGCTTGCTACAGCGAGCGTCTCATGCGCGGCCTGGCTGCGGCGGTAGCGGCGGTCACGACCCACTTCCTTGAGGCTCCCGAGGCTGCGGTGCGTTCTATTTCGCTGCTCGATGCGACCAGTCGTCAGGCGGTTGATGCTTTCCGCGTCGAAGCCACTGGCGAGGCACCCTTCGTGGTGTTCCACCATGCCATCGAGCACTATGCCGCGACGCAACCCGACCATTTGGCGCTTATCGCATGTGATGCCACGTTCACCTACCGCGAGTTCAACGCTACCGCCAACCGCATCGCCCATGCGCTCATGGAGTGCGGCGTGGCGCCCCGCGACCGCGTGGCACTGCTCTTGCCTCGCACGAGCCGCTTGTCGCTCTCGACGTGGGGTGTGGTAAAGGCCGGCGCCGCGTTCATCCCGTGCGATCCGCACTATCCTGCCGAGCGCATCAAACACATCCTCGACGATTCGGGCGCAAAATACATCATCACCACGGCTGACAATATTAATAATGTGCCTGCCGGAAAAGGTGTGGACGTGGGAGAGTTATTGCTTAACGCCAACGAGGAAAATCCCAATATTCCCCTCACGGGCGACGACCTCGTATATCTCATTTACACCAGTGGCTCGACGGGCACGCCCAAGGGCGTGATGTTGCGCCACGCTGGCCTGTGTAATTATGCTTACGCTCATCCGGCCAACGTGATGTCGCACGCTGTGACCCACGATGCCAAGGTGGCCCTCGCCGTGACAACTTGTTCGTTCGATGCTTCGATGCACGAGATGGCGATGCCGCTCTTCAATGGTCTCACCATTGTGCTGGCTAACGAGGACCAGACAACCGACCCGTTTGCACTCGCTGACCTCATCGAGCGTTATCACGTGGGCTTCGTGAGTGCCACGCCCTCGCAATGGCTTACATGGATTAACGCTGAACGTTTCGTGAACGCCCTCAAGACGGTGAAGGTGCTGAGGTGCGGTGGCGAGAAACTGCCGCAGGCCCTCATGAAGCAGCTTCAACAACTCACCCCGGCCCGTATCTTTAATTCATACGGACCCACCGAAACGACTGTGTCGTCGAATATCAAGGAGGTGACCCACAGCGATATCGTCACCGTGGGACGCCCCTTGCTCAACGTGCACGAATACATTGTCGATGCCGATGGCAACGAATTGCCTGAAGGCGTTGTGGGCGAGCTTTACATAGGCGGTCGTGGAGTGGGTCGTGGTTACAACAACCTTGACGACATGACACGTGAGCGCTATATGGAATATAATGATGAACGTGTCTATAAGAGCGGTGACTATGCCAAGTGGCTGCCCGACGGCGACGTGGTGATTCTGGGCCGCACCGATAATCAAATCAAGCTGCGTGGCTTGCGCATCGAGCTTGGCGAGATTGAAAACGTGATGATGAAGGTCGATGGCATGAAAACCGTGGTTATCGTCATCCGCAAAATAGGTGGCAAGGAACACCTCTGTGCCTATTTCACCGCCTCGAAGCCCATCGCCATCGAGGACCTCAAGGCCGAAATCAGCCAAAGCCTCACCCAGTATATGGTGCCTACAGCCTATTTACAGCTCGACAAGATGCCCGTTACCCCCAACGGAAAGACCGACATCAAGGCATTGCCCGACCCCGAACTTGCCGCCAGCGGACAGTATGAGGCTCCGGCCAACGATACCGAGCGCACCTTCTGCAACATCTTCGGCGACATTCTCATGCTTGACCGCGTGGGAGCCACCGACAACTTCTTCGACCTGGGAGGCACCTCGCTCGTGGTGACGCGCGTCATCATTGAGGCCGACAAGGCCGGGCACCACGTGGCCTACGGCGATGTTTTCGCCAATCCCACGCCGCGCCAGTTGGCGCGCCTCGTGGGCGGTGGCGACACTACCGGCAGCGATGATGAGGTCGAAGGCTTCGATTACACGGCCATTAACAAGCTCCTCGAGGGCAATACGCTCGAGGCATACCGCGCCGGCGAGCCCCAAGCCTTGGGTTCGGTGTTGCTCACGGGCGCCAAGGGCTTCTTGGGCATCCACATCCTTAATGAGCTATTGCATGGCGACACCGGCACCATCTACTGCCTGGTGCGCGGTGCCGACCTCGAGCAGGCAGAGAACCGCCTGAAAGCCTTGCTGTTCTACTACTTCGGAGGCGAGACCGATGTCATGTTCACGCGCCGTGTGCAACTGGTGCTGGGTGATGTCACGCAAGACCTCCTTTCACTCGACGCGCGCCTTGCCGATGTCAACACGGTGTTTAACTGTGCAGCTATCGTGAAGCACTTCTCAAAGGGCACCGAGATTGAGGATGTCAACATTGGCGGTGCGCAACGCTGCGTGGAGCTGTGCCTCAAGACCGGTGCACGTCTTATTCACATTTCCACGGCGAGCACGCGCGGTTTGAGCGTGGACGGATGTCCGGCTCCCGACGAGGTGTTCACTGAGCAACGCCTCTACATGGGCCAGTTCCTCGGCAACAAGTATATCCACTCGAAGTTCATCGCCGAGCGCCTTATCCTGCAGGCCGTGGCCACGCAGGGCCTGAGCGCGAAAATCATGCGTGTGGGCAACCTGTCGGCGCGCGCCAGCGACGGCGAGTTCCAGGCCAACTTTGCCACCAACAGTTTCATGGGCCGCATCAAGGTGTATAATATGCTGGGATGTTGCCCCTACGGCATGCGTGACAAGCATGTGGAATTTTCGCCTATTGACCAGGTCTCGCATGCCATCGTGGCTCTGGCTACCACTCCGCGTGAATGTTGCCTGTTCCACCCCTACAACAATCACGGGCAGCTGCTGGGCGATGTGCTCAAAGAGCTTGCGAGCGTAGGCGAGGGGGTGCGTTTCGTCGAGCAGGAGGAGTTCGACCGTGTCATGGATGAGGCCAAGGCCGACCCAGCCAAAGCTAAGATTCTTGCCAGCCTCCTGGCCTACCAAGACCAGGCCCATGGCAAGAAGACGGCCGATGTGGCCCGCGACAACGCTTACACCACCCAGGTGCTTTACCGTCTGGGCCACGAGTGGTCGCCGACTTCGGCCGACTATGCCGACCAGATGTTGATGGCCATTGGTGGCCTCGGATTCTTTGAATAATCATTAACAGCACAAATTATGAAAACTATAGCATTAGAAGAGGCAAAACGCCTTGTGAGCGAAGGTGGAAAATTGTCCCTCGAGGAGAGGATGAGGCTGCAACGCGAACGACTCACCGAGCTCGTGGACCACGTGAAGCGCAACTCGCCCTATTTCGCTCGGCTTTACGACGGAATACCAGCCGATGCGCCACTCACCGAGCTGCCTGTCACGCAGAAAGCAACCTTGCTGGCCAACTACGACGATTGGGTGACCGACCGCCGACTGCACCTACAGCAAGTGCTCGACTACGTGAACCGCGACCCGATGAAGGACAATAGCCTGCTGCTGGGGCAATATACCGCCCTGCGTACCTCAGGGTCAACTGGCAACCCGCTGCCCATGGTGCGCGACGACTACCACAACAAAATTCACGGGCAGTTGCTACTCCAGCGGTTGCTTGAAGGCCTTCCACCTGATGTGAATGATATTTCAAAGCACAAGCGTGCTTCGGTCATACACCTGTCGAATGGTGCGTCAAGCTATGGCGCTTTCCTGCGCAATAAGGCCGCGCATCCCGAACACGCCGATAACCTGCTGGGCGTTTCGGTGCTTGATAGCGTGGACAGCATCGTGGAGCAGCTCAATGCGTTCCAGCCCGAGACGATGGCCGGATACCCCTCGGTACTTGCCCAATTGGCATTGGAACAGTTACAGGGCCGTCTCCATTTGTCGTTGCTGCATCTGGGTGCGTCGGGCGAGATGTTATCTCCCGAAAACTACGAGTTGCTGTGCGAAGCCTTCCGTTGTCCGGTGGCCAATAACTACTGCATGACCGAGGGCGGCGAGGTGGCAATGACCCATAACTGTCCGCATTTGCACATCAACGATGACTGGATTATTGTCGAGCCTGTAGATGCTGACTTCCGGCCTATGGGCATGAGCGATGAGTGGTCGGCGGGTGTGCTTGTCACCGACTTGACGAACTTCGTGCAGCCTATCATTCGCTACTTCGTGGGCGACGTGGTGCGCATCAGTCCATCGCCCGACGACTGCAGTTGTCGCCTGCCTGTGCTCAATATCCGCGGCCGTGCTTTCGACATGTACACCATCGCCGGCAAGACGTTCAGTGTGGCCGGACTGGTGACCGAGGCCGAGGTGTGGCCCAAACTGGTGCGCTACCAGTTTGTGCAGCTCGACGCGAACACTATTGAGGTGCGTGGCGTGTGTGACGGTGACCCAGCCGAAGTGTTGAGCGGCTTGTGCAAACACCTGGCATCGTTCATCGCCAGCCAAGGTTGTCCCGATGGCCGTTTCATCTGGTCGCCCGAGCCCCTTATTCCTAATAAACGCGGTGGCAAAACCCCAATATATGTCAAGCTCTGATGAAATAGCAGTCAAGCAATCGCAAGGCGACATCACGAAGCAGTTTTGGCGTTTCTTGTGGTCATCGATACTCATCGCCCTTTCGGGGTGCTTGGGTAACGTGGTTGATGGCATCATTGTGGGAAACCTCATCGGCGAGGACGGTGTGAGCGCCATCAACCTGTCGCGGCCTGTCGTGCAGTTCATGTTCACCGTCACCACGCTCATCGCCACGGGTGCCAGCATGGTGGTGGGGTTCTATCTGGGCAAGAAGGACGCGGGGCGCGCACGATATGTCTTTACCCAGGCGTTGTTTGGCAGTCTCGCCGTGGGCCTCGTGCTGACGGCCATTGCCCTGCTGTGGCCGGCAGAGACCGCCGCCTTGCTGTGTAAGAACGCGCGCCTGCTGCAACCCACACGCGAGTACCTGAGCGTGCTCCTGCTGGGCGCTCCCGCCTACTTGATGATGTGGGCGCTCTCGGCAATGGTAGGTGTTGATGGCAGTCCGCGTTTGGTATCGGTGGCCATTCTCATTGATAATGCGGTGAACCTATGTCTCGACATCGTGTTCATCAAGTACTTTGGATGGGGCATTGCCGGCTCTTCGGCAGCCACCGTCGTGGGCCACATCGTGGGCTTCGCCATCATGCTCAGGCATTTCGGCTACTCCAACTGTAACCTGAAATTGTCGTGGAGTAGTGGCGACACTTGGGGCAAGGCGTGGCGACAGATTATCTCTCAGGGGACGCCGCTGGCGTTGGCTTCGATATGCCTCACGCTCTTGCTGTTCTGCGCCAACTCTATCGTGCTGTCGGCCAGGGCGCGCACGGGCATCTTTGTCTTTGCGTTGTGTATGAACCTGTTGCAAATCTACAATCTGTTCTTGGCGGGAACTTGTCGCACCCTACAGTCGCTGGGCTCCATTGAGGTAGGCCGTGGCGACGTGGATAATCTGCGACTCGTCATCGGTAAGTGTTTGCGCTTTATTACCGTGGCGATGGTTGTCACGTGCATCTTCGTGTGGGTGTGGCCGCAGGGTATCGCCGAACTCTTTGGATGTAAGGACACGGCGACGCTTGCCGAGAGCAACCACGCTCTGCGAGTCTTTGCCCTGAGCTTTATCCCATTCTGCTACATCTACGTGCTGATGATTATTTATAAGCTTTATGGCTACCACCGCATGGCGCTCTTCATCTCGCTGGCTCTCTCGCTCACCGTGATTCCCGTGCTGTGGGCAGTGGCACATATTGCTCCCCAGGCCATCTGGTACAGCTACCTGATTGCTTACGTCATAGAGGGTGCCATCATCTATCTATTGCACCGCCTGCAACGCATACGCTTCACCCTGCAACGAACGACAAATGAATGACAGAAAAATGTTTTTCGTGAAAAAATGTGCGAAAAGTTGTGGGGAATAAAAAAAAGTAGTAATTTTGCAGTCGCTAATGACGAATGGTCGCTTGGATGAGTGGTTTAGTCATCGGTCTGCAAAACCGGGCACAGCGGTTCGAATCCGCTAGCGACCTCACAAAAGCCAGTCCTTACGGGGCTGGCTTTTGTCGTTGATGGGGGTTACCGCAAGGAGTGAGTATCCCGGGGCGCTAGGCCGGAGTACGAGACTCCGTCTCGCAGTACATTGACATGTTCCTGCGTCTCCAATTCCTAATTCCTCATTCCTAATTCCCCATAAATGGGGAGAGGGTAGAGAAGGAGGAGCGGCAAAATCATTAGTTGTGGTGATTGTGGGAGTGGGGGGAAATCATTACCTTTGCAGTCTCAAAACGAGTAGTGTGATATGTTATTGTCGCAATTGAAAACAGGGCAGAAGGGCGTCGTGGTCAAAGTGATGGGCCGCGGCGGTTTCCGTAAGCGCATCGTGGAGATGGGCTTCATCAAGGGTAAGACGGTGGAGGTGATTCTCAATGCGCCGCTGCAAGACCCTGTGAAATACCGCATTATGGGATACGAACTATCATTGCGACGCGAGGAGGCCGCCATGATTGAGGTGGTGGGCGAGGACGAGGCCGCCTCGATAGTTTCCGACGAATATGGTACCGGCAGCGACCTTGTGGAGAATCAGCTTAGTGAGGATATCTTGCGCGAGGCAGCCCACCGCAAGCGCCGCATCATCAATGTGGCTCTCGTGGGGAACCCCAACTGTGGCAAGACCTCGCTGTTCAACTATGCCAGCGGTGCTACCGAACACGTGGGCAACTATAGCGGTGTCACCGTGGATGCCAAGGAGGGCCACTGCGACTTCAAGGGCTACCGCATCAACCTCGTGGACCTCCCGGGTACCTATTCGCTCACTGCATATAGCCCTGAAGAACTATATGTGCGCCAACAAATAATTGAACACACGCCCGACGTGGTGCTCAACGTGATTGACGCCAATAACTTAGAGCGAAACCTGTACCTCACGGCACAGCTCATTGATATGGACTTGCGCATGGTGTGCGCCCTCAATATGTGGGACGACTTGGAGCGCAGTGGTGCGAAGCTCGACGTGGACAAGTTGGGCGAGCTGCTTGGCACGCCCATGGTGCCAACCGTGTTCAAGACGGGACGCGGCGTGGAAGAACTGTTGCAGGCTGTTGTCGATATCTATGAGGGCACTCTCAACACACAGGTGTTCCGCCACATTCACATCAACCATGGCCTCTACCTTGAGCAAGCCATCGAGGACGTGAAGCGCCAGCTCGAGAAAAACGCCGACATTCGCCACCGCTACTCGCTGCGCTACCTCTCTATCAAGCTGCTTGAGAACGACCGCGGTGCTGAGGAGGTGGCACGCAAGCTGCCCAACGGCGACGATGTGCTGTCGGCGCGCGACGTGGCAGCAAAGCAAGTACTTAAAAACCTGCAGGTCGATAGCGAGACAGCGCTGATGAATGCCAAGTACGGCTTTATCAACGGTGCCCTGCAGGAGTGCTATACACCTGCCGACAATCCCGACAGTCATCAGTTCACCAAGCTGCTCGACAAGATTGTGACGCACAAATACCTCGGATTTCCCATCTTTTTCATCTTCCTGTGGCTCATGTTCTGGGTAACCTTCACCGTGGGCCAGTATCCAATGGATTGGATTGATGCAGGCGTGGAGTGGCTCAAGGGTGCCGCACAAGGCGCGTTGCCTGACGGCCCCTTCAAGGACATGGTGGTCGATGGCATCATCGGAGGTGTGGGCGCCGTAGTGGTGTTCTTGCCGCAAATTCTTATCCTTTACTTCTTTATCTCCATCATGGAGGACTCGGGCTACATGGCACGAGCTGCTTTCATCATGGACCGCCTCATGCACAAAATGGGGCTGCATGGCAAGTCGTTCATCCCCATGATTATGGGCTTCGGGTGCAATGTGCCCGCCATCATGGCCACACGCACCATTGAGAGTCGCACCAGCCGCTTGATTACCATGCTCGTGATTCCCTTCATGAGTTGTTCGGCAAGGTTACCTATCTATGTGCTTATCATAGGCACTTTCTTCGCCGCCTATCAAAGCGTGTTTATGCTCGTGCTCTATGCTACCGGCATACTCGTGGCGGTGCTTGCCAGTCGCTTACTCAAGCGTTTCCTCATCAAGGATGACGACACGCCTTTTGTCATGGAACTGCCGCCCTATCGCTTTCCTACGGGCAAGGCAATCTGGCGCCACACGTGGAACAAGGGCAAGCAGTACCTCAAGAAGATGGGCGGCATTATCCTCGTGGCCTCCATCATCGTGTGGTTCCTTCAATATTATCCTAACCATGATGCTTATTCCGACCGTCAACAACAGCAGGAACACAGCTATCTTGGACGCATGGGAAAGGCTGTGGAGCCAGTGTTCAAACCCTGCGGTTTCGACTGGAAACTCGATGTGGGCCTTATCTCGGGCGTGGGCGCCAAGGAGATTGTGGCCTCGACGCTTGGCGTTATCTACAGCGATGATGAGGGCTACGATGAGGACAGCCTCGACAGTCTTGACGAGGCGCAGAAAAGTGCCAAATACAGCGCCCTGCGGCAACAGATGGAGCGCGACGGCATCACCCCCATTGCCGCCTTCAGCTTCTTGCTCTTCGTGTTGCTCTATTTCCCGTGTCTGGCTACCATCGCCGCCATCAAGAACGAAAGCGGTTCGTGGAAATGGGCACTCTTCGCTGCCTCTTTCACCACCGGTGTGGCTTGGCTAGTGAGCACCGCCTTCTTCCAAATCGCTTCCCTGCTATAGCCGTATGCCGGCCGATGGGGTAGAGAAGCGGGGCTTACAGTCCGGCCCTGATGGCATATGACCATACGTAACGCAATCATCCGCCGTTGTTACCGGTCTAATGACCGATTTGGGTTTAATGTGCCAAAAAACACGTTTTGTTGAGAAATTTGAATAAAAAGGGCCCGAAAACATTCATCTTTTGAGATTTTTACCGTAAATTTGCTTGTTTTATTCGAATAACATTAACAAAACATAAACTGATATGAGGAAACTACTAATTTTTAGCATGCTAGCCCTACTGGCCACCACCGCTACTTGGGCGGCCACCACACTCACGATGAGTGATGTTACATTTACAAATGGTACGGGAACAATTACAGGCACATCTTCGCCTTACACAATCTATGCCGCCAAAAATAATGGTTCAACGGACCCTGCTTATAACACAAATTATGGAGATTTACGTGTTTATGCACAGGGCACGTTGCAATTATCTACGACAGGCGATAATATGACCCAAATCGTTTTCCATATTTCAACACAAGGTAAAAAACGATTGGCTCCAATTACGGCTAACACTGGTACTATTTCAGCTCAAGCAAGCGGTGACGAAACTGTGACATGGACGGGCAATGCAAGCAGTGTGACTTTTACGGTTGGGAATAATGCAGACTATGGTAGTGATGGCTCAACAAAAGCCGGCCAGTTATGCTTTACATCTATAGTAATCACAGAACAAGGTAGCACACCCACCCCAGATGGTGATGTGTTTGAGCTTGTGACAGATGCTGGAAATCTATCTTCAGGCGACGACATTATCATTGTCGCAGTTGATAATACTCATGCAATGGGTGCCGTTGCCAATAGTGTTGGAGCAAGTGCGACAGGGTTTTCTTTGAGCGGTACTCAAGTCACCCTTAACTCCAATACCGACGTGGTGGTCTATACTTTATCGGGTGGTACTGGAGCTTGGGCTTTGACTAATTCTAATAAATCGATAGGTGCTTCGAATGCCAATTTAAATACAACTGGAGATGCCAAGTGGGCCATTACCATTTCAAATGATGTGGCCAAATTGGTTTATAATAATGAATCTTCAAGGCAATTGGCTTATCGTCTTGAGGGTACTACGTATAATTATTTTAAACATTACGCTACTTCGAACATTGATGATCAATATTACTTCAATGTAAAGATTTATAAGCGCGGCAGCTCGAGCGTTGATTACCCTGAGGTGGTGGGGATTGCGGCGTTTAAGCAGGTGGAAAGCGGGACAACGGTGAAGTTGAAGCTGACCGATGAGAGCAACGCGCGCGTGCTCCATGTGGAGAGCGGTAGCGGCGGTACCACCGACGCTTATGTGCGTGACAATTCTGGGGCTCTCCTGCTGAAAGGTATCACGCCCAATCGCACGATGGCCTACAACCAGCACTTGGCCGGATGGATTGTGGGCGAGTACAGTGTGGACGCCACTACGGGCCTGCCGCAATTGGTGCCAGTCGCTGATACCAACACCGCTGAACTCGTCATCGCCGACCCGGTGACAGAAGCCACGACGCTTCCTGTTGAGGTTGAGGTGAGCGACATGGACGGCTATCTCGCCGACTGGGCTACGGTGAAGAATATCCGTATGGGTGGCGGTGGCGCTCCCGCGATTAGCGATGCCTTCAGCGCGAGTGGCTACAGTGCCCCATACTCAAACGCCCTTGTTGATATTAACGGCATCGTGGCCAATGATGCAATTTATCCTATGACTGAGGATGCCTCGGAATATCCGTTGGTAACCTACGTACTTGATGCCGCACAGGACTTCACGGCGCCCAGTACGGCGGTGGCGAACGTGCCCGTGCGCTGGCAGCGCACCTTCGTTGCCGACCAATGGACGCCGGTGACCGTGCCCTTCGCGATCAGCGACTTTGACGGTGTTGTGATGCGCTACATTTCGCTGAGTGACGGCGGCATCACAACGACCTCGCAGGGTTCTTACGCCACGGGACAGATGAACTTCTCGCAGGTGTCGAACATCGAGGCCGGCGTGCCTTACCTCGTCAAGACCGATGAGAGTTTCTCGTCGATGATACTCGACGGCGTCACCATCACTACCACACCGGCACAGACGCTCAGCTATACCACGAACGGTGCCGTCACCGGTGGTGGTAATGGCGCTCCGATGCGCGCCCTCGCGAGTGGCGATACCTATAGCATGGTGGGCACCTACAGCCCCACTACGGTTACTGAAGCCAACACTAACAAGCTGGTTGTGGGCGGCGACGTGGTTTGGGCCAATGCTGATAACGGCACCACGGTCGAGGGCTCCTCGGCCTATATTACCACGCCCAAGAATCAAGCCATTAAGCTGAACATGGGCGGTGATGAGGTCATTACTGGCATTGAGACAGTCGAAGCTCCTGTTACACCGGTGCGGGCAGGCACCTACAACCTACTGGGAATGAAGATGCCCGACGATTGGGAAGCATTGCCGCCTGGCATTTATATAGTGAACGGTAAAAAAGTGGTTAAACAATAAGCGGAAAGGAGGAAACAACGATGAAAACTTTAATGAATCAATTCAAGCGCATCGCCCTCCTCGGGCTTATCGTAATTGCCGCTACGTTTACGGCTGCCGCGGGTAACATCGTCATCACCCTCAAGGATGGACGCGTGCTCACCTACAGCACGAGTCAGTACGACGTCGTTTATGTGGGTGCAGAATATGGCCAACCTGGAGCCATCGGCGTGAAGATTTACCCCAAAGGCAACACCACGAGCTATGACTACCTGTTCTCGCAGATGTCGAGCTATGAGGTGGAAGTCAGCGACGTGGCCACGCCCGTCATCTCGCCTGCCGACGGTACCACTTTCTCCGGGAGTCTCACGGTGACCATCACCTGTCCCACGAGCGGTGCTACGATCTACTACACCACTAATGGCTCTAATCCTACAGCCTCGTCGACGCAGTATTCAGGCGCCTTCACTGTGAATGCCACTACCACCATCAAGGCCCGCGCTTATAAGAACGGTGATGCCAGCGACGTGGCCACAGCCACCTTCACCTATTCGTCGACCGATGGCAACGCAAATGCTAACTGGAAGAGCGTAAACTGGAACACAAACAATGGCTCCATGAGCTACACGCCCAAGACGGCAGGCTTCTGGCGTCTTGAGGTGCCGCGCATCAGCGACGTCACAACGTCTCCCAAGCCGTCGTGGTTGCAGAAGTCCACATCGGCCTATGGTGTGACTTATGCTGTCGAATGGGATAATAGTAAGAAGGCTAATCGTTGGTCGTGTTATCAGTTCCATGCTGGTAACAGGGATGGAAGCACTACTGGAAACAAGGAATTCAAAGAGGATACGGAGCTTCCTTCAGCCACACGATCAACTGAAGATGATTATTCGGGAAGCGGTTATTCAAAGGGGCACCTCTGTCCCAGTGCCGATCGAAAAAAATCGAAAGACCAAAACAATCAGACTTATTACATGGGGAATATGCAGCCGCAATGGCAGGCACATAATGGTGGCCAATGGAACGACCTTGAGGGTGACGTGCGAACATGGGCCAATAAATGCGACACGCTTTATGTGGTGAAAGCCGCCACCATCGACAATGTCACACTCAACGGAACAACCGAGAACGGTATATTCAGTACTACTTATAACGGTACTACATATAGCGATTTGAAATGCAACGGCGTGTTGCCGGTGCCCAAATATTTCTACATGGCTCTATTGGCTTACAATAAGAACTCCAACACTTATCAGGCGATGGGCATCTGGACGAAGCACTACAATAGTGGTACAAAGGGCGCAGATGGGGCAACCCATAGCTGGCCGGTCATTAACATTGCATCTGCTGAATATATCACTATTGATGAGTTGGAGGAACGCACAGGCATCGACTTCTTCTGTAACCTACCCGACGACATTGAGAATGCTGTTGAAGCTACGCTTAATACCAGTTACTGGTCAAGCTCTTCAACTCCGCTGACCCGATAACGAGCCATCATCGATAACTGTGCAGCAAGCCCCGGAACGTTACCGTTTCGGGGCTTGCTCAAGGCTCAAGGCTCATAACTACATATATAGCTTGGTGTTTTCGAAATCGACTTCGCGGTCGAGTTGTGTGATGAAGTCCTCGAAGACCTCGCGGTCCACGTCGCCCAGCGAGAATTCCTTTTCGGCATCTCGCTTGATTTCAGCAATCCATTCGCGGCGGGCGGTCACGTAGTCGTCCATTACTTGCTTTTCGAGTTCCTGGGTGATGGTTTCGGCACCGTAGTAGTCGAGGATGAGTTGGTGGCTCCACGCCCAACGGTACTCGTTATAGTTGGCATGGATTTGCTTGAAGCGAAGCAAAATGTCGGTAGTCGAAGCAATTTTTCCCGTGATAGTGTCATCGACAAGGCGCGTTTCCTCGCTCTCGGGCAGCAGCAGTCCTGAGAGGTCGGTCCAATTGCCCTTGCCTATCGTCGAGGCTGGCGGCGTGAGCGCGTGTCGCTTGAGCACGGCGCCCATGTAGATGCGCAGGGCGATGTCGTAGCAGCGTATGCCCTTGCGCAGCAAAGGAGCCTTGATGACATACTCGTGGTAGTTGTAAGTGCTCACCTTGTCGCCGCTGGCGGCACGCAGTTTCTCGAGGATGTGTTTTCCGCGCAACACCTCACCGATGGAAAAGGGGCTGAGCCAGTCAAAGTTGACGATGCTTTTGCGCTCCTCGCGCTGACGTTTGTCGCGTTTGGGCCACTTGCGGATGTCGCGGTAGAGGCCCACCGTGGTGAAGTTGCGGCCCGGTACCAGGTACATGGTGTCGTTGTAGGCGATGAGGTAGGAGAAGGGCAGGTCGCGTGTGTCGGGATGGTACATGAGTTTGCCGAAGCACACCGAGAACGTGCCGATATTGGCCGGCATCAGCAGGTAGGCACCGCTCGCCGTCTTAGTGCCGCGCTCCAGAGTGCCGTAGTGCATGGGCCCCATCTTGTAGGCGTGGTTGCTGAAGTTGGTGCCCGAGCCGGCGTTGTAAAACGAGAACATGCCGCCGATGAGCAGCGAACTCTTGTGGTGGCTCACCGTGAAGGGCCCGCAGAAGGCGGCGCACGCTTCGCCGTTGGCCATGAAACTGTTGGCGAAGAAAACGCTGGAGGCGGCGGTGAATCCGTTAGTCATCTCACAGGCCTCTCCCACGAAGCAGTCGGTGATTTTGACGCTGTTGACGATGGTAGAGCCGCCGCTGATGATGGAGTTCTCGCAGATGACGCCAGTGCCAATCGTGATGGGATTGTCGGTCGAGCTGTCGATGGTACATTCGCTCAAACGAGAGGTGCCGCTGATGCTACATCCATTGCCCACGCAGGTGTTGACGATGTGGGATGCGTTGACGATTCTCACACTATTTCCTATCGTGGTGCGCATGGGCCGCGTGCGTTCCACCTCGTCCTTCACGAGTTTTTCCATAGCGTCACGCAGCGGCTTATTGTCAAAGAACTTGATCATGAAGGCGGCGAGCTGGCTGCTAAGGCCGCTGAACAATATAAGGTTGCCCTTGCCCACCTCGTTGAGCACCGAAATGGTGCGTCCTTGTCCATAATAAGCACCGGCGGTGGTCTCTATGGTTGATACGTTGGAGATATAACATCCCGAGCCTATTGTGACGTTGTTGATGTAATTGCCGATGTTCTCGATGAGGCAGTTGTCGCCTACGCTCACGTTGCGCAGTGTGGCATTGTTGATGCCGCAGGGCTTTACAAAGCCGTCGCTCACCTCAATGAATCCATCAATGGCGCCTATTGAGACTTCGCCGAAGAAGTTAATGCGGCTGAAGCGTTGCGTGTCGAAAGTTTTGGTATCGACCTGGATGCCATTCCAGTCCTGGGCTGTGCAGCCGTTGGCCTGCATGCGCTGTATTTCTTTGTTAGACAGCTTTCTAAAAGTTTGATTCATAAATAGTGATTTAGGGTTTCTGAAGTGTTTGCTTGCTTTTTGCGCTGCAAAGGTAAGCCTTTTCCATGGCCCGCACCGCAAGAAACCATCCTTTTAACCCTTGTTACACTTTTTGACCAAATTTTAGAAATTGAAACAGAAGTGTGAAGTGTTAAGTGGATTTTGGGCTCTTGTGGCAGTTTTCGAGGAGGGGGCAACCTGTGCAGCCCAGGGGTGCGTGTTTGCGGCAGCGCAGGGCACGGTAGATGGCTCGCGCGGCGTAGGCTACGGCGGCAATTACGACGACTGCGACGAGTATGTGCTGTATGGTGTGCGTCATGGTGTTGTCATTGCTGTGTGTCTTGGCTGGCCGGTTTCTTGGCCTTTGCGGCGGCCGGTTTTTTAGGCGGCTTGGGAGTATCTTGGGCAACAGTGATAGTGGTGGCTCCATTGTCGCGCATGACGTTGAGGACGATTTCGTTCACCATAGTTTTTAGCTCGTCGAGGAACTGCGCGGCGGTGTATTCTCCACGCTCTATCATGCGCAACTTCTTTTCCCATAGTCCTGTGAGCTTGGCGCTCTTGACGAGGTCGTCCTTGATGGTGTCTATAAGCTGGCAACCGGTTTCGGTGGCCACGATACTCTTGCGCTCCTTGCGGATGTAGTGCCGTTTGAAAAGAGTCTCGATGATGGCGGCGCGCGTCGAGGGACGCCCGATACCGTTCTCTTTCATGGCATCGCGCAGCTCGTCGTCATCGACGATTCTCCCTGCCGTTTCCATGGCTCTCAGTAGGGTGCCCTCGGTGTATCGCTTGGGCGGCTGCGTTGTCTTTTTAACGAGTTTGGGCTCGTGGGGGCCGCTCTCGCCAGCGGTGAAGTCGGGCATGACCTCGTTTTCTTCGTCGTCGCGTTTCTCGTCCTGTGCCTTGTCGCGGGCGAAGACGGCGCGCCACCCCTCCTTGACGATGACTTTGCCAGTGGCTTTGAACGGGAGTTCGCCCACGGTGGCCGTGACTGTGGTGGTGGCAAACTCGCAGTCGGGGTAGAAGGCGGCGATGAATCGTTTGGCCACAAGGTCATAGACACGTTTTTCATCGAGGCTAAGTCCCGCCTTGCGCGGGTCCACGTTGGTGGGAATAATAGCGTGGTGGTCAGTGACCTTGCTATTGTCGAACACCTTCTTGCTCTTGGGAATCTTCGCGGCGAGCACGGGTGCGGTGAGCGGTGCGTATGGTTCCATGGCACGCATGATATCGCCTATTTTGGGGTAGATGTCATCGCTCAGGTATGTGGTGTCGACGCGCGGGTAGGTGGTTACTTTTTTCTCGTAGAGTGACTGGATGAGTCGCAGCGTGAGGTCGGCGCTGAACGAGAATTTTTTGTTGCATTCCACCTGTAGGCTTGTCAGGTCGAAGAGGCGTGGCGGAGCCTCGCGTCCCTTTTTTTTCGTCACGTCACCTATAACGAGGGGCTGCGACTTGATTTGCTCAACGAGCGCCGTGGCGTCGCCCTCGGTCTTGAACTTGCCGCGTGTGCAGTGGAAGGTGGTTTCGCGGTAGATGGTTGAGATTTCCCAGTAGTCCTCGGGGACAAAAGCGGCAATCTCGCGGTCGCGCGCCACAATGAGCGCCAATGTGGGTGTCTGTACGCGCCCTATCGAGAGCACGGCGCCCGGTCGCGAATATTTCAGGGAATAAGCGCGTGTGGCGTTCATACCCAGCAGCCAGTCGCCAATAGCGCGTGAGAGGCCCGCGTAGTATAGGTTGTCGAATTGTGAGGCGGGCTGCAGGCGCTGGAACCCCTCGCGGATGCTTTCATCGGTAAGCGACGAGATCCAGAGGCGCATCACGGGCTTTTTACATCCGGCTTTTTGATAAACGAAGCGCTGGATGAGCTCTCCCTCCTGCCCGGCATCACCGCAGTTGATGACCTCGTCGGCGCCGGCGATGAGCGTCTCAATGACGTGGAATTGCCGCTTAATGCCGTCGTCGTCAATGAGCTTAATGCCAAAGCGCGGCGGTATCATGGGCAACTGGCCCATCGACCAACGTTTCCACAGCGGCGTGTATTCGTCGGGCTCCTTGAGGGTGCACAGATGGCCGAAGGTCCACGTTACCTGGTAGCCATTGCCCTCGTAGTAGCCGTCGCGCTTGGTGGCGGCTCCCACGATGGCGGCAATGTCGCGTGCCACGCTGGGTTTCTCGGTGACACACACTTTCATGGCACGTACCAGCCAAAGATGTTACGGAATATCCACCATGCAATAATGAGCATGAAGATGCCGCCCATGAGCCAAGGACTAGAGAGGACGGTGTGGAAACGGCGCCAACGGGCCCGCATCATGTCGCCCACACCGTAGATGAGCATAACGGGCAGGGCCACTACCAGCATGGCGTTATAGCGCCACGCGGCGGCAATGTCGCCGTGCAGCAACGAGTGAATAGCGCGCTGGCTGCCGCATCCTGGGCATCGGTATCCCGTGAGCTGCATCGTGAGGCATTTAGGAAAGAATCCACTCTTGGACGGGTCAAAAGTGAAATAAATGAAACCGAACACCACCACGATGAGCGTGATTATGACAGTCCAAACGATGGTGCGGCGGGATAGCTTCATGCCCGCATTACATGAACGATGACATGATGAATGAGATGAAAGGCTGCACCAGGATGCCGGCGATAATCGACGCGATAATCATCCAAGCGCCACGGTCGCTCCACTTCTTGGCTTTTTCTTTCTCGCCCTTGCTCCAACAATTCTTCACTTTGATGCCCATAAAGATGGCCACAGCGCTAAACGGCACACAGCACAGGACGAGGGTGATGATGGCCCACACCAGGTTGGTGGGAGGGCACTTGTCCTCGGCGGATGCGGCGGCAGCTGTCGGAGCAGGTTGTGCGGGCGCGGCAGCGGGTGCCGGCATGGATGCCGGTGCAGGGGGAATTACCGGCGGAATCTCGGACGCTGCGGCTGCAGGCGCGGGGGCAGGTTCTTCGGCGGGTGCGTTAACGGGTGTGCCTATGGGCACTCCAACTGGTACACCTACGGGAATGCCTTGCGGGACTGGTGTTGCTGCGGCCACGGGTGGCACAGTGGGCACGTTGGGGACAGATTCGGCGGGCTCGCCTTCCTGTTCCTCTAACACAGGCTCGGGTGTCGCGACAGCTGTGGCGGCTGCGGCCTCGGCAGCCACCTCGGGTGGAACGGTGATGGGATCTCCCGGTTCTTCGGCGCGTAGTTTTTGCGCCAAGTCGGGCATATTTACTAACTGCGTCCAGTCTTCAAGTCCATTATACCAAACGTAAGTCTCGTCGTCG
>JAGCUP010000131.1 GCA_017962765.1 Muribaculaceae bacterium | reverse complement strand
GACGAGAAACCGCTCATCGAACGCATCAATCGTCAGCATGGTACCCACATCGTGGACTATGCCGAAAAAATCGGGCTAGGCTCCCGGCAATATATATTGATTAATCTCGATACTACAAAATGAAAAAAAGAATAAGTGTTTTAGCTGCCGTCGTGATGGTGACGGCAGCTGTTGCGACAGCACAAACCGACACTACGTCGGTGCTTCTCGATGATGTGGTGGTGACAGGAACGCGCACCGAGACCGATGCGCGCCACTTACCCATGACCATTAGCGTACTTAACCATGCGGCGCTCACCAACCAATATGCCCAAAATGTGCTCCCCACCGTTACCGAGCAGGTTCCCGGAGTGTTCGTTACCAGTCGCGGAATGTTAGGATATGGCGTTTCGACGGGCGCAGCAGGCGGAATCAAGGTGCGTGGAGTGGGCTCGGGAGCCGATATGCTCGTGCTTGTCGATGGATTGCCGCAGTATGCCGGAATGTATGGCCATCCCATTGCCGATGCCTATCACACGATGCTTGCCGAGCGCGTGGAGGTGTTGCGCGGTCCGGCCTCGTTGCTCTATGGCAACAACGCTATGGGCGGCGTGATGAATATCGTCACGCGCAAGATGCAACGCGATGGGGTGGAGACCAATATCACCCTGCAAGCCGGTTCCTACGGCACCGTCGAGGGCGGTGTCACCAACCGTGTACGCAGTGGACGTTTCCACAGTATTGTGGGTTTGGACTATGGCCGCACCGATGGACATCGCGCCAATTCCTCGTTCAATCAATGGAATGCCTTCGTCAAGCTTGGCTACGATTTGAGTAAGGCGTGGAGCATCGTGGGCGATGTGGATTTGACCCGTTTCAACAGTTCAAATCCCGGCGAGGTGACCGATCCCTATCTGGACAACGACATGACCATCTTTCGTGGTATGGCGGCGCTGTCGCTGCTCAACGACTATGTGAGCACTAATGGCGCTTTGCGCCTCTATTATAATTGGGGCCATCACAAGATTAACGACGGATACCACCCGGGCGGCACACCGCGCACCTCGCTTTACCTGCACGATGACTTGTTGGCCGGCGTGAGCGCATATCAGAGTGTGACGCTTTTCGAGGGCAACCGAACTACCTTCGGCTTTGACTACCAGCACTTTGGTGGACACGCTTTCAACCGCGCTATTGCCGATGGCACCGAGACCGATATCGCCGACAAAACCGTCGACGAGGTGGCGGCCTACGTTGATGTGCGTCAGCAGCTTGCTCCGTGGCTCACGCTTGATGCCGGTCTGCGTTTCGACCACCATAGCGTGAGCGGTACCGAATGGGTGCCGCAGGGAGGTCTGGTGTTTACGCTGCCTCGTGGCGCTGAGTTGCGTGCCTTGGTGAGCAAGGGTTTCCGCAATCCCACCATCAGGGAGTTGTATATGTATCCGCCTCAAAACCCCGATTTGGCGCCAGAACGAATGATGAACTACGAACTAGCTTACAAGCAGCGTTTGCTCGACAACCGCCTGCGCTTGGGACTGAACTTGTTCTATCTCAATGCCGACAACATTATCAACACGGTACGCATTGACGGCAAGCCGCTCAATGTCAACAGTGGCGAAATAAAAAACTGGGGCATCGAGGCCGACGTGAACTTTAAAGCCACGAAACAAGTGACGCTGATGGCCAACTACAGCTTCCTGCACATGGACACGCCACAACTCGCTGCGCCTGAGCACAAACTCTATGTGGGCTGCACGTGGAATGTGCGACGTTTCACGCTCACCACAGGGCTGCATACTATCGTAGGCCTATACACCGTCACTGGTGCTGAGCCTGTTACTGAGGACTATGTGCTGTGGAACGCCACGGCAAGCTACCGCACCCCGCTCCGTGGGCTCACACTTTTCGTCAAGGGCGAGAATTTGCTGGCTCAGCGCTACGAAATCATGAAAGGCTTTCCCATGCCTAAAGCCACAGTCATGGCAGGACTGAGTTTTAAGTTCTAAGTGTAAAGTGTTTATTGTGAAGCATTAAGCGTGAAGCGTTAGGTAAAGGTCAAATGCTTCACACTTAATCCTTATGCTGGTGGTGGTGATGGTGATGCCGCTTGAACTTGAGAACGTAGTTGCGGAAACGCTTGATGAAATAAAATTTCATGAATAGGAAACCAAGGATGGCGCCCACGGCATCGGCCAGCAGATCGGCCCACTCAAAGGAGCGGCCGTTTTGCATCACCAATTGCGCCACCTCGGCCAGGATGCCTACGGTAAAGGCGGCTGTGGCAAAGGCGAGCTCCTTGTTGGTGTTGGTGTGATGGGGTAGGCGGTATTTTGCGTAGTCGTAGATATAAGCGCATGCCACACCCATGAACATGAGGATGTGCGCCACCTTGTCCGAGCCCGGAAATAGGTGCACGTGCTGGGCGCCGAAAGGGTCGTTGTCGAGCAGGAGATAGAGGCAAAGTGCGGTTGCAATAGCCGAAAGCACTCCTGTAGGTATGGCATTGATAAGTTTTCTCACAAGGTACAAAATGTTTTTATGGATAATTGGGGTGCAAATGTAATAAAAAAATGGCATATAGAGTGCCATTTTTAGTGAGAAGTTGCTAAATTTGTGCCTTCTTTTAGATAATTAATGACCTATGGCCAAGTGGAGCGACTTTTTCTCGATGACACGACACGAACGCACTGGCGCTCTTGTGGTGTTGGCACTCATCGTGGCGGCAGTCGTGGCGCAATGGGCAATCCCACGTTGTTCGCACGAGGAAACGCCGCCGCTCACCGACGAGCAGTTGTCGCGCTTTCAGCGCGAGACCGATACGTCGCTCGTTGTGG
>JAGCUP010000130.1 GCA_017962765.1 Muribaculaceae bacterium | reverse complement strand
CAAGAACGAGATTGGCGTCATGTATGGCGTGGGCTCGGCCTCCAACGTGATTTCGGTCTTCGGTGCTGTCTTTACCTTCAGTGCGGGCAAGCAGACTAATTTCTGGGGACCTGTGGGCGTGGAATATTACCACCACGTGTCGCGCGTGGTGTCGTTGGGCGCTGTGGCTACCTATGCGGGCTGTAAGTGGGACCGTCCCTTCAAACAGGAAGTCACGTTGAATTCCCGATACATTTCGGTGATGCCGTCGGTGAAGTTCAACTGGCTCCGTAAGAAGCGCTTCGGCATGTACTCGGCCGTCTCGGCTGGAGTGATGCTGGCCAGCATCGGTAACACCGACAGGGTGAAAAAAGAGGGCGAAGGCAGTACAAGCGACAGTTCCAAAGCACGCGACGAGACGGAGTGCGCCTTTATGTTCCAGGCTACGGCAGTCGGTGCCGAGGTGGGTGGTGCGTGTCGCGGCTTCCTCGAGCTGGGCGTGGGCGAGAAGGGCATCGTGTGCGCCGGCCTCCGCTACCGCTTCTAACCCATAGCGGTCTTGTACCGTCAAGTAAATTGGAATAAAGCGGGCAATAAACCTCGAAGAGGTCTTTTGCCCGCTTTTAGTAATACAAATAAAAGACGTTTTTTGCCAGTGATTCTTTTTTTCTTTGAAGAATTTTGTGGAGTGAAATATTATTTGTAATTTTGCAACTGATGTTACAGTAACATGTGTTGCAAAAACAAACCATATGAAATTCTATGATAGAGAAAAAGAAATAGAGGCCCTGCGTCAAATTGAGCGACTCTCGGCCACTTATGCGCAGATGACAGTTGTTACAGGTCGTCGCCGCATTGGCAAGACTACGCTAGTCAAGCAAGCATGCAGGCAGATTCCTTTCGTGTATCTTTTTGTAGGGCGCAAGAGCGAGACCATGCTTTGCCGCGAGTTCACTGAGGTTGTAGCCAATACGCTGGGTGTCGATTTGGGCGACTTCAGTTCATTCAGCAGGTTTTTTGGCGTGCTGATGCAACAATCGAAGAATATCAACTTCACACTGGTGCTCGATGAATTCCAAAACTTCAAGTACGTCAACGAGGCTGTTTTCGGCGACTTGCAGAATCTTTGGGACTCTAACAAGGCCGATAGTAAGATGAACCTTATCGTCTGTGGCTCGGTCAGCACGATGATAAGCAGAATCTTTGACGACAAGAAGGAACCCCTATATGGCAGGGCAAATAATAGGATACACCTGCAACCCTTTTCCACCACCGTGCTGAAAGAGATATTGCGAGATTTCAACCCCACCTTCACCAATGAGGATTTACTTGCCCTCTACATGACCACTGGCGGCGTAGCAAAGTATGTGGAAGAAATGCTGACTCATGGCGGCATAACCAAAGATGCCATGCTCAAGCAATTCATTGGCTATGGGTCCTACTTCGTCCCTGAAGGTAAGGAGATGCTGAGTGACGAGTTTGGTCGTGACAGCGGCAACTACTTCTCCATCCTCAATGCCATTGCCGAAGGCGAAAACACACGTGGAGCCATCAAAAGCTGCACTGGCGTGGAGCCAGGAGGCTATCTCGACAAACTGGAAAAACAGTACGAACTTATCTATCGCTATCGCCCCTATTTGTCGCCAGAGCAAAGTCACAATGTGAGATATGGAATCAAAGACAATTTTCTGCGCTTTTGGTTCCGTTTCGTGCAGAAGTATATCAGTGCTGTGGAGATAGGCAATACTGACTATATTTTGCAAAAGATGCAGGCTGACTATGAGACCTATTCAGGAATGGTGCTGGAGCAATATTTTCGCCAGCAGTTTGCCGAGACCGGACAATATAACTTGGTGACAAATTACTGGGAACGGGACGGAAGCAACGAGATTGACCTCATTGCCGTGAATGATGCTGAGCGACATCTTGCAATAGGCGAGATTAAGCGCCAGGCCCAACGCGTCGACATCAATCGCCTGAAAGAGAAAGCAGAACATATCGTGTCCAAGCAAAAGCGCCGTTACTCTATCGAGTTCGTAGGACTGTCTATGGATAATATGTAGCGACATACTCTTTCTTTCCCATCCGAGTAAGTGGATATCACTGGAATCGCCGAACGAATATCGTTGGAATCCAGATGATGACTGGTTTTGGATATAATGTCGAGGGGCGGTTCCATTGCAGGAGCCGCCCCTCGTGGTGAATGAGTTATGCTTGTCCGGTTTACTTCTTGTAGAGGATGTAAGCCGTCATAGGCTGGAGGGTGGCATTGAGGATGCCCTTCTTGACCTGGAGACGTTGCTTGGTGACAGCGTCGCGGTACTTGCCATCGGTGACGGTCATACTGAGGGCCACCGTCGAGGGATTCTCGTCGAGATTGATGATGACGGCAGCCTTGGTGCCGCGCTCCACGATGATTTGCTTGCCGTTGTCGCTGAAGAACATGTGCTCGGGCTCACCGGCCACATTGTGGCGGAACTCGTTGATGGCGCGCACCACGGGGTGCTTGAACTCGTCGTTGCCCACCTTACCAATCTCGTTGTCGCCCCAATAGTTGTCGCGCGTGCTGCCGTGAGGACGCGAGTAGAAAAGTGGCGTGCCATACTGGCGGGCGGTGAGGAAGACCCATCCGAGCCGCACGAGCTCGTCGCTCATGCCGGCCGAGGCGTGGTCGTTGCAGTAGGTATCGTGCGACTCCACCCAGGTGATGAGGTGGGCGGGGTCCACGCTGTGGTGCCAGCGGGTGAGGTCGTCGGCTTTGGCGTTGTGCTTGTTGAGCACGTTGCGCAGCACCCATCCGTAGTTACTTGCCGTGAGGTCCATATACTCGGCGTAGCCCCTCTCGGGCACGTTTTTGTCTTGCAGCACCTCGCCGTAGATGAAGAGGTCTTCGCGGGGCATCGACAGACGCAGGCCCTTGACGGCCTTGCGGCCCATGGCCACGTCCCAGAAGTCGTTTTCGGGCGACTTGGGGTCGCGGGGCTCATCGGGCAGGCCGATATGCTTGGCTGTGTCGTAGCGGAAGCCGCGGGCGCAGCAGGCGAGCACGTCGTTAACGAACTGCATGTAGTAGTACTGGAAGTCGGGGTTCTCAGTATTCACGTCGGGCAGTTTACCCATCTCGCCGGTGGTGCACTGGTAGCGGTCGCTGTAGTCGTTGATGGGCCACAGTCCGTTGGCATGGAACAGGTTCTCGCGGCCATGCACGGCGCTGTCGAGGCGTGCGTTGATGTACTTGCGGTCGATGACGGTGTGGTTGGGAAGCACATCAACGATGACGCGCACGCCGAGGCGCGTGGCCTCGTCACACATCGTCTTGAACTCGTCGCGCGTGCCCAGCTGGTAGTTGCCTATGGTCCAGTCGGTGGGCTGGTAATGATAGTACCACTTGCCGTTGCCGAAGAGCTGGCGTCCGCCGTTGTCACCCACGAGGCACTCGTTGATGGGCGAAGTCTGCACGATGGTGTAACCGGCATCCTTAATCTCGGGCAAGTGTTCGCGGATGGTGTTGAACGACCATGACCACGCATGGAGAATGATTTCTTGGTTACTGTTCTCGGTGGCGAGGGCCGCTTGTGGCATGAGGCCAAGCACGGCTGCCACGATGGCTAATGATTTGAAAAACTTTGACATGTGTCTTATTTCTGTAAATAGGAATTATCAGTCATCCACGCTCATCAATTGGCCGTTGGCATTGAACTTCAGGTCGAGGCCGTTGGCCAGGTCGATGTCAAAGCCGTAGGGCTCGCGATCGACCTTGGTGATGGCTGCGCCCTGATAGTTGGTGCTCACATAGCTCGCAATGTTGGCCGGCACCAGTGCGGCGGGAACGGCTTTGCCGTAACATTCAACCTTATCCCATTCGCCGGCAGCGTTGAACGTTACCTTGGTACCGTCGTTCAGCGTGGTCTCATATTCGATGCGGCCATCGTCGCTATCGGTCTCCACATAGGTGACCGTGGCGTTGGGGAACTGCTGTTGGAGGAAATTGGTGGCCGTGGCGGGCAGAGCCTGGGCTGTCGCCTGAGGCTGTTGCGCATTAGGGTCGGCGGGAGCTGCCGGTTGCTGGGGTTGCACGCCGGGCTGTTCTTGAGCCACGGGCGCTTGTTGTTGCTGTTGCGTATTGTCGTTGCCGTTGCAAGCGCCGAGGAAAGCTACGCAAGCTGCGAGCGCGAAAAGTTTCAAATAATTCATAGCTTAAGTCTTTTTTAAGACGGGGGCAAGCTGTGGTTTGCCTGCCCCCGTCAAGGGATATCGTTAATAAAAGGTTAGTCGTCGATTTCTACCACTCGGAAGGAGCGGTTGTACTCTATGTCAAGTCCGTTGTTGAGCTTAATCTCATAGCCGCTGCGGTTGCGGTCCAACTTGAGGATGGTAGTGCCGGGGAAGGTGGTGCGTACGTGGGTCTTGATTTGCTCGGGAATGAGTTCCAGGGGCACCATCGAGGCGCGGCAATCAATCTCTTTCCAATTTCCCTGCTTGTCAAATTCCACTTTCTCACCAGTCTCGTACATGATGGTGTAATCGTCCCAGTCCATGGTTACCACCAGCGGCATCTTGTCGGCAAAATATTGCTTGAGCAGAGTTTGAGCCGTAGCAGGCAGTTGATTAAAAGTGACAACTTGGTCGTGGTCGGCTTTTGCGCTGAAACCAATGGTCAGCATTGCTGCCAGAATGAATAAAATCTTTTTCATTTTCGTGATTTTTGTGATGGTTATACTTATTAGAATTTATTCCTAATTCCTAATTCCTAATTAATTAGTCGTCCATTTCCATCAGTGCGCCAGCCTCGTTGAACTTCATCTCAAGTTCGTTGGCAAGCTCCACTTCGTAGCCGTAGCGCTCCTTATCGATTTTGACGATGGCGATGTTCGGGAAATTGCTTGTTACGTATGTGTTGATGGGGGCGGGCACGAGAGCGAAAGGCACGCCTACCGTCCTTGATTCCACTTTGTCCCACACATTGTCGGTGTCGAAAGTCACCATAGTGCCGTCGTTGAGCGTCACTTCATACTGTGAAAAGAACAGCCATTCCGAGTCTTTCTGTGCAAAGGTGATGGTCTGTGAGGGGAAGTTTTGTTTGATAAAGGTTTGAACTTCCTGTGGCAGTTCGGTGGGTGCCACGGGTTTGTCGTCGCAACTTGTCATGACAAGCAGTGCGGTGGCGATAAATAACAGTTTTCTCATGTCGAATGATATTTATGAATAATTATTCTGCTGCAAATATAATCATATTTTTTTATTTGCGCCTTTTTTTAGTATTTTTTAGTACAATCGTTCCCCTTCCGCGCCATTGCCCATGCACAAATAATATCACAACAATCTTTTTCATCACAAAAGAGGTCTTAAAATGATTCTTTTGTGCGTTAGGTGCTGCAACAGTACAAAAAGGTTGCGCCGAGTGGGAAAAAACTTAGCGTTTCTTTCGGGGCTTTGGGGCGGGCAGGGCGGCGCAGGTGGCGCGCACGAGGGCGGCGAGGTAGTCGCGGTCATCCACGTCGGCGATGAAGAAGTGGTCCTTGGCGCCGGGGTAGGGCGGGCGCAGGTCCACCTCGCGCAGCAGCGGCCTCGCGGCCTCGGTAGGCTTGAGATAGAGGCCGTCGTCGCAGATGAGGCCGAAGATTTTGCCGTCGCAATAGATGCCATAGTCGCCAAACATCTTGCGGACTGCGATGTCGCCCGCCGCCGCGCACTGGTCGGCGATATACTGTACGAAATCGGGGTTGCTTGCCATTGTTATGCTTCGTTAGGCTGTTCCAGCTCCTCGGGTTCGTCTTTTTGCTCTTTCTTTTTTGCTTTTTTCTTGTCTATCTCGTACTTCAACGAGATGATGGCCAGCAGCATACTGAGCACGCTGACGAGCAAGACGATGAGCTGGAAGTTCTCTTTTGCGAATGAAATGAGGCTGTCCATAAGTTTATTGAATATAATCAAGGAAAGCGTCGGCCTGACGGCTGAGCGAGGCGAGTTGGTCGTCGGTGAGAATCATTCGGCCCTCGGTCCACGCCTCGGCGTTCAGCGCCACGCCTGTCTGTGGCTCGGTCATCACGTCGGCTTTGATGAACGTGAGCAGTTCGCCGAGTTTCTCGCGGCACTTGCCGGTCGCCATCTTGCCTCCGGCGCCGGCGAGCGCCACCTTCTTGCCGTTGATAACAGTGGGCGTGGCGTAGTCGCCCGGCACGACGGGGCGTGACAGCCAGTCGAGCAGGTTCTTCAAGTGGCCGGGATAGCTGATGTTGTATTCGGGTGTGAAAATCCAAACGCCGTCGGCCTCGGCCACCGTCTGTCGCAGCCGTGCGACAGCCTCGAGCTCGGGCTGCTCGAGGTCTTGGTTAATGAACGGCACCTCGTTGTAGTCGAGATAGGATACTATGGCGCGAGCGCCGATAATTCTCTCGGCCTCGGCCGCGAGTTGGCGATTAAAAGACTCTTTCCTCAGTGAGCCTACAATAAACAATATTATCTTCATAATCCGCTAATATATTGAATTTTAGTTGTCTTTATTTTGCAATGGCCTTGCTATGGCGCCGAGCATGCGCGTCGCCGTGCCCGTGAGCAGGCCCGCCGCCGAAGCGTCGCCGCCCCTCTGGTATCTGCTGTCGTATCCCGTCATCTCCATGTAAGACAATGAGTCGCTATGCGCCGTAAAATTACTCAAAAAATCGTAACCGTCATAATAATTCGCCCGTAAAATTTCGCGCGAGGACGGCATTTCCCAGTTTATCGCATATCCCGCGAGCGGGCCGGTGCCCGTAAACACGGCATGCCCAGCCGCGGCCGCCCATTGCGCTCGTTCAGCATCTCTATGAGCAAACGCATGAGTCGCAACAGTTGGCAAAGGAATAGCCTTTTAGAACGAATGAACAAGCATTTTATACACATTAATTAATTGACCTTCATCGTTAAAATGAAAAAGATAAGCATAATAACTGAAAAACAATCTCGTTAGTAAGAACTCTTCATAAAATTTATGTTTATTCGGATAATGCTGCTCAATTCTTGGGAAATATTCTGCGAAAAGTATATTGTTTGAGATATTAGAAAAAAACAAGGCTCTACTAAAGTCGTAATCTATCTTTTCTCGAACAAAGTCAACAAAGAAAGCATGATACTCATGAATGGTTGAAGACACTTTATTCTCGGGCATATCCCTTAGTTGTGTTATGGCCGAATCATTAATCTCAAAATAATCAATAAAATCTTCTATTGTAATCACAAAATACGAATCGTCTAATAGCATCATCGGAACATAGATGCTATCGTTATTGGTTTCTTCACAAATATAGTCATAAGCTATGGCGTACCGATTAATTGATTGACCTCTTAAGAAAAAAGGCGAAATCAATAAACATGTTGTGAGTATAACAATTTGTTTCATTTGTCCTTCAAAACGAGTGAACAAGCATTTTATATACATTAATTAATTGACCTTCATCGTTAAAATGAAAAAGATAAGCATAATGAATGAAAAACAAATCACGTAGTTTGAGCTCTTCATAATATCTCTTTTTATTCGCATAATGCTCAATTGTTGGGAAATATTCTGCGAAAAGTATATTGTTTGTGATATTAGTGAAAAACAAGGCTCTACTAAAGTCGTAATCTATCTTTTCTCGAACAAAGTCCGCAAAGAAAGCATGATACTCATGAACGGTTGAGCACATTTTATTCTCGGGCACATTCCTTAGTTGCGTTATGGCTGAATCATTAATCTCAAAATAATCAATAAAACGTTTTGTCCATCCCGCAAAATGCCCATCATCTAATGGCATCATTGGAACATAGATGTTATAGTTGTTGGTTTCGTTACAAATATAGTCATAAGCTGTGGCGTACCGATTGTTTGTTTGGCCCCTTAAGAAAAAAGGGGAAAGCATTAAACATGTTGTGAGTATAATAATCTGTTTCATTTGTTCATTATTTGATTTCAATATATTTTGAGTCCTTAGGCGGTCTAACCCCACCTTTGAAACTATTAAGAGAAGGCAAGTCAAATGGGATAAATGAGCTTTCCCCGTTTTATTGCCACAAGCCCTCTGTCGGCGGTCTTTCATTTTTCAGATATAGTAATACATAGAAATTTCGATTGTTAAAATTGTTAATGGTATCTCCTTTGAATACAAGAAACGTACCATATCTATTTGGCTCGATACGCAACCTTCGCACTTTCCCAATGCACATTTCATAGTCAGCTCCCACGTCAATTTGCGTTATCAAGCTTTTGTCTGATATTAAAGATGCATTCTCTTGATTCGCTAAAACTTGGATATCATATACAGCAATAGCT
>JAGCUP010000129.1 GCA_017962765.1 Muribaculaceae bacterium | reverse complement strand
GGCCACGACACCTACCACCACACCATGTTCGAGATGTTGGGCAACTGGTCGTTTGGTGACTATTTCAAGCAGGAAGCCATCGACTTCACGTGGGAATACCTCGTCGATGTGCTGCACCTCGACCCGAACATACTCTATGCCACCGTGTTCGAGGGCAGCGAGGCCGACGGACTGGGACGCGATGACGAAGCCGCCTCGATTTGGGAAAAGCACTTGCCCAAGGACCACATTATCAACGGCAATCGTCACGACAATTTCTGGGAGATGGGCGACACCGGCCCCTGCGGACCGTGCAGCGAAATCCACATCGACTTGCGCGACGATGCCGAAAAAGCCAAGGTAAGCGGTGCCTCGCTAGTTAACAAAGACAACCCGCAAGTGATTGAAATTTGGAACCTCGTGTTCATGCAATATAACCGCAAGGCCGACGGAACGCTCGAACCGTTGCCCGCCCGCGTCATCGACACCGGTATGGGTTTCGAACGCCTGTGCATGGCGCTCCAGGGCAAGAAGTCGAATTACGATACCGATGTGTTCCAACCATTGCTGAACGCCATTGGCGACATCGCCGGCAAACGCTACGGACAGGACCACGATATCGATGTAGCCATGCGCGTCGTCGCCGACCACGTGCGCACTATCGCCTTCTCGATTGCCGACGGACAACTGCCGAGCAACGCCAAGGCCGGCTACGTCATCCGCCGCATCTTGCGCCGCGCCGTGCGCTACGGCTACACCTTCCTGGGGCTCAAAGAAGCGTTCATGTACCGCCTTGTCGATACCCTCATCGAGAGCATGGGCGAGGCCTATCCTGAACTGCCAGCCCAGGCCACGCTCATCAAGCACGTCATCAAGGAAGAGGAAGATTCGTTCCTGCGCACCCTCGAGACAGGTATGAAGCTCATCGACAACGTCATTGCCCAAGCCAAGAAAGAGGGCAAGAACGCCATCGAGGGCAAGCAGGCCTTTATTCTCTATGACACCTACGGCTTCCCCCTCGACCTCACGCAGCTCATCCTCAAGGAGAACGGCATGACGGTGAGCCAGGAGGAGTTTGATGCCGAGATGCAGCAGCAAAAGCAACGCGCGCGCAACGCCGCTGCCGTCGAAGCCACCGACTGGGTAGAACTCCGCGAAGGCGTCACTGAGTTTGTGGGTTACGACGTCACTGAGTGCGACACCCGCATTCTGCGCTACCGCAAGGTCACGCAAAAGAAGAACACTTTCTATCAGGTGGTGCTCGAGCGCACTCCCTTCTACGCCGAAATGGGTGGACAAGTGGGCGACCGCGGCGTGCTCATCGATGGCGACACGAAGGTGGAGGTGTTCGACACCAAGCGTGAGAACAACCTGCCCGTGCACCTCGTCAAAGAAATGCCCGCCGACGTGAACGCCACGTTCCGCGCCGTTATCGACACGGCTGCGCGACAGGCCATCTCATGCAACCACACCGCTACCCACCTACTCCACGCCGCCCTGCGCCAAGTGCTGGGCACCCACGTGGAACAGAAAGGCTCTTACGTCGATAGCAGGATGTTACGTTTCGACTTCTCGCATTTCAAGAAGGTAACACCCGAAGAAATCCGCCAGGTTGAACACGTGGCCAACGCCATGGTACGCGAGGCCATCGCGCGCGACGAACACCGCTCCATCCCCATCGACGAGGCACGCGCCATGGGCGCCATGGCCCTCTTCGGCGAGAAATATGGCGACCGCGTGCGCGTCATCAAGTATGGCAATTCCATTGAGTTGTGCGGTGGCACCCACGTGCCCTCGACCGGCAATATAGGCATGATTAAGATTGTGGGCGAAAGCTCCATCGCCGCAGGCATTCGCCGCATCGAGGCCGTCACCGGCGAGAACGTCGAGTATATGCTCGACTCTATCCAGGACACGCTCCACGACATCAAGTCGCTCTTCAACAATGCCCCCGACGTGATAGTGGCTATCAAGAAGTCGATTGGTGAAAACGCTGCGCTGCAAAAACAGGTGGAACAATTCATCAAAGACCGCGTCAAGATGCTTAAGGAGCGCCTCTACACCACCGCTCTCAACATGAACGGCGTGAACGTGCTCAAACTTCATGGACTATTTGCGGGAGAAGTAATCAAGAGCCTTGCCATGTCCATCAAGGCCGATAACAAACCCTTCACGGCCTTTATTGCCGCCACCAGCGACAACGGACGACCCATGCTCACCGTGGCTCTCAGCAACGACCTGGTGGCCGAAGGAAAGAACGCCGGCGCCATTGTGCGCGACGCCGCCAAGCTCATCCAGGGCGGCGGCGGCGGACAGCCCGGTTTCGCCCAAGCCGGTGGCCGCAACATCGACGGTCTCTCTCCCGCCCTCGACCATATGCTCAATAGCCTATAAGTTGTGAGCTGCGAGCTTTGAGTTTAACTTTTTTATAGCTATGAGGAAGAACACATTTTTAGTTTTATTGGTGGGCGCGATGTTGCTGGCCAGTTGTGGAAAGAAAGCCGAGCAACAGAAAGCACCCATCAGGGTCGAGACGGCCGTGATTAGTGCTGCCGACGGCTCCGACGGTCCGTCGTACGTAGGTGTGGTCGAGGAGCGCGAGGCCACGGCAGTGAGCTTCACCGCAATGGGCGTGATTAAGCGCATGCTGGTCGACGAGGGCCAAATGGTGAGCCGAGGACAACTGCTGGCCGAGATTGACGGCACCACGATGCGCAACAGTGTAGAGATGGCCGAGGCCACCACGCGTCAGGCCCGCGACATGGTGCGCCAGGCCGAGGACGCCTACGCGCAGGCCAAAGATGCCTACGACCGCATGAAAATCTTGCACGACAACGGCTCGCTTCCCGAGATAAAATGGGTGGAGGTGGAAACGCGCCTCAAACAGGCCGAGACCGCTTTGAACACGGCACGCGCTGGAGTGGCCTCAGCACAAGCCGCCGAGCAAATCGCCCGCAAAGGTATGGCCGACACACGCCTCATTGCACCTGTGAGCGGCGTCATCGGACGCCGACAGCTCAACGTGGGTGAAACGGCACTGCCGTCGCAAGCCGTAGTCACTATACTTGATATCAGTTCGGTGAAAGTGAAAGTGTCGGTCCCTGAAGCCGAAGTGAAAAACATCCACGCTGATTCGCCTTCGATGATTACCGTGGCCGCCATCAACAAAGGCTTTGCCGGCGGACGCATCGAGAAAGGCGTACAAGCCGACGTGATGACGCACACCTACGACCTGCGTATCAATGTGGCTAACCCCAACCACCTGTTGCTGCCCGGCATGGTGGCAAGCGTGCAACTTCCCGGCGCCGATGGCAATGTGTCATCGGGCATCCGCGTGCCCATCACGGCTGTACAGCAACGCGTGAATGGCGGCAGTTTTGTGTGGACCATTGACGCACAAAACAAGGCTCACCGCACCGAGGTGGGTGTGGGGCCCACCATCGGCAACCACATCGCCATCACGAACGGTCTCTTTGTGGGCGACCGCATCGTCACCGAAGGTTACCAAAAGCTTAGCGAGGGCACCCACGTGGTGTTTTAAGACATGAGCGACAAGACGAAATGGCTGCGTTGGCCATTAGAGCACTACCCCATCACGCTCCTCATCCTGGTTGTGATGTTCGTACTGGGTATCTACGGCATGTATGTCATGCCCAAGGACGAATTCCCGCACGTCACCATCCGCCAAGGCGTCGTGGTCGCCATCTACCCCGGTGCCACCACCGAGGAGGTCGAGACCCAGGTGGCGCGTCCGTTGGAACGCTACCTGTTCACCTATGGTGAGGTGAACCGCGCCAAGACTACGACGACGAGCCAAAACGGAATGTGCATCATGATGGTGCGCCTCGATGACGACGTCAACAACAAGGACGAGGTATGGAGCAAAATCAAGCATGGTCTCAACGACTTCAAGATGCAACTACCCGCCGGCGTGCTTGCCCTCGTGGTCAACGATGACTTCGGCAACACCTCGGCGCTGCTCATCGCCATCGAGAGCAACCAGCGTAGCTACCGCGAGCTGCGGCAGTACAGCGACGAATTGAGTGACCGCTTGCGCCGCATCCCGTCGGTGGCCAACGTCAAGCTTTACGGTGAGCTCAAGGAGCAAATCAGCCTCTACATCGACCACGAACGACTGCAGGCCTATGGCATCGGCGACCAACTACTATTCTCGCAGCTGCAGGCCCAAGGACTCACCACACTCAGCGGACGCGTGAGCAACGGAGACCACCAGCTTCCCATCCACGTGGAGCCCACCGAACGCAGCGAGGAAGAGATTGCCAACCTTATTATTTTCTCGGAGCCTGGCACTGGCAAGGTGGTGCGTGTGCGCGACATCGCACGCGTGGTGAGGGAATATGACCCATCATCGAGCCGCATTGAGCAAAACGGCCACCCGTGCGTGCTCCTGTCAATGGAGATGACACCGGGCAACAATGTGGTAAGCTACGGAGAGGAGGTCGACAAGGTCATCAACGAATATAGCCAAAACGAACTGCCTGATGACGTGAAGGTGACGCGCATCGCCGACAAGCCTAAGGTTGTGGGCATCAGTGTGCGTGACTTCTTGCGCGACTTGCTCATCGCCATGGCCATCATCATCGTGGTGATGATGATTTTGTTCCCGCTGCGGTCGGCCATCGTGGCGGCCATCACCATTCCGCTGAGTACCTTCGTGTCGGTGGCCATCATGTATTTGGCGGGCATCGAACTAAATATCGTCACGCTTGCGGCCCTCATCGTAGTGCTGGGAATGATTGTCGATAACAGCATCGTGGTCATTGACGGCTACCTTGAATATCTGGGCAAGGGCTATGAGCCCAAAGAGGCCGCCATTCAGTCGTCGCTCCAGTATTTCCTGCCCATGACGCTGGCCACGCTGTGCATCTGCATTATCTTCTTCCCCTTCCTATGGACTATGCGCGGCGTGTTCCACGACTGTCTGCGCGACTTTCCTTGGACCATCACCATCAACCTGCTAGTGTCACTGCTGCTCGCCGTGACAGTGATTCCGTTCCTCGAGGTGCACATCATCCGCCCCGACAAGGTGAAAACCGATGGCAATGCCATCACGCGCTGGGTGCAGCGCACTTACGACCGCGTACTCGATTTCACATTCCTTCACCCATGGCTCACCATCGTGGGCGGCATTGCCATCATCCTGCTATCCTCGCTCATCATGCCAGCACTGAAAATCAGGCTCTTCCCCTACGCTGACCGCGACCAGTTTGCCGTCGAAGTCTATCTCCCCGAGGGCAACGGCATGATGGAAACCGAGCAAATTGCCACTGCCGTGCGCGACTCGCTCGCCAAGGACGACCGCGTAGTGGGCATCACTGGCTTTATCGGGTGCTCGTCGCCTCGTTTCATGGACGCTTACGCACCGCAAATCGCTGGCGACAACTATGCCCAATTCATCGTTAACACCAAGTCGAACAAGGCGACACTCGAGCTACTCGCCAAGTATCAGCCCATGCTGGGTGAGGCTTCACCTAAAGCCTACGTCAAGTTCAAGCGCCTTGACTACCTCGAGGTCAATGAACTTGAATACCGCTACTATGGCGACAATCTCGATTCGCTGCACACGGTGGCCGAGCGCCTTATGGAGCGTATGCGCAAAATGCCCGAAATCGAATGGGTGCACAGCGATTTCTTCGAGCCCCACCCCATTGTCAACGTGGAGCTCGACCCAGTGGCATCGGCGCGACTAGGCATCACGCGCACCTCGGCGCAACTGACGCTGGGTGTCTCGACGAGCGACCTTCAAGTGGCCCAGGTATGGGAAGGCAACTATGCCGTGCCCATCGTTGTGAAGGATGAGAATTCGCTCTCGTTTGCCGACGTGCAGGATGTGGGCATCGCCACACCCATCACCCTAGCCGCCGGAGCAGCAGAGCAGCAGAGCGCCTCGGTACCACTTCGCCAAGTGGCGCGCGTAGAGCCACTGTGGAGCGAGAGCCGCATCATGCACCGTGGCGGCGAGCGCTGTATCACGGTCACGGCGCAGTTCAAGCAGGGCGTGTTCACGGCGCCCGTTGAGCAGCGCATTGCCTCGCTCATGGAGGACAGTATTGCCAAGCCACAGGGCGTACGCAGCGAGGTGGGCGGCGAGATTGAATATGGCAACGAGGCCATGCCGCAAATCTTCGGCGGCATCATCATCGCCATGATTATCGTGTTCTTCTTCTTACTTTTCAACTTCAAGAAATTCGGCATCACCCTCGTGTGCATCGCCGCCCTGGGCCTGATGACACCGGGTGCCCTCATCGGTCTCGGGCTGATGAACCGTGCGTTGGGCCTCACATCCATCTTCGGGCTCATCACGCTCATGGGTATCATCATGCGCAACGAAATTCTCATCTTCGAACACGCCGACGAACTCATCAAGAAGCATATCGACACCGTGGGTGACTGGACCGTTGACCGCGAGGCTTATAACGAGGCAGTCCGTCAGGCTGCCTACGATGCCGGAAAGCGCCGCATGGTGCCCATATTCCTCACCACGGCGACAACGGCCGTGGGCGTGGTGCCCATGATTATCGCACAGTCGTCGTTCTGGATGCCGGTGGGTGTCACCATCTTTGCGGGCGGCATAGGGTCGCTCATCATGGTGGTAACCATGTTGCCGGTAATTTATTGGAAAACTAACTTAAAGTAAACCACACGCTTATGAGAAAACTCTTTGTTACACTCGTGTGTGCCGCAACACTCGTCGCCAGCGCCGGGCCCGTCTATACGTTGCGCCAAATCGTCGACCTTGCACAAAGCCACAACATTGCTGTGAACGCCGCACGCCACGATGTGGATGCCGCGCACCAGCAAAGTCAGGAGGCTTTCACCAAATACTTTCCCAACGTGAGTGCCAACGGCCTGTGGTTCACCACCAACAAGGGCTTGGCCGAAATCAACCTCAACCCCACTGAGATGATTTCGCCCGAAGTGGGTATGGCACTTGCACAAAGCCTGCCGCCCGAGTTGCTTGCCGCCCTCACCACACCTGTCAACGTGTCGATGATGAAACACGGCACCATCGCCTCGGTTATGGCAGTGCAGCCCGTTTTTGCTGGCGGACAAATCGTTAACGGCAACCGTTTGGCGCGCGTGGGCGAAGACGTGAGCCGCCTGCAGCTGCGCCTCAAAGAGAACGAGGCGGAGCTTACTGCTGAGCAGTACTTCTGGCAGCTGGCCTCGCTCGAGGAGAAGATGAAGACCATCACGGCTGTTGAATCGTTGCTCAACGGCTTGGCAAAAGATGTTGACGCCGCGGTACGCGCCGGCGTAGCCATGCGCAACGACCTGCTACAGGTACAGCTGCGCCAGAACGAGGTGGCTAGTCAAAAGTTAAAACTTACCAACGGTATCAAGCTCGTGCGCATGTTGCTGGCACAGTATTGTGGTCTCGACAGCGACGAGTTTGATATTACCTACGACACCACAGCTGTCGCGCCTGGCACGCTCAGGCAAAACCACGATGTCGCAGTGATGAACACGGCCGAATATCAATTGCTGGGTAAACAAGTCGAGGCCGCTAAGCTGCAAGAACGCCTCGCGCTGGGACAAAATCTGCCCACGGTGGCCGTGGGGGCTGGTTATAACTACCACAACCTACTAAACAACAACCATTTCAGCGGTATGCTCTTCGCCACTGTGAGCGTCCCTATCACGGCTTGGTGGGGTGGTTCGCACGCCATGAGCCGCCGCAAAATCGAGACACAGAAAGCACTTGAGCAACAGGCCGACAATACCGAGTTGCTCAAAATTCGCATGACAAACGCTTGGAACGGCGTCGAGGAGGCCTACAGCCAGCTGCAACTGGCGCAGCTCAGCATTGAGCAGGCTACCGAGAATCTGCGCCTCAACCAGGACTACTACCGCGCCGGCATCTCGAAAATGAGCGACCTGCTCGAGGCACAAATGCTATTCCAGCAGGCCCGTGACAAACATACTGACGCCTTCGCTGCCTACCAGAACAAGCTACTCGAATACCGCCAAGCCTCTGGCCAATAACCCGCCATAATCCCGAATCTATCATTAGGATTATATGAAAGCGGCACTCGTATGACGGGCGCCGCTTTACGTATGAGTTATAAAGGAATTACCGCTGCAGGAGAATTTTCTGGCCGTCGTGAGTGAGGTAGAGACCGGGAGCAAGGACCTCGAGCGAGGTGCCCACGAAGCGACCGCCTAGGTCATAGTAACGGATAGGCTGCGGAGCTGGTTCGGACTCTATGTCGTCGATGCCGGTTTTCACACCGAAAGTAGCCTGGATGGTCACTGGTGCAGCAGGCATAACGAAGGTGTAAGTATTTTTATCGACCTCGTCATAGGCCACTGGCGCTTTTGCGCGCACGCGCGAGAGCGCGTTCCTTTTTCCGTTGTCGATGACAAGCTCCACAAGGCGGTAACCTCGGTCGGGAATGACGGCGAGGGTGACAGTGTCGCCCTCAGCGGCGATGTCGCGGTCGGGCGTGACGGTGCCGTGCTCACATTTGACGACGTTGACGGGCAGGTCATCCCAGGGCGTGACAAGCATCTCGTTCATTTGCACCACGTTGCGGTCGAACCAGTCGGCCACGATGGCCACCTCGTCGTGCACGTCCTCAAGCATCGACACGGGGTTGTTGTTCCATTTGGCCCGCTCACGTGCCCAAGCACCCGAATTCATCAGCTGGTCGGCGTAGGCGTTAAGCTTATCCTCAAGATTTTCGCGCGTAAAATTCATCTGCCGTAATTGCCGCCAACGGTTCTTGAAAGCTTGTTTGAAGTCGGGGTCAAAATAATAAAGCTTGTAATAGAGGAATACGGTGTAGAGATACTTCATGTCGGTCACCTCGTTCTGCCAATAGCCATCGTAGCGGTTGCCCAACGAGGCATCGAGGTCCCACGGCGTGATGATAAAGCGATGGTCCTTGGTGATGTCGGGCGTACTGAGATAGGTGTTTTTGAGCGAGTTGTCCACAATACGGAAAGTGAGGATAAACACCATATAGTCAATGAGGTTGTCGCGGTAGAAATAGTCCTGGTAACGCTCCTTCAGCTGCGCCGGCTCAAGATAGTGACACGTGTCGATGATGTCCATGAGCGGCTTCCACGTGGCCAACGACGGATAGTCCTCGGGCACCTTAAGCTCCCAGCCGTCCCACGTCACGGTATCAACGCGGGCCGTCGTGTCGTAGTTGCTCAGGTAGCTGGCCTTGGTGTGGTCCACGCACTTGTACTGGAGGCCGCGCACGGTGACGTCGCCGCTGTCGCTCACTTTGGCTTTTTTCAACCCCAGCAATTTGCGGTCAATCTTGTCGGTAAGGCAATAGAGGCCCTGGTAATTGCCGTTGAAATAGACCTCGACAAAGTGGCCCAGGGTGCCGTTGCGCCGGCCGTAGTCGGTGTCCCACGGCGTGCCCGACATTTCGTTCCACAGGTCGAAGAGCGTGCGGTTGCGCATGCGCAGGCGGTCCACGGCCATAGCATCGAGAATCCAGTTCTCCTTTTCACGTATGCCCAGCATATTCACGTCGAGTTCTTCGCCCACACTATCAACAATCTTCACGGCGATGGATTTCTTGTCATACGCCAGCGAGGTGGCACCGCGCCAATGCAGGCGGCAGTCGAACGAGGCGAGCGTGTCGCCTGTGGTGCGGCACTGCGGGTCGGCGATGTCGATGTGTCCGTCGATGGCGGTTTCTTTGGTCATTTGACTCACGTTGAGCGTGAGGTTCACCTGTGGCAGCGACTGCGCGTTAAGAGAGGCACACGCCAGTTCAAAGTCGCTCTGCGCATGCATCGCTACGCACGTGCCCACCACCATCGCCACCAGTATTCCAAAGTGTTTCATAATTTTTATTCCATGTTATT
>JAGCUP010000128.1 GCA_017962765.1 Muribaculaceae bacterium | reverse complement strand
TGGCGGCCTGGTAGGCCTTCATGCCGAAGTTATAAAAAACGTTCATGGGGTGGTTAATAGGGCGAAATGATGTCGAGCGGCGCACTCGCCACGCTGCCGGCCCGCCGTGTCTTGAGCTTGTGGTTGTCGAGGTTGAAGCGCACGCTCACCTGCTGCCAGAAGGCCGTGCAACTGCTCGAGGCATGGAAGATGAGTTGGGCGTCAAGGGCCACGATATCGTTGGTGACGATGTGCCACGTGAGGTCGGTACGGCTATACGTCTTGTTGTGGTAATGCTGGTCACCGAGGTAGAGGGCGCTGCCAAAGAGGTTGTAAAGCGGCATCTGCCGCTGACCGGCGTAGAAGTTTTCTTCCAGTTCGAACCACTTCCAGCGGGCTTCGGCGCGCGCCACGAAACCTGCCGGCGTGTGCCATTTGTCCTCAAAGCGGGCGCGGTCGCAGGCGAGCAACAGTCCGGCTTGCAGCTGGAACATAAACGTGGCGAGGGGCTTCCCTCGTCGGCTGTCATGTACCTTGTTCCAGGGCCCAGCCGGTAAGGTGACTCCCAGCATAGGGTTAACAATGATGTTGTCGTTAACGCCCTCGCCGTCGGGCGCCTCCTTGCGTTTGGCGAGGTGGTTGTAGCGGATGTAGGTGTTGGTGAAGAACGGCCCTTGTGGCGCCGGTTGCCACACGTGGTGGAAGGTGATGTCAAAAGCCTCGCGGTGGTGGCGTGTCTGCATCTGCCGCCAGTCTAGGGTAGCCGCGAACAATCCGTGGCGGTGCCAGTATTGCAGGTCGATGCCTTTAACGACATGGCGTCGGTATTGCAGCGAATCGCTCCACAGGTAGTAGGGCAGTCGCTCGCCGCCGGCGTGCGGGTCGCGCTCGAACATACCCACCTTGAGGGCCAGTCGGTTGTCACCGCGTGTCATGTTCCAGTCGTAGTGTAGCAGCGGTTCCACCTTCCCGCGTTTCCAATCGCCGTCGAAGGGTTGGTACCACGTTGCACCTGCCATGATGCGGTGCTGCGCGCTATCGAGCGAGACACCGATTTGCGGCGTGAGGCGTGTGAAGAGGAACGTCTGGTCGGGTGTGGCTTCGTCGCCGCCCTCGCGGTTGTTGATAAGGGCATTAGCGTCCACGCTCCACTCCAGCTCTTGTGCGTGGAGTGGCAGCAGTGCCGTCAGGAGCAGTATGGCAAGGAATTTTCTCAAATCGTGATGGTGGCTATGCCGCGCTCGATGCGGGCGATGGTCTCGTCCTTGCCCAGGAGCTGTGTGATGTCGAACATGTGGGGGCCCTTGCACTCGCCCACCACGGTGAGGCGGAAGGCGTTCATTACGTTGCCCATGTGGTACTCGTTGGCTTTTATCCATCCGAGCACCACTTCCTCGGCGTGTGCGCTCGTCATGTCGTCGAGGCCGCGCAGCACGTCGATAAGTTCGCGCAAGATGGCGGGAGTGTCCTCTTTCCAACGTTTCTTGACGTCTTTCTCGTTAAATTCGGTGGGTGCCACAAAGAAGAAGCGGGTATGCTCCCAGGCGTCACTCACGAAATTGATGCGGCTCTTGATGAGGCCCACGGCGGCGGTGATGTATTCGTCGGTGAATTGCGACACATCGATGTGCTGGGCCAGCACAGGCTTGAAAAGTTGTGCCAGCTCGGCGTCATCGAGGCGCATGATGTATTCGTGGTTGAACCACTTGCCTTTTTCATAGTCGAACTTGGCGCCTTTCTTCGAGCAGTGGTCGAAGGAGAAGGCCGCGATGAGCTCGTCCATCGAGAATAGTTCCTTGTCGGTACCGTCGTTCCAGCCCAGCAGCGCCAGGAAGTTGCTGACGGCCTCGGGCAGATAACCAGCCTCGCGGTAGCCGCGCGACAGGTCCCCCGTGGCGGGGTCGTGCCAGTCGAGGGGGAAGACGGGGAAACCGAGGCGGTCGCCGTCGCGTTTGCTCAATTTGCCCTTTCCGTCGGGCTTGAGCAGCAGCGGCAGGTGCACGAACTGCGGCATGGTATCGGCCCATCCGAAGGCCTCGTAGAGCAACACGTGGAGGGGTGCGCTGGGCAGCCACTCCTCGCCGCGGATGACGTGGCTTACCTCCATGAGGTGGTCATCGACAATGTTGGCGAGGTGGTAGGTGGGCAGGTCGTCGGCGCTCTTGTAGAGCACTTTGTCGTCGAGAATCGACGAGTTGATGGTCACGCGCCCGCGGATGAGGTCGTTGACGATGACGTCGCGGTCGGGCTCAATGAGGAAGCGCACCACATATTTCTCGCCGGCATCGATAAGACGCTGCACCTCGTCGGCGCTGAGTGACAGCGAGTTACGCATCATGCCGCGTGTGCTGGCGTCGTATTGGAAGTTTTTGATTTCGGCACGCTTGGCCTCCAGCTCGGCGGGCGTGTCAAAGGCGATATAGGCTCGTCCGGCGTCGAGCAGCTGTTTGACATATTGGCGATAGATGTCGCGGCGCTCGCTCTGCTTGTAGGGTCCGAAGTTTCCGCCTTCGGCTACTCCTTCGTCAATGCCGATGCCCAGCCATGCCAGCGCCTCATTGATATATTCCTCGGCGCCGGGCACGAAGCGGGTGCTATCGGTGTCCTCGATGCGCAGAATCATGGCGCCATGATTCTGGCGCGCGAAGAGGTAGTTATACAGGGCGGTGCGCACGCCGCCAATGTGCAGTGGCCCAGTGGGCGATGGTGCGAAGCGCACCCTTACAGGTCTTTCCATCAGTTATTTGGATGTATTGTTGTTTGTGTTGTTGTTATCGTCGTAGTGTTTCAGCTCGAAAGTGGTGCCATCCCACGTGGCGTAGGTGAACTGGCTAATCCATTCGCCGAGCACCGTCATCGTGCGGCCGCCCTCGAGCACGGTCTGGTGGGTGACGTGCAGGTGTCCGTAGATGAAGTGGCGCACGTCGGGATGTGCAGCAGCATATTCCACGCTGAACTCGGCAAGATGGGCGAGACATTCGTTGCTCTCGGCGAGCACCTTGCGTACCGTACGCGACGTGCGGTTCTGCTTCGACCATCCTGTGGCGATGGGTACCGTCCAGCGCGGATGGATCGAGGCATAGAGCCATTGGCACAACCGGCTGTGAAAGCACACGCGGGTGAAGCGGTAGAGTGGAGCCTGGTGGCCTACGTCGTCGCCGTGCGAGAGCAGGAACTGCGTGCCCAGGATGTTGAGCTGGGTGGCGCCACGCAGTACGGTGAGGCCCACCTCGTCGCGCAGGTAGTCGAAGAGCCACACGTCGTGGTTACCCACAATCCACGTGATTTTCACGCCACGGTCGGCGAGCTCGGCGAGTTTGCCCAAGAAGCGCACATGGCCGCGCGGCACCACATAGCGGTACTCGTACCAGTAGTCGAGAATATCGCCCAACAGGTAGAGTTCTCCGGCGTCGTCCTTGATGCCATCGAGGAAACGCACCACGCGCATCTCGGTCTCTCGCTTGTTGTCGAGATATCCTGCGCCCAGGTGCAAATCAGATATGAAATAAGCCTTTTTCACTTGCGGCTGCAAAGATAGCGCAAACCGAGTGCAATAACAACATCTGCGTGGGTGATTTTTAATGCGAATTTTGCGAATTTTGCGAATTTTTCAAATTAATTATTTGTAAATCAGTTAATAATAAAGAAAATGTGTATGGTTCACAAAATTTGCATTATAATCTTCTCCAAAATGTGGAAAACTAGTGTGTAGCACTTTTTTTATGAAACGATTTTGTCAAGTGGCGGGTATTCGCTAACTTTGTGCTGCTTAACTGTGACTCATATTATTCACTAAATAGTAATTATCGTATGAATTTGATTAAGAGAGTTTTTGCGTTTTTGGCAGTGGGGGCTTGCGGCCTCATCGCACTGGCGCAGGTGCCGCAGGCTACGACCTACGAGGGCGATGCCATGCACACCCAGTGCTACACGCTGCGCAACGGAATGAAAGTATTTTTGAGTGTGAATGACCAGTCGCCGCGCATCGCCGCACATATCGCGGTGCGCACCGGGTCGCGTAACGACCCCGCCGAGACAACGGGCTTGGCCCATTACCTCGAACACCTCATGTTCAAGGGCACGAAGCAGTTCGGCACCAGCGACTATGCGAAGGAGCTGCCTTATCTTGACGAGATTGAGGCCCGCTATGAGCACTACCGTAAAGTCACCGATCCGGCACTGCGCAAGCAGCTGTACCACGAGATAGACAGCGTGTCGCAGCTTGCTGCCCAGTACAATATCCCCAACGAGTATGACAAACTGATGGCGGGCATCGGCGGCATCGGCACCAATGCCTACACCAGCACCGACGTGACATGCTATACCGAGGACATTCCCGATAACGAGGTGGACCGCTGGGCACGCATCCAGAGCGACCGGTTCCGCCACATGGTGATTCGCGGGTTCCACACCGAGCTCGAGGCCGTTTACGAGGAGAAGAACATCGGTATGGCAAAGGACATGTGGAAACTCGAGGAGGCGCTCTATGCCAAGGCGTTCCCCGAGCACCCCTACGGCACGCAGACCACCATCGGCACGCAGGAGCACCTGAAGAATCCGTCCATTACCAACATCAAGAACTACTATAACAATTACTATTGCCCCAACAACATCGCAATTTGTATGGCCGGTGAGATGGACCCCGACAAGGTGATTGCCACCCTCGACAAATACTTTGGCGACTGGCAGCCCAACGCGAACTTGTCGCGGCCCGAATTTGCCCCGTTGAAACCCATCGCAGCGCCCATCGACACCACCATCGTGGGGCAGGAGACCCCGTTTGTGACGCTTGCTTGGCGTTTCGAGGGCGGCAACTCGCTGCAGAACGACACGCTGGAGATTATCTCGAGCATGCTCAAGAACGAGACGGCCGGACTCATGGACCTCAATCTCGACCAGCAGCAAAAAATCATGGAATCGGGCTCTTACGCCGACCACATGACCGACTACTCCTTGCTCATGCTTATCGGCTATCCCAACCAGGGACAAACGCTGGAACAGGTGCGCGACCTCATGCTCGGAGAAGTGGAGAAACTGCGCACGGGCGACTTCGACGATGACCTCGTGACCAGTGTGGTCAACAACTTCAAGCTCAGTTACTACCGTGGTTTGAATAACAATCGCGCGCGTGCCAGGTCGCTCGTCAACGCCTTCATCAATGGCGTGGATTGGGAACAGGAAGTGGGCCAGCTCGACCGCATGGGCCATATCACTAAGCAGCAGATTGTGGACTTCGCACGCCGCCACCTGCTCGACAACTACGTGTGCGTCTATAAGGAACTGGGCGAGGACACCACGCTCAAGAAGATTGAGAAACCTGCCATTACGCCCATCCCCACCAACCGCGACAAGCAAAGCGACTTTGTGCGTAACCTCATGCAGGAGGATGTGGAGCCCATCCACCCGCGATTTGTCGATTATGCCACCGACATGGCTGTGACCACCACCAAGGCCGGGCTGCCCATGCTCTACAAGCAAAACACCGATGACGGCCTGTTCAACCTGATGTACAAGTATGACTTCGGTAACACCGCCGACCTCCGTTACGACCTTGCGCTCACTTATCTCGACTACCTGGGCACCAACACCCTCACGCCGCAGCAGTTCAAGCAGAAGTTGTATAAGCTCGCCTGCGATGTCAGCTATCAAGTGGACGACAACGAGACCTATATCTCGCTCAGCGGACTCAACGAGAATATGCCGCAGACCGTGGCGCTGATTGAGGACCTCTTCCAGAACGCCAAGGTTGACAACGAGGCATACGGCCGCCTTGTGGACCTGATTATGAAATCGCGGGCCGACGCCAAGACCAACCAAGAGCAGTGTTTCAACCATCTGATGGAGTACGGCCAGTTTGGCCCCAACAATTCGCTTACCAACATCCTAAGCGAGGAACAACTGCGGGCCATCAACCCCGCCGAACTGCTCCAACTCGTGAAGGGAATGAACGGGATGCAACACACGGTCGTGTACTTCGGCCCAATGAGCCAAAATGACTTCTCGGCCTCTATCAGCAAGCTCCATAAGACGCCCAAACGCCTCGTCGACGTGCCTTTCGGTATGGACTATATGGAAGTGTCTACCCCCGAGACCGAGATTCTGCTTGCGCCTTACGACGCAAAGAACATCTATATGGTTCAGTACAATAACAACCAGCGCGAATGGAATCCCGACCACGCCGCCACCATTGGCATGTTCAATGAGTACTTCGGAACCGGTATGAACGGCATCGTGTTCCAGGAACTGCGCGAGGCACGCGGACTGGCCTACTCGGCAGCGGCAGTCTATAACCAGCCTTATCGCATGGGCCACAAGGAAGATGTCTATACCTATATCATCACCCAAAACGACAAAATGATGGACTGTGTAGATGAGTTCAACAAACTCATCAACGACATTCCGCAGAGCGACGCCGCCTTCAACTTGGCCAAGGAGTCGCTGACGAAGAAACTCGCCAGCCGACGCACCAACCGCTTCGACGTCTTGCGCAGCTACATCGCGGCACAACGTCGCGGCATCGATTTCGACATCAACTCAAAGGTTTACAACGCGCTACCGCAGCTCCAACTCAGCGACATTGTCAACTTCGAGAAAGAGACCATGGCCAGGAAGCCCTACCGTTACCTTATCTTGGGCAACGAGAAGGAACTCGACATGGAACGCCTCGAGAAAATCGCCCCCGTGCGCCGCGTCACCCTCGAAGAAATCTTCGGCTACTAAACCCCAGCACATAAAATCTTGTGGCGCCCTGTGTTTTTTCAGGACGCCACAATTTGTTTGACAAAGTGACAGAATTGACAGAAAAATATCAAGAAAAGCAATTGAAAAAGTGAGAATACGGAAATAAAAGTGAATATAATTGTTAAATATTGCCGTGATTTGCGCATTTCCGCTAAAAAGTTTGTATCTTTGTCGCAAATAGAAACAAATTCCGTCATGGACAGAGACATCAATCGCTTAAAAGTAGTATTGGCAGAAAAGAAAAGAACCAATAAGTGGTTAGCAAGTCAGTTAGGGGTTGCTCCCTCAACTGTTTCAAAATGGTGTACTAATGTTTGCCAGCCAAGCCTTGCGACACTTCTTCAAATCTCAGAGTGTTTGGAGGTGAAAGTACAGAAACTGTTGACGGACGAAACCAACAATTAGTCCAACAATATTATGCCGTATACTAATTTTGACAATATTGAAATAAACCGTGAGTGGGCATTTGAAAATGTCCGTTCCACAGAGCAGTGGACACATGGCTACCATCGCTATCCTGCCAAGTTCCTTCCTAATGTCGTAAAAAAGATTATAGAGGACTATGCACCAGATTGTAAGGTGATAGCAGATTTGTTTGCAGGTTGTGGCACGACGCTTGTAGAGGCCAAAGCACATGGTAAGAAGTCAATAGGAACTGATATCAATCCTGTTGCCCAGTTGATTACAAGAGTTAAGACAACCCCCATTGAACCAGAGGCCTTGCAACATGATTACAATACTTTGGTCGATCAATTCGACAATTTTGCTAAGGATGATTTTATAGATGTTCAAAAACATGAAAGATTAGACTATTGGTTCTTCCCTTCGGAGAAAGCCAAGATTGCATTCTTGTTTGTCGCTATCACCAATATGGAGACAGATGGAGCCACGAAGGAATTCTTTTATGTCTGTGTCTCTCACATCTTAAAGAATTGTTCTCGATGGCTGCAATCAAGTACAAAGCCACAGATTGACCCTGAAAAGACAATCCCCGACCCCTTCGATGAATTCAAACGTCATTGTCTAAAAATGTTGAAGAGCAATCGGGCATTCTATGAGGAATTGGAGGGCAAAGGCAACCTCAATGTTCCATGTGACATCTTACTGGAAGATGCACGTCATACATCTATACAAAGTGGAAGCGTTGATGTTATCATCACATCCCCTCCTTACGTCACTTCTTACGAATATGCTGACATTCACCAGTTGACAGGCTATTGGATGGAATATATTGAAGACATGCATGACTTTAGGAAACAGTTTATTGGAACATCCTATTCAGGCAACACGTCCATGGAAGTACGTGGTAGCAAGTTGGGGCAACATATTGTCAATGAACTAGCAGAGAAGAGCAAACATATTGCCTGTGATGTGGCCCAATACTTTAATGATATGCAAGAAGTATCTAAAGAAATGGTTCGCATCTTAGCAGAAAACGGTAAAGCCTGTATCGTAATAGGCAACACGAAAATAAAAGAGGTTCATATAAAGTCGGCAGAAGTTTTTTATGATTTTCTAAAAGATGCAGGTATGCATGAAATAGATGTCATTAAACGAAGCATCCCACACAAATTGATGCCTACATTACGTGACAGTGTCACGGGTAAATTTTCAAAATTGGATAATCCTAACTGCAAAAAGGTTTATCCTAATGAGTATGTTATCATAATGAGAAAATAAAATATGGCAATCATAGAACATAGTAGCATGCCATTCAGACCTTATGCAAGGTTAATGAATGTGATAGGAGACCAGCTGATAACTGATAAAAAGGTTGCAGTTATAGAAATCATAAAAAACAGTTACGATGCTGATGCCAGTGTTGTAAAGGTGAGATTTTGCAATATGTCTAATGTCGGTTACAACAGCCTGCCAAAAGAAGAGCAAGCTTATATTGAGATAGAAGACAACGGATGCGGAATGTCATTAGATGTTATAAAGAACGTTTGGCTTCGTCCTGCCACCCCAAACAAGTTTGACAAGAAGAAAAGACACAATTTGACAACGGAAAAGGGAAGAATTGTTCAAGGCGAAAAAGGTATTGGGCGGTTTGCTATACACAAATTGGGCGAAAAGATAGAACTCTATACGAAAGCAAAAGGAGAAAACGAAGTTAAGTTGGAAATGAACTTTGTTGACTTCAATCCTGATGACGCGAATCTATTTAATCAACCGGCAGACTACAAATTGTTGGATGAAGTTGCAAATAATTGGTATGTACAAGATCCATCAGAAAGAGTCACAAGAGAATCTGGTACTATAATCCGTATCTATAATATTAGAGAATTATGGTCTATCAATGACTATAAAGAATTATATCAAAACATACAACGCATGATGCCGCCCGTTGATGAAAATGCGCGGTTATTAGGAGTTAATTTCGTTCAGGATTTTACTATTGAAATGTACAGAGACGAAAAACTCTATGTGGATGAAGACGTAAGAACGTTTGCAGATGTTATAGAACGAGCCCAATTTTCAATGATAGGAACGGTTGATGAAAATGGAGATGTTCACTTTCAATATAAATCATTATCTCCACGACGTTTTTTCGCCGATACCCTTAACTTGTTGGATGACTCCGCACTCTCAATAAGAAATTATTCCCTGTATGGTACGAAATGGTTTAAGGACAATGATAGAAGTCCACAATGCGGTCCATTCAGTTTTACATTTTATGCTTTTGATTTAAAGAATAAAGATTTGACCATACTAGATAAGGACTTAGAGAGATTTATTAAGGAAAACTTTGTTTTTGTTATGAGGGATGGCATACGAGTATATCCATACGGTGAAAAGGGTATTGACTGGTTAGATTTAGATAAATTAAGGTCAACCTATCGGGCAGGTCAGTTTATTAGCTATAATGATTTAACAGGTTTTGTTTACATTTCCCAAGAACAAAATCCTCTATTAAAGGATGCAACAAATAGACAAGGGCTTGTGAATGATCGGGGATGTTATAATGATTTTAAGTCTCTAACTACAGCTGTAACCGAAATATTCAATTATGAAATAAAAATAGATAAAAACAAAAAAGCCATCCAAAAAAGAGTACCAATCAACAAGTCAAATGAAGCATTGCAAAGTTCCCTGTTAAGATTACAAAAATCATTGGAAAAGTCCAAGGATTTGGAAACACTTGAATTGTCGAACAAATTTTTTGATGCGTATAAGAAGCATATTGGAGTTATCACAGATAGAATGGAAACCGTTGAAGATTTAGCGGGATTAGGTATGGCTGTCGAGAAGTCTTCTCATGATTCTATTCGGATTCTTTCACTAATGGCACAAAATGTGAAGTCGTTCAAGAAAAAACTTATTACCCACAAATATCAGGAGCAGGATTTGATTGAGTTGTTTGAAGAACTTGAAGAAAACTTGAACATAGTGCATGAAGACATGCAAATGATTCAACCTCTGTTCAAAATTCAACGTCAGTCCATTAAAAATGTATCTATCAAGGAGTGTATCTCTAAAGTCATTAGATATTTTAGAAATGATATCGACGGGAAGATTGCAACGAACTTGGATAAGATAGAAGATGATTTAGTGATCAGAACTAACGCAGGGCTTATCTTACAAATCTTGATAAACCTAATTGACAATGCAATCTACTGGTTAGGAAAGTCTGGTAATCCGGAAAAGAAAATACATTTTGCAATATCTCTCTCGAATAGAACACTGATAGTTGGAGATAATGGCAATGGCATACGAGAAGATGTCGTTCCCTTGGTTTTCAACGAATTCTTTTCAATGAAATCAAATGGAAGAGGTTTGGGATTGTACATTGTTAGAGAACTTTTATCACGTATTAATGCACAGATAGCAGTCATAGAGAACCCAACAGAAAAACTTCTGTCTGGGGCAAACTTCATTATTAAATTTGATGTGGAGGAATAAATATGGACGGGGTTGTATTATTTGCAGACAACAGAATATTTTCAGAGGGGAAAGAGAATGCATTGTTTAAGCTCTTTCTTAGTAACCCCGACCTTTCTGTTTTGCCGATAGATTCTTTGGCCTGTTTCGAGTCTACGATTAAATCGGCATCAACGTTTAGGGCTTGTATTATTGATTGGGATTTTGAAAATAATAACATTGAAGATGAAGACTTTGCAGGTTTAGCATTACCGAAACGTACTCCAATGTCTTTACTCATGGAGAATTCTCTTTATACATTGGTGTATGTATATTCTGAAAAGGAACTTCCAGAGGATGAGAAAACAATTCTATCCCAAAAGTATAATCACAAGATTCAATTTAGGACAAAGAGCGAAGATGTACAATCGGAGTACCAAAATATCTTTAACGATATTTTGACATTTGAGGCAAATAACGCCCACATGAATATTCCTTTCGTGTGGAGCCAATCAATCAATAAGTCTGCTCAGGCAATTTTTAATGAATTGGAATCTGCTAATGCTTTTTGGATAAAAGAGATTAGAGAAAATGCAATAGTTGATGGAGGTGATGCTACTTCAGAAGTTATAGACGTTTTCAATAATCTTCTGAACGAAGACTTAATACAAAATCAATCCTTGAGAGGTGTTTTGGACTCATTTGAATGCAATGAGGGAAACTTACATGAGGATAATACGGCAAAACTATATAGGAGGATTTATTACTCAAATATAGTCGATGAGAGTCCTGTTATGACTGGTGATATTTTCCAATTTGACGATGACAAATATGGTATACTCATTACGCCCGAATGTGAGATTGCAGATAAGAATAAAGAGAAAGACAAAGAATTTTATGATTTCTTAATAATCAGCAAAAGTACTTCTAAGAAATATCAAGAAGATAAGCAAAAGAAATATTCTAAAGATGTGAATAACGCAAAGAGTGCAAAAGATATTTTCAACAACGGAGTAATAAGTCGTCACATCTTAATATCTTTCCCTTTTGATAATCAAGTATTTAATCAAATCGGATTGATAGAATTCAATACAGCTTTTAGAACTATGCCCAAAATTGACGGAAACCACAGGTCTATTTTGGAATGCAGGACAAATTTTAAACTTAATTCTCCATATATACACCAGTTAAGACAGCGTTTTGTTTCATATTTTGGGAAATATGGTGTACCCGCTATTCCAAATAGTTTGAGAGAATATAACCTCAAAAAACAATCAGAATGAGTTAGTGGATAACTATAATATACTTAGTGGGTAACTCTGAAAAGTTAGTTGGTGAGTCAAAATACATATATTAATGACAAAGAGAAAGATAAAAGACGACCTAAAACTTGAAGCCTTTCCTGAGGAAATCACTGAGGATGGCATTAGAATTTATGGCGAGACTTCATACGAAAACCAGATGGCGGTCCTCAGCCAATTCCTGCATAATGGCGGAATTAAGGGAGACGACATCGAGGCAAGGAGCAAGCGCGAGGATATCGTGATTGCCATCCGTGACTTCCTCGAAAGTAAAAAGGAGGTTGAAACCATCCCAGAAATAAACGAAGAATACGTTTGGAAAGTTGCTGAAAGCCCTTTAGAGTATCCTCTCTTTGCTGATTTTTTCCGTGTTCCATTTCCCGACCCACAGCCAGCACAATTTACATTTATCGACCTTTTCGCGGGCATGGGTGGCTTCCGTTTGGCCATGCAATCCCAAGGTGGCAAGTGCGTATTTTCGTCGGAATGGAATAAATACGCACAAAAAACATACTTCGCAAACTTTGGCGAGATGCCATTTGGCGACATTACCAAGGAATCAACAAAGGGCTATATACCAAAGCATTTCGATATTCTTTGCGCGGGTTTCCCATGCCAGCCGTTTTCTATCGCAGGTGTATCGAAAAAGAAGAGCCTCGGACGTGAGACAGGTTTTAAGGACAAGACGCAAGGCACGCTCTTCTTTGACGTAGCCGACATCATCAGCCGCCACCGCCCCAAGGCATTTTATCTCGAAAACGTGAAGAACTTGACCTCGCATGACAAGGGCAACACTTTCCGAATCATCTGCGAGACGCTGGAAGAATTAAACTATTCCATCCATTATCAAGTAATGGATGGCCAGACCTACGTTCCCCAGCATCGCGAGCGCATTATGATTGTCGGCTTTGACCGCGAGCGATACCAAGGCGAAGAACACTTTGACTTCCCTGAACAGCACGAAGCAACAAGAGCAATCCATGAAATCCTTGACCCTGTTGTTGACCCAAAATACACCCTCAGTGACAAACTTTGGAACTATCTTCAAAGCTATGCTGAGAAGCATAAAGCCAAGGGCAACGGTTTCGGCTATGGACTAGTTGACCTTAACGGCATTAGCCGTACGCTCAGCGCTCGATATTACAAGGATGGTTCCGAAATTCTCATTCCGCAAGGTATAGGCATGAATCCCCGCAAATTATCGCCTCGTGAGTGCGCCCGATTGATGGGTTATCCTGACAATTACCGCCTTGACCAAGTTTCTGACGTACAGGCATATCGCCAGTGTGGAAACTCAGTCATCGTTCCCCTCATCACAGCTGTTTCAAAGCAAATTATCCAAACCATCAATGAATATGAGCGAATTATTGAATTCCGCAATCCGCAGCGTGCAACAATCTAAGGCTGCTTGGTGCCGTTTCATCACAGGAAACGATACAGGTAAAACAGGTAGCCATCAGGCTGGTTTTTATATTCCCAAATGCGCTTCCGCTTTGCTTTTTGACAAACCTGGACGCAAGGGGGAATTTAAGGAAAAGACTGTCAAGGTCAAGTGGCAGGATGACTTCACGACAGAAAGTTGTATGAAATACTATGGTCAAAAAACACGCAACGAGTACCGCATCACTCGCTTCGGGCGTGGATTCCCATTTTTGCAAGATGAGAACGTGGGCGACTTACTCATCTTGGCCAAATTCACCGAAGAGGATTATGCTGGTTATGTTTTGAGCAGCGACGAGGACATTGACGGTTTTTTTGCGACATTCAACCTCGCTCCTGATGAGACTAACCAACTTATTAACATAACTGGAATCATCAAGCCCGATGTCAAAATTGCTCAACTCCTACAAGAGTTTGTCGACCGCTTTTCCAGTTTCCCCGAAACCCGCCAGATGGCACAAGGCGCACGTGAATGTTTCAACAAGGCATACAATGTGGCTGATTCGGCTTTTAAAATCAAGCCTGACGAAGTGCTACTGAACTGGGTCGATACAGAGTACCGCCTCTTTAAGTTTATGGAGGAGAAGGTATATGCAGACATGATGGCAAAACCCTTCAACAGCATTGATGCCTTTGTGCAAATGGCCAACGAAGTGCTCAACCGCCGCAAGTCCCGCGCCGGGAAGTCTCTTGAACACCATTTAGCCGACATCTTTACGAAAAATGAGCTGGTATTCGAGGAGCAAGCCGTCACAGAGGACAACAAAAAGCCTGACTTCCTTTTCCCTAATGCCGCATGCTACCACAATCTCCAGTTCCCAGCCGACGACCTAATTGTGTTGGGCGCAAAAACCACTTGTAAGGATCGTTGGCGTCAAGTATTGACGGAGGCCGACCGCGTGGACAAGAAGTTCCTCTTTACTCTTCAGCAGGGAATATCTAAGAACCAGCTCCAAGAAATGCATGACTCCCGATTAACACTGGTGGTTCCTCAAAAATATATCGCAAGTTTCCCGCAGGAGTACCAATCCGAAATCAGCAATCTCACGGGCTTCATCCAAATGGTCAAGAAGAAGCAAGAGAGCCTACCAAAGTACTATATAAAAATACAAACAGAAACGTAATTCACAAATCCTAGCCACCAAAACCAAAAATAAAGGCCTGTTGCATGGTGAGGATTAACAAACAAGTACATCACAAAGAATCTTGATTATTTCTCCTTCGAGAAAAACTTCGGCTGTTAATTCGTAGTTTGTTACTGGGTGGTGTAGAGGATGAAGTGGGCGTTGCTCCACACTTCGTGATAGCCTTTGAGGAGCAGCCAACGGTTGAGGACGTCTAGTTTGGCGTTGTTCTGGTAGGCGGTTTGGGGGCCGTAGTCGGCGAGGTAGGTCTCGCTGGGCTTCGGCCAGGTGTCGCCCAAGGTGTTGAACTTTTGTCGCAGCACGAGCGGCGAGCTATCGAAGTTGTCGGCGAGCCGTTTCTGAAGCATCTCGGCCGACAGTTGCTCGGGCCACGAGCATCCGATGAAGGGACGGGTGCCCGTGAGGTAGTTGACGGTGGGCAGGCTACCGTAAGCGAATAAGGTGTCGCCCTCGTGGACGAAGGGGGCGATGCCGTCGAGCATGTCGTTGACGATAGCGGCGCGCTCGGGTGTGGTGAGCACGTGTGCGGCGCGCGGAGCGTGGATGGTGGCCGTCTTTGCGGTCAATGGTCCGGCATCGAAATAGGAACCGCCCATGACCATTCGACACAGACACACTCCCAAGAAAGCCAGCAACAAGATGCGGCGACGCTTGGTGGCGAGCCACCACAGTCCAGCCACGGGTGCGGCCCCCCAGGCGATGACGGCGCCGTTGTTATAAGCCCCGTCGCTGCCCAACGGCATCACCACGAGCATGATAAGCCCCATCAGGGCGAGCATGGCGACAACCCCGCGCTTTTTCCAGAACACGGCTACGCAGGCTACAAACGCCATGAGCCACAGGGGCTGGAGTGGCCTCATGCGCCAGGTGAAGAAGCACCACAAAGCTACGGCTATGATGGCCAGCGTCCATCGCAGCGCACGCTGCTGTCGGCAGGCGAGAGCATAGTCAAGCAAGAGGGTACATACGCCCAGTTTCACCGCGCACCACAATAGCGCGCCGTAGAAGCGCACTTGTGTCATCAGCAGTTGGCCTGTGGTGTGGGAGGTGGTGCCGCTGTCGTCGGCAGCAATGGTGCGCAAGTCGTTGATGTTGTCCAGCATCAGCTGCCAGTGGCCCAAGCGTCGCATCACCATCACCACGATGGCCAGCATCAGGGCCGCACCGGCGAGCACCCATGCGCAGCGGGCTATAGCCACGCGCCACGGCAGGTTTTGTCGTCGCGCATCGACGATGACAGCAGCCAACAGTAAGATGGAGAGCACGTTGGGCACACGCGAGAACGCATTGAGAGTGAGCGCCATGCCGGCCAGTATCAGCAGCCAGCGGTTGTCCTTATGGCAGCCGATGAGCAGCAATGCGATGGCCACGCTATAGAAAAATACCGTGAACAGGTCGTAGCTGAGCGTGTAGAGGGGAGGCAGGAACGCCAGCGTCACCAGCAGCCCGCCAGTCACCGTTTCGAGGGCTCCGGCATTCTTATCAGTGCGTCGCCAGGCCACGAAAAGGATGAGCATGGCAAGTAGGCAAAGGACAAGTCCGGTGAGCCTCATTCCCGCGATGCCCATGGCGGGGAAGGCCGATTGCAGGGCACCGCCCATCACACCGCTCATGTAGTACATGAAATTGTAGCTCACCGTGTCGGGAGCTTGGTAGAACTGGTCGTAAAAAGTGAGGTAGAAGCCCGAATCGGCGATGTCGAAACCCCAAAACACACCGGCCAGCCCCACGAGGGCACACAAGGCGGAGCCCGTCAGGAAAGTGGCCCAGGGTCGCCGTTGCGACAAGTCTTTCAGGCGTTCTAGCGCGTTCATGACCTAAAAAAAGATTTATAGTGGAAAGGTTTATAGTGGCTCTCCTGCGCCACGGTGAACAATTCGTTGTCGCCATCGCTGTCGCCATATACGATGAGATGATGATTGGCGAGCGGCTCGCTGCCCTGCGAAGATAGCCACTCCTCCAGACGTTGCACCTTCTCGGCGCCACGGCAGTTTGCTCCGTCCATCATGCCCGTGAGCACGCCATTCTCATCAACTTCAAGGCGCGTCCCTATCACTGGCACGCCCTCTTCGAGCATGGCGGCCACCCACTGTTCGATGCTCGCCGTTACCACGACCACCGTATGCCCGGCATCAAGGTGCCCTTCGATGGCCGTGATGGCTTTGAGTCTGATGATGTGTCGGTGTGTCTCGGCAAATTTTTGGGCGAGATTCGTAAAATCTTGCAGGTTCATGCCCTTCAGGAATGAAGTCAGTAGCGCCTGCTTAGCCCGCCCGCCATCCACCATCCCCAGGGCGTAACCAGTGAGAATGAAGAAGTGGCGAAACAGGGCACCGTAGTAGCGCCGTTTTCCCACGGCCCACTTGAAAAACGCCTTGAATGTATCGACACGCGTGATGGTGCCGTCGAAGTCGAAGGCCACCAGTGTGGGCTTGCTGTCGTGCTCAGTGCTCATCGCAACAAATAGATGATACACACAAACGAAGCCACCCACAGCAGCACGCACACCTGCGTGAAGCGGTCTTTGAGCAGTACCCGCATGGGGTCGCCGCTCTTGCCGCCGGCCAGGGTGATTTGCAGGTAACGTAGTATGCCGGCAATGACGAAGATAGCCGTGCAATAGACGTGGCGGTTGGCAAATCGCGTGGTCACCTCGGGCGAAATGGTGTAGATGAGGTAAGCCACCACAGCGATGGTGGCCACCATCGTGAGCGCCAGATTGAGGAATTCCACGCCGTAGTGCTGTGCCACGGCACGCACCACGGTCTTGCTCTCACGGTAGATGAGGGCATCGTCGCGCCGCTTGCCCAGCGCCAAGAAGAGCGCCAGCAGGAAGGTCATGATGACCAACCATTGCGACACTTCAACGCCACAGGCCTCGCCGCCCGTCATGATGCGCATCACGTAGAACGATGAGAGCACCAGCACATCGACAATCACCACGCGCTTGAGCACCAGGCTGTAGAGCAGGTTCAGCGCCATGTAGCCCACAATCCACCACAACACGCATGGCGACTGGCAACAGAACGACAGAATCACCGCGCCGGCAGCGCACAGGGCGGCCAGAATGCCGCCAGTGACCGGTGAGAGGGCTCCACTGGCCAGGGGTCGCTTGCATTTGGTGGGATGAAGTGCGTCGCGCTTGCGGTCCACGAGGTCATTAAAGCAATAGACGGCGCTGGCTGCCAGCGAGAAAGCGAGGGCTGCAAGGACCGTCTGACCCAGTAATTTGACATCGTTGAAAACACCGCCGAAGAATAATGGCAGGAACACGAACACGTTCTTGCTCCACTGCGGCAGTCGCAACAACGACAATATATCTTTCAGTTTTTTCATCGTTTAAAAGGGTTGTGGAAGGCGCACAACCTGCAAAGATACGCAAAAAGGCTGAAATTTCAGCCTTTTTGTGGAATTATCTTTTCTCAACCAATGTGGGATGCAGCGAAATGTCGGTGCCGTGGCCCGTCACCTCAAGGATGAAAGCGCGCTGTGGCAGCGGTGCCACCCGCATGACGAGGGGGCGCAACAGGTGGCCTTCGATGTCCATCGCGGTGATGAGGAACGAGCTGTCGTGGGGGCACTCGGTGACATCGAAGCCGGCGTGGGGCGCGACAGGCGCCGGCATGCGCGAGCCCAGGAGTTTGAAAGAGAGTTGTGCATCATGGGCGTGGCCACTCCACACAAGGCGGTGGGGCGCACAGCGCATGAACTCATCGGCGCGCATGGGCCTCGAGCGGTACTCCACCTCGACATCGCCCGTGGTGTCCTCGTGGAGCATGTTGAAGAGATTTCCGTTGAAGTCCACGGCAAGGGCGTGGGCTTCATCGCTGAATACCTGTTGCCAGTTGGCATGACGATAGTAGAAGTGTCCCGAGGGCATCAGTGTGGGCACCGTGTCATAGAGTCCGCATACCGCGAGTTCCCGCTCCACGCTGTTCCATGCGAGAGAGTTGGCGCCCAGTAGGCCACTCATCACCTCGGCTTTGGCGCCGTGCAGTGCACACACCCGCCCTTCTTTATCGAAGAACCACACGCGTCCTCCGCCCGTCACAGGAGCCACCTGGCCGTCGATAAGTAGCTCTGACACGTAGCGCGTTCCGCCATAAGCTGCGGCACCCTGCGCCAGGGCGTATATGCCTCCAGTAGTGAACAGGTAAAGGGGATATCGGCCGAATCCGCCGTTGTAGATGGGCGTCACAGCGGCGGCCATGGCGACGATGTCGTAGTGCAGTCCCACGTTCACCGTCGTGAAAACGAAAGGATTTTGCACCTCGCTCACCTCGAGGACGGCGCGCACCACGAGACCGCCCTCGATTTCGTTCGAGGCCGCGATTGTGCCGGTGCTCGTGGCGTGGCCCTCCCACGTAGAGGCGACGGCCATGGCGAGGCCTGCCTCTTGCCAAGGCACCAAATCGGCCTGCCAGCAGCGTCCGCCGGCGCTGATGGCGATGTGGGTGGCGCGCACGTCGGGGTAGGTGATGAGCGCGTTAAGGACAGTGGGCGTGCCGGCGAGCTGTTCGCGTGTGGTGACGTGGCGCATGCCCTGCTCATCAATGAGGGTGACAGTGACGGTGGCTTCACAGGGGTCGCCCGTTACGGCCTCACACCACATCGCGGCGTGCCACGGGTTCACGGGTCGGCACCACAACGGTGCGAGATGAAGTCGTCCGTCATGTACGAGCGTGGCACATTCGAGCTGTTCCCACGCGAGGTGAGACATGAGGGGAGCCAGTTGCGCATTGGAGAAGCGCATCGATGGCGTGGCCACCGTCGAAAATGTGATGGTGCCGTCGGGCGCGGGCGCGGCGGTGGCCACTACGATCCATTGTGCGCCGAAGAGGTCGTTCCATAGTTGATTGTCGGGACGTGGTTTGAGACCCGCCTCAAGGACGGGGACACGGGAGGTATCGAAGGCACAGCGATAATCAAGCGTCGTGCTCACGGCTGAGGTTGCCGGCGTGGTAAGCACATCGATGGCCTTTACCAGCGGACGCCACGCCGAGGGGATGGCATCAAGGGCGACGATGTCCAAGGCGTAGGCATCGAGCCCCAGCGTGCCCTGCTGTGTTCCTGTGAACTGTGAGTTGCCTGTGGTGAGTGCCATCGAGGCGCGATAGTGGCTGTGGATTGTCGCACCGCCCACCACGACGGGCTGGCTCATCCACAGGTAGCTGTCGTCCCAGAGGCGCACGCCGTAACGCGCCAACAGCGGGCCACAGTGGCGGCCGGCGGCCGTGGCAGCGGCGCGTGCATCGCGCCATGCCGTGCCGACAGCGGCAAGCACCATGCGCTGGTCTTGCGCGGTGAGCGGTGCCTGCCACGTGCGATAAGGATTCTCGAAGGTCACCGCCGGCACCGTGGCCGTAAAGCGTGTCGTGGCGGTGGCCGCGAGACTCACGCGTGGCACGGCCTCTTCGGGCGTGAGGGTCACGTAACCATTGTCGCGGTGATGCAGCACCACACATTGGCAAGTGGTGGCGACGATGATGAATCGGCCCAACACGCGGGCATGGAGCACATTGCCCCGCACCGTAGCCACGACGGTGCCGTCGATGGCGACGTCGCTATCGCGTGCGGTGATAAGATGGTCGCCGTCAATAGCCAGCAACCGATGCCCGTAAGGAATGTTTCCCGCTGGAGCAGGGCTGCCGACAGCGACGAGGCAGTCCTCGCGTTCGCGCAGGTTGACAAGTGTTTGTGCTTCGCCGCGCTTTGCGGCTTCGGCGTTGTACAAGGGACCCATCCCCTGTGGTACGATACGTAGTTTTTTGTGTTTCATAGCATGTTTTTTGGGTGCAAATGTAAAATGATATCGCGTCACCCGGCAGCCCCACGAAGTAACAGCCCAGATTGCAAACTGGACGTTGAAGGGAACGAAAAAGCGGGAGGGCGTGCCTCGTTTTGGGCACGCCCTCCCGTGATGATGAGTGGCGAAAAACGACGGATTTTTCGCGTTATTTGACAATAAGCTTAGTCGATTGGCCGTCGGCGGTCACGACGTAGATGCCGGCGGGAAGCGTCACCAACTTGGAGCCGTTGACCCTGACTTTTGCCATGCGCTTGGCCTCGAGGTTATAGACCTCGATAGTGGTGCCGCGCGAGGCGGTGACGAGGATGCCGGTCTTCATGGGTACGGCCTCCCAGTTGCGGCTGGAGCTGGTAATGCTCTCCACGACGTTGGTCTTGATGCGGGCGTCGGTGATGGTGACGTCGTCGATGTTGAGGCGGTTGCCGCTGGTTTGCTCAATCTTGAAGCGGATGTTGCCCTTCACATCAAGGTCGGCACTGTAGTAGTTGTTTTCGGCCATGGCTGCACGGGCGGGCGCGTTAGAGCCGTTGGTGCTGCCCACGGTGAAGGTCTTGAGTTGGGTCCAAGAGGCACCCTGGTTGGTCGAATAACTCACCACGACGGTGGCGGCGTTATCCGAGCCGAAAGGCTTGGCATAGAAGGATATCTTGCTGGCGCCGCTGGGGCTGTCTTCGTTCATGGCAATATAACCGTTGCCGTTAGTTGAGTTGACGCGCATGCGCACGCTTTGGTTACCGTTGTAGTTGTCGCTGCCTTGTCCCCACACGCCGGCATTGTTGAATGCCCACGAGTAGGCGTCGCCTTGCTTGACAGTGTTGCCGTTCCAGTAGCCGCCCGAGGCTATGGCCTCGAAGCCCTCGGTGACACTGTTGGGCTCGCTACTCGGGTCGATGACGTAACCAACGATTTCCTCGTCGGCGCCGTCCATGGTGGCTGTGCATGCGTTGAGGAGGCCTTCAAACTCGCCTTCGCGTGCCGTGCTCTTGATGCGCACGTAGAAAATCTCGCCGTCGGGGTCGATGTTGAGGCTTTGTGCCCACTCCTGCTTGTTGAGCGAAATTTCGAAGTTGCCGGTCACAGTGAGGGTGATGTCTTCCTCAACATATTCGGTATAGACCTGTGCCTCGAGGATGGGCGATGCGGCGTTAAGCTCGGCGGTGATTTCAAACTCTTCTTGCGTCTGGATGGAAATCACGCGCATGGGCTCGAGCGTGGTGACCTCGACGGCATTTGAGGTGAGTGTGGCACTCGACAACTGGTAGTAATAGGTGGTGTTGGGTTGGAGGCCGCTCACGAGGTACTTGCCGGTCGAGGCGGTCACGTTCTTGGGATAGCCGCTTACGGGGGTGGCTCCGTCGTCTTGGAGCACCGAAAGGCTATAGGTGGTGGCGTCGCCCATCGGTGTCCAGTTGGCATAGAACGACGAGGTGGTCACCTCGGTGGCTGCCAATGCGGGGATGCCGGTCACAGTCTGTGCCGTGAGTGACACGCTCACGTTCACTTCGTCGCTGCTGATGTCGAGGGCGCCGTACGACTGCTGTGCCGTGGCGGGCGCGCTGAAGGTGATAGTGATGCTGGTGCCACTATTGACGGCGCTGGCGGTAAGTGTGGTCGTGGGGCACGAGAAGCCGTTGCCGCGCACGTTCACTGTCAAGTCCTTGGTGAGTGCGGTGCCTTTCACGGTCACGCTGTGCGTGTGGGTGGTGTTGTTGGCCACGGTGCCAAAGTCGATGGCATTGCCCGCCGAGGGACTTATCAATGTGGGCACACTGCTCTCGCTGCCGGTCCACAACTCATTCTTTTTGTTGCCCCAGATGTATTCCACGAGCTCGGGGTGGTCGATAAAAGGATTGCGGTTGTGTTGCAGATTCTCGGCATACATGGCGTCGTTGCGGTTTCTCTCCTTCTCGCTCACAGGGTCGAGACGGTGCCAGTCGAGCAAAAGATTGAGGGCCCAGTCGGTGAACACGGGGTATTTGTTGCCGGCCATCATAGCACTTCCTTCGCCTTTTGTCCATCCGGAGATGACGTTATTGTAAGCGGCGGCGAGTCCGAAGTAGGAGCGCGCGAAATCGCCCTTGTATTCGTCGTCGGGCTCAAAGACCTTGCCGGTGTAGCCGCTGTAAGTGCAGTTTCCCAGTTTGCCCAGCGGCTTATTGGTGCCGTTGGTGGGCAGATAGGTGCCGTTGGCGCATTCGCCAAAGGGATAGTTGCTGCGCTGGTTGTTCACAAATCCGTCGGTGGGATAGAGGTGGAACAGGTCGCTGTATTGGTTGGCCGATCCGCCGCCCCACCAGCTCTTGGGGAAGGAGTGCTCGCGGTTGACGCAGTCGCCCACGGCGCTATAGTTACCGCAATGTTTCTCCCCGAGGGGGTACTTGGTGGTGGCGTACATGTCCCAATAGTACTTGCCATCGGTAGTGACATCGGTTGTTTTATAGGCCTCCCACAGCCCGTCGTAGCTCACTTTGTTGTGGCTGCCAACGATGTTGTAGAGGGCGGTGAGCAGCGCTTGTTGGTTCTTGTTGTGCGCGGCGTCGTAGTAGCCGGTGGGCTCGGCGGCACTCGCGGTGAATGCCGCTACCGTCGCAATGGCGACGGCAATTAAGGTTCTCAGTTTCATGTTAAGTTTTTAGGTTTTATAGGGTTATTTTTTCTGTTTCTTTTCGGCGGGTTTCTTTTCGCCGCCTTTCACGCGGCCCGCAAGCTGTCCGCAGGCGGCGGCGATGTCCTCGCCACGGCTTCGGCGGATGGTGCAGGTGATGCCCTTTCCGTTGAGGTAGTCGCGGAAGTAGGTCATGCGCTCGTCGCTCGAAGTGCGCAGCTTGGGCACCTCGGGCACGTAGTGGTATCGGATAAGGTTGACGCGCACATGGTTGTTGGGCAGCAGTTCGCGCAGCTTCTCAGCGTGACGGATGTCGTCGTTGAACCAGTTCCACATGATGTATTCTACCGAGAGGCGGCGTTGGTGGGCGAAGTCGTACTTGCCGAGCATTTCCATGACCTCCTTGATGGGGTAGGCGCGTTCGATAGGCATCATTTGGCCGCGCTCGTCGGCATCGGCGTCGTGCACGCTCACGGCGATGTGGACGCTGGTCTGCTCGGCGAGGATTTTGAGGGCCGGCTTGAGACCCACTGTACTCACGGTGATGCGCTTGGGGCTCCACGCCAGTCCCCACTCGGCGGTGAGGATGTCGATGACGCGCAGCACGTTCTCGAGGTTGTCGAGGGGTTCACCCATGCCCATGAACACGACGTTGGTCAGCTGTTCGCTCTCGGGCACGCTCAACACTTGGTTGATGATTTGGTTCGCTGTGAGGTTCCCGTGGAAACCCTGGCGGCCCGTCATGCAGAAGTAGCAGTTCATGCGGCAGCCTTTCTGCGAGCTGATGCACAGCGTGGCGCGGTCTTCTTCGGGGATGAATACGCTTTCCACCGCCTTGCCCTCGCCAGCGTCAAAGAGGTACTTGACGGTGCCGTCGGCGCTCGTGGCGGCCTGCATCGGGCCGTAAAGTCCCACACAAAATTCCTCGGCGAGCTTGTCGCGGTTGGCCTTTGAAATGTTGGTCATTTCGTCGAACGAGTTGACGCGCTTGCCGTAAATCCATCCGGCCAGTTGCTTGGCCACAAAACGCGGCATGCCCAGCTTGGCCGTCACGCCTTGCAGGTCGTTGAGCGCCATGCCGGCCAGCGGCTTGAGGTTTTTCTTATTCTCTTCCATTATTGTAGCTGAAAAGTAGGTTCTTTTTCGTTTTTATAAAAAGCCCACAAAGTTAAGCCCTATCGCGCAAAAAAACAAAAATTTACCCGAAATTCCGCATTTTAGCGGCGAAGGATGCGGTGAAGGGTGGTGTGTTGCCCGAATTTCACGCGATACAGGTTGCGTGCTTGTGCGGTGCAATGAGGGTTATGCTGGTTAAAAAACGCTAAATTGCGTTGTTTTGTGGCGAGGAATGACTAACTTTGCAAATTGTGTAAAACGACAACGATGAAGATAAGAATTAATAAGCTCATTTTGTGCGCGCTGGCTATGGCTATTGGCTCATTTGCGGCCCAGGCGCAATATTCCACCACGCCTTATTCGCGCGTGGGTTACGGTATTCTTAACGATAACGCAAGCGGCATACAACGCTCTATGGGCGGCGTGGGTATTGCCATGCAGAACGGGCGTCAGGTGAACGTGATGAACCCGGCGAGCTATGCTTGCGTCGATTCGCTCACTTTCTTGTGGGACCTGGGCTTCGACCTGTCGAACGTCTGGTCGAGCGAGACTGGCAAGAGTGGCCATAGCTTCTCGGGAGGTCTTGATTACATCACCACGCAGTTCCGCATCACCAAGGGTCTGGGTGGCTCTTTCGGCCTGCTGCCCTACAGCAATGTGGGATATAGCTACGCGGCGAAGCTCGACAACGGTGCCGAGGCGCGTATGGGCGAAGGCGGCCTGAGCAAGCTATATGTGGGCTTGGGTTACTCGCCGGTGAAAGGGTTGAGCTTTGGTGTGAACGTGGGTTACCTGTTTGGTACCATCGCCAATACCACCTTGGTCGTGGGAAACTCCACTGCGATGTTCCAGCGTAGTCTCGAAATCAGGGACTATGACGTGAACGCCGGCTTGCAGTATGCCTTTAACGTCAGCCCCAAGGACCGCATCGTGCTCGGCGCCACTTATACCCCGCGCAAGAGTTACCACGGTCACACTTGGGGAATCTATTACGACGAGACCATCGACATCGAGGCCGACACCGTGGGCTACGGATCGTTGAAAGGCTCCCACGAGCAGGCCGAGAGCTACGGTGCCGGCATCAGCTATGCCCACGGCGACCGCCTGATGGTCGAAGCCGACTTCCTGTACCAGCCGTGGAGCAAGGCCAAATACACCAAGCTAGAAGGTTTCGAGGGCTCTTCGACCACGCTCGGCGACCGCTGGAAAGCCGCTTTCGGCCTTTCCTACACGCCCAACAGTCGCGGCGCCTATTACAAACGCATGACCTATCGTGTGGGTGCTTTCTACAACCACGACTACCTCAACATCCAGGGCAACAACGTGCGCGACTACGGCGTGGGCATCGGTTTCACCTTCCCGGCTCCGTCGAGCAAGACGCTCGTCAATCTGGGTCTCGAGTGGCGCCACCGCTACAGCGCCCCCACCGTCTATATCACCGAGGACTACCTCAACATCACGTTGAGCGTCAACTTCAACGAGCTCTGGTTCTGGAAGAACAAGATTAGGTAACACTAACGTCCCCATTACTGCCGTGTCACGGTCGCCGATATTCTTCTTGCTTGCATTGCTCATGGCCTCGATGCTCGTAGGCTGCAAGGACGAGTTGCGCGATGTCGTCGACCAGTCGACCGACCCCGAGCGTGTGCCCACCGTGCGCACAACCAACGTGCAGACCGTGGTGAGCGATTCGGGACACACCCGTTACCGCATCACCGCGCCCGAGTGGCTCATGTTTGAGGAGGCGCAGAAGCCTCATTGGGTGTTTCCGCGCGGTGCAGTCGCCGAGGAGCTCGACGACCAGTTCCGTGTAGTGCGCGAGATACGCTGCGATTCGGCTCACTTCGATGAGACGGGTCACTTGTGGAGCCTCAACGGCAACGTGAGTATCACCATGGTGAACGGTGACCTTATTCTCACCGACCAGATGTACTGGAACACGATGGACCACGAGTTTTACAGCGATGCTTTTGTGCATCTTGAGAAAGCCGACCGTATCATCGAGGGCACGGGCTACCACGGCAACGAGAGCGACGGTCGCGTCACGAATTATACCCTTAAAAAAGTGAGCGCCATCATTCCCTTCGACAGCTCGCGCTTGCCCCAAGAACTGAACTGACAATATGGAAATAAGCACAATACCAGCATTAATCATCACGCTCGTGGCCATGCTCATGTCGGGATTCTTCTCGGGCATGGAAATCGCCTTTGTCTCGTCGAACAAGGTGAGGCTGGGCATCGACGTGGCCAAGGGCGGCCTCGCCAACCGCATCATTAATGTCTTTTACACCCACCGCGACACCTTCATTTCGACGTTGCTCGTGGGCAACAACATTGTGAACGTGGTCTATGCCATCGGTTTCACCGCGCTGCTCGAAAAGACGTTCAACAATTGGCTGGGCAGCGAGGCTGCTACGCTCATCGCCATCACCATTTCCTCCACGCTTATCATCCTCATCGTGAGCGAGTTCATCCCCAAGGCAGTGTTCCGCATCAACCCCAACTACTCGCTGCGCACCTTCTCGCTGCCGCTCGTGATGTGCTACTACCTCCTCTATCCCATCAGCAAGTTCACCACATGGCTTTCGAGGCTAATTATGAAAGCTTTCGGCATTAAGGAGACGAAGCAAAACCTCGACCTCATCACCATCGACGAGCTCGATGACTACCTGCAGGAGAACATCGATAAGCGCGAGGATGAGAATAAGACAGTGGAGCGCGAGGTGAAAATCTTCGAGAACGCCCTCGACTTCGGCGATACCAAGCTGCGCGATTGCATGATTCCGCGTAACGAAATTGTGGCTGTCGATATCGCCGAAACCACGAGCGACGACCTCATCAGTCTTTTCTCCAAGAGCGGCCTATCGAAACTTGTTGTCTATCACGACGATATCGACAATGTGCTGGGATTTATTCAGGTAAGCGAACTCTTCGTCACCGATGTCAACTGGAAAGACCGCATCAAGCCCGTCCTCTTCGCCCCCGAGGCCATGCTCGCCAAGAAAATGATGCAGTCGCTCCTCAAGGAAAAGCGAAGCATGGCCATCGTCGTTGACGAGTTTGGCGGCACGGCGGGAATGGTCACCCTCGAGGACCTCGTGGAGGAAATCTTCGGCGACATCGAGGACGAGCACGACCGCAAGCGCAAGAAACTCATCGCCCGCCAAGTCGATGAACGCACGTTCGAGTTCGCCGGACGCGTGGAAATCACGCGCATCAACGAGGATTTCGACATCGACCTACCCGAGAACGACGACTACCAGACCATCGCCGGCCTCATCTTCACGCGTCTGGGTGCCATTCCCAACGAGGGCGAGCACATCGAGCTCGATGACTACACGCTCACCGTCATCAAGAAGACGGGTGCCAAGCTCGACCTCGTGCGCCTTGTCAAGAAAGAGCCTGACGCTTCGGAAGATTAGCGGTGTAAGTGTTAATTGATTACAACTAAGCTAAATAAATTACGGTTATGAACAAAGGTAAACACATCTGCGACACCCTCAAGGCCATCAGGCAAGATATCGCGCAGGCCAATGACATCGACTACACTCCCGCCGAATGTCATCACGAGGGCGACTGCGAGGGCACCTGCCCCCGATGCGAGAACGAGATGCGATGGCTTGAGCGGCAACTCAGGTTACGTCAGCAGCTCGGCAAGGCCGTCGCCATTGCCGGCATGGGCGTTGCCATGGGCATTATGTCGTCGAGCTGCCACGTGTTCCAGCCCAATGGATACATGGAGCGCATGCCTGCCGACACCACCCAAGTGGCCCAGCCTGCCACCCCCGACGCTCCCGTCCAGCAAACTCCCGCCAAATAAAGGTTGGAACAGCAAAAAACGTATTGAAGCACCCGTCGCGTGAACTCGTGACGGGTGTTGATTTTTGCGGAAGAGGCGAAAAAAATTGGTGGTTGCGAGAATTTGTTGTAACTTTGCGTTTTTAAAAACCAATTTAAAGGGAAATCCTATGGCAATAGTCACCATCAAGGGGCTCAACTTCGAGCCTTACATCAGTAGGGAAGAGATTCAGAAACAAGTGCTGCGCGTGGCGCAGGAAATCAGGCGCGACTACGAGAACAACGAGCTGCCGCCCGTGTTCGTCTGCGTTCTTAACGGCTCGTTCATCTTCGCCGCCGACTTGTTCCGTGCTGTGAACCTGGAACACAGCGAAATCACCTTTATCCGCTTCAAGTCCTATGAGGGTACCTCATCGACGGGCGAAATCACGCAGGTGATGGGCCTTGCCGAGAACATCACGGGGCGCGATGTCATCATTGTCGAGGACATCGTCGACACTGGCGTCACGGCCAAGGCACTTAGGGCTATCCTCAGGGCCAAGAACCCGAAGAGCATGAAGATGGCCACCCTGCTTTACAAGCCGGCATCGCTCACCACGGGCGAAGTGCCCGAGTATGTGGGCTTCGAGATTCCCAGCCGTTTCATCTTGGGCTACGGCTTGGACCTCGATGGCGAAGCACGTTCGCTGCCCGACATCTATGTGAAAGTAGACTGAAAATTGCTAAAACTCAAAGGATTATGCTGAATATCATAATTTTTGGCGCACCCGGCTCGGGCAAGGGGACACAGAGTGAGAAGCTCATCGAGCACTATAAATTGTTCCACATCTCGACGGGTGACGTATTGCGTGACCACATCCGCCGTGGTACCGACCTCGGCATGACCGCCCGCGCCTTTATGGACCAGGGCCAGCTCATCCCCGATGAGCTCATGATTGATATCCTCGCCAGCGTGCTCGACGACCACCACGAGGAGGCGCAAAATGGCGTTATCTTCGACGGATTTCCCCGCACCATCGCGCAGGCTGAGGCCCTTGAAACCATGCTCGCCGAGCGCGGCACCGCCGTCCACCATGTGGTGGGCCTCGAAGTGCCCGATGAGGAGCTCGTGGACCGCCTCGTGAAACGCGGACTGATAAGCGGCCGCAGCGACGACAACGAGGAGACCATCAAGAAGCGCATCGAGGTCTATCACAACCTCACGGCGCCCCTCAAGGAGTTCTATCAGGAGCGCGGCCTCTACCGCTTTATCCAGGGTACCGGCACCATCGACGGTATCTTCGACGAAATCAAGAAAGCGCTTGACTGACGCGTAGTTTCGTGGGCATGACTTTTAACGTCCTTCTTTCGCCACTCCAGTGGGCGCTGCTCGCCGTGGCCGCCGTCACGGCCGTCACGGACGTGGTGTGGCTGTGGCTCCGTGCGCGCCGCCTTGAGCGCCATGTGGCCGAAGGCGAGACGAACCGCGAATACCTGGCCGACGACGACCTGCCTGCCGTTTCGGTCCTCGTCTATACCCACAACGATGTGGAGTGGCTCGAGCGTTTCCTGCCCACATTGCTCCAACAAGACTACCCGCGCTACGAGGTCATCGTGGCCGACGACGATTCGACCGATGGCACCAAGGACTTCCTGAGCGAGATGCTCACGCGATACAGCCATTTGCGCACCACTTTCATTCCCGAGGGCACGCGTTCGCTCTCACGCAAGAAACTGTCGTTGATGCTCGGCATCAAGGCGGCCCATGGCGATGTCATCGTCAACACCAACGCCCACTGCAGCGTCGATGAAACCAACTGGCTGCGGCTCATCGCCCGTAACTTCGTGCCGGGCGTGGATGTGGTGCTTGGCTATGCCCACTATCGCTTCGACAGTGATCGCAAGATGGGACGTCGTTACCGTGTGCTTGACACAGTACTCACGGCTTCGCAGTGGCTTGCCAGCGCTATCAAGTGCCATCCCTATCGCGGCACCGGCGACAATCTGGCTTACCGCCGTCAACTCTTTTTCGACAACACGGGCTTTTCGCGCTCCCTTGACCTCAAGTGGGGCGACGATGACGTGTTTGTGAGCGAAATAGCGCATGGCGATAACACACGTGTGCAGCTCGCACCCGAGAGTCACGCCGTGGCCCACTACCACAATGTGGCGCGCGCGCATTATGAGCTCAAGCTGCGCCGCGATTTCACCACCTCGCAGTTGCCCGTGCGACGGCCATTCCTTGCCCAAGGCCTGTGGTCTTGCATCCACTATACCGCTTGGGGCGCGCTTGCTGCCGCCGCGGCCCTCGACTGGCGCAACGCCTTCGTTGTGGCTGTTGTCGCAGTGTTGGCCCTCGCCTTGTGGCTCCTCACGGGATTTGCCGTGAAGCGCGTATGCTCGGTGTTGCAGGCTCCGCGTTTGTTGCTCACCGCCACCCCGCTCTTGTTGTGGCGTCCGCTCGTCAATTGGATTTACAAGTTGCGCGGCCACCGCATCAAGAAAAGCAACTACACCTCCATTGTCGATTGAGCCCATTCCCGAACCCTTAACATTTTCCATTAACCTTTACTATGGCGCGGCCAGTGAACACGACAATCAATGCGTGGCGGGGTATCTTTGCCCTGTGTATTGTCCTGTTCCATTATTACGCCAACGGATACTTCAATCAGCTTACATGGGCGGGCGTGAGTTTCTTTCTCATCGCTGCTGGCTATCTCAACGCCATGCATCACGGCGACAAGATGTGGACGGCGGGCAAATGGGGACAGTTTGTGACGAAACGCGCGTTACGCCTCTATCCGTTGCACTGGTTGGCCCTCGTTATCGTGCTTCTTTTCAACTGGCGCTATTTGGGCAAGTTGCCCGAGGGAAGCACCCTCGCCCTTAATGCCGCGTTGCTCCACGCCTGGGTGCCACAGCGCGAAGTGTACCTCTCGCTCAACGTGCCAGCCTGGTTCCTCTCCACCATCCTTTTCTGTTATGCCGTCACGCCGTTGCTGCTCGCCCTCTTGCGTCGCCTCGGCACGCGCTGGGCCGTAACCCTTGCCGTGGTGCTTTGTGCCGCTTTTGCTGTGGCGTGCCTATGGCTTCCGCAGTCATGGCGCGATTTCTTCTACTTTTTCCCGCCCGCGCGCCTCATCGATTATTTCTTGGGTATGGCAATCTTCGGTCTCGTCGAGGCCGCGCGCCGCAAGTCGCTAATTAAATCGTATACTTTCCTTGAGGTGGTTGCCATCGTGTTCTTTGCCGCTGTGGTGATTATCAATAGGTTGTGCCCGGCATCGGCACCTTGGGAGAACGCTCCCCTGTGGTGGCTGCCTATTGCGTTCCTCGTCTTCGTCGCTGGTTATAACCACGGCCGCGAAGGCCTCGTCGGCAAACTCTTCGCGGTGTGCCCGTTACAATGGCTCGGGAACATCAGCTTTGAGACCTATCTTTTCCAAGTGGTGGTGGCCATGGCTGTTTCCCATCTTGCCTGCCCCCTTGCCGCACACTACGGCCTCGATCTCTTCCCCTACCACCATGTCCTTGCCCTCGCAATCCTGCTGCCTCTTGCCACCCTCCTGCACAAAGCATTGAAATCCAAGTAAAAACATGGAATCCGTCAAGAGGTCGCTCACGCCTCACACCTCAAAGCTCACGCCTCACAGCTCACGGCTTATTTTGCGGGCTCGCGGGCAATGACTTCTTTGAACTTCTCGGTTTTCGTTTTCTTCTTCTTACGGCTGTGGTACAGGGGGTTGGGAGTGTGGAGGACGAACTCGCTGTAGTAGGAAACAATGAGTGTGGTTAAGGGCAGGGCGATGATAAGTCCCAGCAGTCCCAGCAAGTAACCCCATATTGAGAGTGCAAGGAAGATGATAGCCGGGTTGAGGCCCATCTGTTGCTTCATGATGAGGGGGATGAGCACGAGGTCTTGGATGACCTGGCACAGGCAGTAGGCGCCGATAGTCCACCCGAAGAGCGCCCAGAAACTGCCGCCTGTGGCGACGCTTGCCACGAGGCAGAGGAAAGCGGCGATGGGAATCGAGGTGAGTTGCAGGTAGGGCACCATGTTGAGCAGGCCGATGAACATACCGAAGACGATGGCCATGGGTAGGCCAATGATGGAGAACTCAATGGCGAAGATGACACCAACGAAGAACGACACGAGAGCCTGTCCGCGGAAATAGCGACTCATGGTCGTGCCCACGTCGCGCATGATGCGAAACGAGAGTCGGCGGTATCGCGGCGGTATGGCGCCTTTAAATGCGTGTGTGATTTTTTCGTAATCAATCAGGATGAGGAACATGTAGAGCAACACGATAAGCAATGTCACCACCGACAGCAGAATGCTCCATGTGCCGCCCACCACGCTCCATGTGCCGCTTGCCACGCTCTTGATAATATCAATCCATTGTTCGCGCGTGAACAGCGTCTGCAAGTTCTCGAAGTCGAGGTTTTCGCGCAGGAAGTCGTGGATGGCCGGCGGGATTTGCGACGAGGTGAATGACGATTGGGCGTATTTCGCCAGCATTTGGCCCATATTGGTGAACTCGCGCACCAAGTAGGGAATGACTAACCACAGCACAAGCGCGATGCCCCCGATGGTGAGCGCCATGCCCAAGATGGTGGGAATGATGCGGCTCTTGAGGCGCAGCGCCCGCTGCAGCAGCTCTACGAGCGGGTTTATCATGTAGGCCAGCAGCGACCCGATGAGGAATGGTAATAACACGCTGCTGAGGTAGTTGAGCACATAGATGATGGCCACCACGGTGACCAGGGTAATCACCAGTCGCGCCACGCGGTCGAAGTCGTAGCGTTTGCGCGGGGACTCTTGGGTTATGGTGTCTTGGGCCATGGGTAAACGGTTGTTCTTTATTTATTGGATGAAATATTGTTTTTTTGTCATTAACGGGCGAGACGGTCGGGGTGGTGCGCTACGAAGTCTTTCCATGAGCCGCTGCCATGGCTCTTGACGGGTTTCTGGCTCTCGTAGTGGTGGCACAGGGCGGCGGCCAGGGCGTCGGTGGCGTCGAGGAACTGCGGCATGTCGTCGGGCGAGAGGGCCAGCAGTCGTTGCAGCATGGCGGCCACCTGTTCCTTACTGGCTGCTCCGTTGCCGGTGATGGCCATTTTTATCTTTCGCGGCTCATATTCGGTGATGGGTACTTGGCGCGAGAGTGCGGCGGCGATGGCCACGCCCTGTGCGCGTCCCAATTTGAGCATCGACTGCACGTTCTTGCCGAAGAAGGGCGCCTCGATGGCCATTTCGTCGGGCAGGAATTCCTCGACGAGTCCGGCGACGCGCTCATAAATGTGGTGTAGGCGCATATAGTGGTCATCGAACTTGTTGAGCCTGAGTACGCCCATAGCGAGTACGCCGAGCGATTTGTCCTTCACGCCCAACAGGGCATAGCCCATGACGTTGGTGCCCGGGTCAATGCCGATGATAATCTTGTCGTATTGCCTTAACTCGCCGCTCACTTGCCAATGCAGTAATAGGTGAAGCCCTTCTCGGCGAGCTCGGCGGGATTGTAGATGTTGCGCCCGTCGATGACGACCGGCGTACGCATCGCGGCGAGTACGCGGTCCCAGGCCGGCACGCGGAACTGTCGCCACTCGGTGATGAGCAAGAGGGCGTCGGCGCCGTTGACGGCGTCGTAGATGTCGAGTGCGCAGTAAATCTCGCTCCAGCGGTACTTGCAGGCGTTCATCGCCACCGGGTCGTAGACGCGCACATGGCATCCGGCCTCGATGAGCAGGTCGAGGGTGTTGATGGCTGGCGAGCCGCTGATGTCGTCGGTCTCGGGCTTGAACGAAAGTCCCCAGATGGCTACGGTCTTATTCTTAAGGTCGTCGGCCCCATAGTGCCGCACGAGTTTGTCGAAGAGTACGCGTTTCTGGCGGTTGTTGACCTTCTCGACGGCGCGCAGCACGTCCATCGAGTAGTTGTGGCGGTCGGCGATGTTGATGAGGTCGTTGATGTCCTTGGGGAACAGTGTGCCGCCGTAGCCGCAGCCCGGATAGATGTATTTGGGGCCGATGCGGCTGTCGGTGCCTACGCCCAAGCGCACCGTGTTGACGTCGGCGCCCACCACCTCGCACAGGTTGCCGATTTCATTCATGAAGCTCACGCGGGTGGCGAGCATCGAGGTGGCGGCATACTTAATCATTTCGGCCGTCACGTTGTCGGTATAGATGGTTGGGAAGTTGTTGTAGCGCAGCGGCTGGTACAAGCGGTCCATGGCTTGGCGGGCACGCTCGTTATAGGTGCCGATGACCACGCGGTCGGGGCGCATGAAGTCCTTGATGGCGTTGCCCTCGGTGAGGAAGTCGGGGTTGCTCACCACATCGAACTCCTCCTTCACGCCCCGCTCGGCGAGAATGCCGGCGATGAGGTCGCGAATCATGTCGCAGGTGCCCACGGGCACCGTGCTCTTGATGACAAACACCGTGTAGTGGTCGAGGGCGCGGGCGAAATGCTCGGCGGTGTTGCGTACCTGCTCAAGGTCGGTCGAGCCGTCAGGACCCGGGGGGGTATCGACACAGCAAAACACGAAGTCGGCGTTGTCGAACACCGAGTCGAGGTCGGCAGTGAAATGTAGCCTTCCCTCGGCCACGTTGCGCTTGACGGTGGCCTCGAGGCCTTGCTCGTAGATGGGAAGCCCGCCATAGAGCAGCAGGTTGATTTTGCGCGAGTCGGTATCGACACAAGTGACGTTAACGCCAATGTCGGCAAAGCATGAGCCAGTGACGAGGCCCACATATCCAGTTCCAACAATTGAGATGTTCATAGCTTTTTCTTTTTAGATTTTTGTGCCACAAAGATAAGGCTTTTTTGGCTAAAAGGTGCTAATAGGGCACGCTTTTTTCGACTTTTGCGGCCAAAATGCGCAAAATATTTTGAGAGTTGCGAATTAGTGAGTAATTTTGTTGAACAAAAAAATCGAGGGCGAATGGATTTAAGGAATTTCAACGGGCCGCAGTCGCTGGGAGAATTT
>JAGCUP010000127.1 GCA_017962765.1 Muribaculaceae bacterium | reverse complement strand
GGGAGCCAACGCCACCGAGGTGAACGCTCGCATCAATAAACTCTATGAGGAACTGAAACCTACGATGCCCGCCGGGCTGGAGTTTGTGATTCTGGAAACCAGCGACGACTTCCTTTTCGCTGCCATTCACAACGTGGTGGAGACGCTTGTCATTGCCATCATCCTGGTGATTCTTGTGGTTTACTTCTTCTTGCAGAGTTTCAAGGCTACAGTAATTCCGTCAATTTCCATCATCGTATCGTTGCTGGGCACGTTTGCCATCGTGTCAATCGCAGGATTCTCACTCAACATCTTAACACTCTTCGCACTCGTGCTCGCCATCGGTACGGTGGTGGACGACGCCATCGTGGTCGTCGAGGCGGTCATGGCGAAAATGGAGAGTGGCATCACCGATGCCAAGCAGGCCACACGCCAGGCAATGAGCGACGTGTCGATAGCCGTCATCTCTTGTACGTTGGTATTCATGGCCGTGTTTATCCCCGTGGCCTTCATGCCCGGCACCTCGGGCTCATTCTTCACGCAGTTCGGTGTCACGCTGGCCTCGGCCGTGGGCTTGTCGTGCGTATCGGCCTTGACGCTGTGTCCCGCGCTTTGCGCCATCATGATGCGCTACTCGAAAGACGGCAAGGAGAAAAAGAACCTGAACTACTACGTCACCAAGGCCTACACTGCCAGCTACAACGCTATTCTCAAAAAATACAAGAAGAGCGTAGGCCGATTTATCAAAAAACCGTGGATTTCGGCCGCGCTGCTCGCTATCGCTGCCGTATTGCTGGTAATCTTCATGCGTGGACTGCCATCGGGTCTTGTGCCACAAGAAGACCAAGGCGTGTTCTTTGCCGAGGTGCGTGCACCCGAGGGCTGCACCCTATATGAGACACAAGAGATAGTCAAGAAGGTGGAGGAGAAGGTGAAGAAGATTCCCGAGTTGGAAAGCTATGCGGTGGTCAGTGGCTATGGTATGATGGCCGGACGCTCGGGTAGCTGCTACGCCACGCTCATCATCCGCTTGAAGAACTGGGACGACCGCCCGGGCATGAACCATAACATCATGTTGGTTTATGGGCGCTTTGCCTTCGACTGCAAAGACATCAAGAACGCGCAAGTTATCCCCTTCCAGATGCCCCAAGTGCCGGGATACGGCTCGAACAGTAGTGTGAACCTTGTGCTTGAAGATATGCAGGACCGTCCTATGAGCGAGTTTAACAACGACGCCAACAAGTTCATAGCCAAGCTGAACGAACGGCCCGAGATTATGATGGCCATGTCGACCTACTCCGAGCGATTCCCGAAGTATCAAGTGAGCATCGATGCCACGCAGTGTGACCGCGCCGGTGTGACGCCAGCCACTGTGCTTCACACGTTGGGTTCCTACTGCGGCGGTAGCTATGTAGGCAATTTCAACCAGTTCGGCAAGGTTTACCGAATCATGGCTAATGCAGCGCCTGAATATCGTCTCGACCCCTCGTCGCTCAACAATATCTTCGTGCGGGTACATGGCGGCAAAATGGCGCCCATTTCTGAATTTGTCACGCTCGAGGAAGTAGTTGGCTCGGCATCTGTCGACCACTTTAACCTATTCCAAAGCATCACCTGCGGCGTGATGACCGCCAGCGGATACTCCGAGGGCGACGCCCATAAGGCCATCGCCGAGGTGTTTAAAGAGGAAATGCCCAACGGCTATACCTACGAATATGGCGGTATGTCGCGCGAGGTGGAAGAGGCTTCGGGCTCAAATGCCACAGCCCTCATCTACGTTATTTGCGCCATCCTCATCTACCTCATTCTGGCTTAGCTTTACAACTCATGGTTCACGCCAATGGCAGTGCTGCTGAGCGTGCCCTTCGGTCTGATGGGGTCATTTGGTGCCATTTGGCTGGTTTCGCTGCTGCACCTGCCCGGCATGGAGAACAACATCTACCTACAGACGGGTGTAATCATGCTCATCGGTCTATTGGCCAAGACAGCCATCCTCATCACCGAGTTCGCCTCGGAGCGTCGTGAACAAGGCATGAGCATCCGCGATGCGGCCTTTGCAGCCTGCGAGGAACGCTTACGCCCCATCCTGATGACGGTCGTGACGATGATTGCGGGTATGATACCGCTCATCATTGCCGGTGGCGCAGGTGCCAACGGCAACCGCGTGCTCGCCCTCGGCGTAACCGCCGGTATGGCTGTTGGCACGCTGGCCCTGCTCTTCGTGGTGCCGGCATTCTTCATCGTGTTCCAGAAACTGCACGAGAAATTCCAAGGCGGAGCGCCAGCCGAAAGTTTGGCCGTCGCCACTGAGGAAGCCGCATCCGACGAGTCCCCAACCGACGACGTTCTCCCCGAAGAACTTCCCGAAAACGACGATAAATAACATCAACAAATGCCGGGTGAAATGCCTTTAAATAAAAATGAAACGTAACATTCTTCTCACTTTAGCAGTTGCTATTTTTCTGCTCTCCTCGTGTGGCTTGTATAACAAATATGAGTCAAACACCCAGATACCGACCGACGTCATCGGGATTGGTACTGCAGACAACTATACCGGCAACGTGCCTGCCATGCCGTCGTGGCGTGAGTTCTTTATCGACCCGAAGCTACAACGACTCATCGACACGGCTCTGGTTCGCAATACCGACCTCAACTCGGCGCGCATTGCCGTAGAACAGAGCGAGGCCTCGTTGCGTATAGCGAAGAAAGCCATTCTCCCCTCTTTGAATTTGTCACCATCGGGGACAATAGCCAACTTCAACAGCGCCACCTCCAAAACCTATAATGTTCCATTGCAGATAAACTGGGACTTTGGCCAAATAGGGTCATATACCAATAAGAAACGTGCGGCAAACGCCGTGCTCCTGCAAACGCAGGCGCGCGAAGAGGCCGTACGGGCCAACCTGATTTCGGCTGTGGCTCAGCAATATTGTTTGCTTCAGCTTCTCGACCGCCAGTTGGAAATATTGATACTTACCGACAGCCTATGGGGAGCCTCGCTTGAGGCACAAAAGGTACTATGGGACAATGGTAAGGTGTACTCAACCGCCGTCAACCAGCTCGAGTCGTCGTGCCTTAACGTGAAAACCCAAATTGTTGATGCGAGACGAAACATCCAGAGCATGGAAAACTCTATCTGTCGCCTCTTGGCCATCACGCCTCAACACATCGACCGCAACCGCTGGGGCAGTTACATCATGCCGCAAATAGCGAAGGAGGGTATCTCGGCCCAAATGCTGACGCTGCGTCCCGACATCCGTCTAGCCGACTATGCCATGGAAGAGGCGTTCTACAATATGCAGACCGCACGCTCGGCCTTCTTCCCAGGCATATCGCTGTCGGGTACTGCCGGCTGGACCAATAGTGCCGGCGGAGCCATCGTCAATCCAGGCAAAATTTTGAGCAGTATTGTGGGCTCTCTCACCCAGCCCATTTTTGCGCGGGGCCAACTGAAGGGCAACTTAGAGATTGCGAAGCTCAAACAGGAAGACTTGCGCAACCGATACGTGCAAACGGTCATCGAAGCGGGCAACCAAGTGAACGAGGCAATAGCCGACTGCCAAGCCGCTCGCGAGAAACATGGTTATTACCACCGCCAAGTGGAAGTGCTTCACGATGCCTACAACGGTACCCACGAGCTGATGGACAACGGAAAAGCCAACTATCTCGAAGTGCTCACGGCCCAGGAAAGCCTGCTCAGCGCACAGTTGAACGAAGCGATGAACATGTATGATGCCGCACAAGCCGTCATCGAGCTCTACATCGCCCTTGGAGGCGCCACACGCTAACGCCCCATCACTCTCTTATTCCACACACAGGGCACTCCACAAGCAACGGTGCAGTAAGCGCATCGTTGCTTTTTTGGGGCTATTTATCACTTGTTTAAGAAAAATAACTTATCTTTGCAGGCAAAACGGACAAAATTACAACGATACATCATAATGGAACGACGATTATTTCATCTTCTATTTGCCTTTGGCATATTGTTCTCGTTAGCGGCGTGCCAGCACTACGAGCCTAATCCCATCAAGCCTGCCGAGGAGCGAAAAGTATTGTTAGTCAATGGCATTGCAGACATTTACGACTTAAGCGGGGAAACCGTTACCACCTTGCCCGACTGCAAATCTATTTCACAAATCATCCTGGAGGGCAGTGACTACTTCGTGGCTGGCTCAAACACTAAAGGCCGTGTCGGCTACTGGAAAAACGGCAAATGGAACACCCTGCATGTTGATTTCAAAGACGAAGTGGATTCCAAAATCTACGGTATCGCAAAATGGGATTGTTATATCTATTTGCTCAAAAACAAATACGTGCTTAAAAATAGTGGAATATTTCGCTTAAAAGATGCTGACAATTTCACACCAGCCCGTCATGGCATATCGGCTGCGGGAGGCGCGTGTTATGTGGTGGGGGACGAATTAGTTGAAACCCCTGTTCGCGCCAGAGTGCCGGTAATGTACTACGAGCATAAGGGTGAATATGTATCCGAAAGATTGGCTTTGCCCGACGGAGTTCATTCTGGAGAAGCGCATGGTGTATTTGCATACGGCGACAAACATGTGCTTGTAGGAGGATTTGTAGGCCGCGAGCCTGCAATTTGGGTCGATAAGCAATTGCAAATATTGCCCCGAAGTTTCGATGTCAATCGAGATTTCACCACTAGTTTTAACGGCACCGTAGACGCTGTCACTTATATAGATGGTCACAACTATGCTCTTGGGTCAGAGTATTACGACGAAGAGCACCAAATCGCCACAGTGTGGTGCGATGGAGTACCAAAGTACCATCTCAAGTCCACGGATGACAATTTCGTAAGTTCCGAAGTGATGGACATTCAGGCATACGGCAATGATCTCTATGTCCTCACCATGGAATATACGCTTGTTGACAAAGGGGATTATTCCTATGAGATGATGTCGTCAGTGCTATGGATGAATGACAAAGTTTTAGGTGTGATCAAGTATAAGGGCATGATAAGTTTTGCCGTGTATTGAAAATAATCAAAAAACATGATAATAATGAAACATCTTTTTAGAAACATCTTTATTACAGTACTTTTTGTGGTGCCTTTCACCGCCGAAGCGCAAATCACCGCTCTTGGCAGCGACACAACAAAGCTCAATGTCGACAGCATTGTGAAAGATTTCGACAGCCAGCCGTTCTTTGGCATTTACAAGGACAACTATTTTACGCTTGGAACGGCACTTAACCACAGGCCCACCGAGTATAACAGCGACGTGAAGTTCCAAATCAGTTTCCGCCAGCGCCTCACCAAGTCGATTCTCCCATTCCACAGTCACTTGTTCCTGAGCTACTCGCAAAAGGCCATGTGGAACATATTCGAAGAGTCGCTGCCGTTCCATGACCTGAACTTCAACCCGGGCATCGGTATCCAGGGGCTTATTATCCACAAAGGCAAACTGGTGGGTAACGCAACTATCTTGCTCGAGCATGAATCGAACGGCCGCGATGGCGAGGCCTCACGCAGTTGGAACAAGGTGTCATTTGCCGGTTCGGTTCTTATCGACCGCCGCTTGATGGTACACGCCAAGACATGGATTCCCATCATCGATGGACAACAAAACAAAGACATTCTCAAATATAGTGGCATTTTTCAGGCTGGCGCTCAGTTTGTATCAGATAATAAACGCTGGGTGGCCGATGTCACCTTTGTCAAGCGCCAAGGCTGGAACTGGAACTTCAACACGATAATCAATGTGGGCTTCCGCATCCGCGAAAAGGACAACCAGTTCCTCATGCTCCACTTCTATGACGGCTACGGAGAGAATATGCTCGATTACAACAAATACCACTGTCGCGTCCGCTTGGGACTACTCATTCGTCCAAAATTCTTCAGCGATTTCTAAATGAGACGTTGCCTCACGATACTGGCATTGTTGCTGCCCATGCTGGTCATGAGCCAGGAAATGACGACACCCGATACCCTGGCGGTGCCCGACACCGTGCGCCATTTGAATGCCATCGGGCGCATTAAGCAACGCATCAACGACAAGCTCAACGAGCCTTTCGACACCACGCGCGACGGCCGCTACTGGTGGCGTGCCCTCAAGCACGGCAAGGTGGACTTCAACGACAGCACCATGGATTACCCCAAGTTCGTCATGTTCTGCTACAAGACTTACAAATGGGGCGACCGTGCTTTTAACAGCTACGACAGCGACTACGTGGTGAGCACCGGTAAGAACTGGAAACTATTCTTGAAAAGCGACAACTGGGTGGACTCCTATGTCGGCAAGCCTTTCGATGACGTGAAGATGGTGATGAACAGCAATCTGGTGTCGAACATTGGTGTCAACTTATCGTTCATGGCCGTGAGCCTCGGTTATTCGGTGGGCGTGAGCAACCTCATCCATGGCGAAAAAGTGTCGGACAAGGTCGATTTCTCGTTTACCTGCGCACGCTTTGCCGCCGATGCCTATTATTGGGAGAACAAAAACGAAATCACTGTCTATTACACCGACAAGCGCATCGATAACGAGCGGCACAAGTTGCGGCAGCCTGGCATCACTCGCAAAGCCATGGGAGCCACAGCCTATTACTTCTTCAACAACCGCCGATATGCACAAGCGGCCGCCTATTGCTTCTCTAAATACCAAAAACGCAGTGCAGGCTCGTTCCTGGCAGGCATCAGTCTGCAGCACTTCGACGTACGATTCGACGTAGAGAAGCTTTCTGAAGAAGGCCAAGACTACATCCCCACACAAGAGGATGCGCCCCGAATCCTCTACAACGACTACTGCGTACTCTTCGGCTACGGCTATAACTGGGTACTGGGCAAGAAATGGCTACTTAACTTTACTGTAACCCCTTACCTCGGCTACCGGTACAATCTCAAACCGTCCTCCGACCTGCGGCAGAGCGCATTCTCACTCAACCTGCGCGCCCGCATCGGCGCCGTCTATAACCACAAGCGGTTTTTCATGGGGCTGCAAGGCTACCCCGACCACCACCGCTACAGTACCAAAAGCAGCCGCCTCATCAACTCCCTCTTCGACGTCACAGCCCTTTTCGGCATCCGCTTTTAACCATCACCTAACCCCACTATGGGGCTGGCGCTAAGTTTTCACATCAACGGAAAATTTGAGAGCGTTTTTTGCTGGATTTTTCCATTATTTTTCCATCATTTCTATTCTTTGAAAAAATAGCCGTAGGATTAAGCTAGTTTTCCAAAATAAATGTGTATATTTGCCGATTGAAAAAGAAAGTTAGTACGCGACCTATAATGGACAAGCAACAATTGCTCGATGCGCGATACCTGCGCATGGCACAAATTTGGGCTGAAAACTCCTACTGCCGACGCCGGCAAGTGGGGGCGCTCATTGTGAAAAACAAGATGATTATCAGCGATGGCTACAACGGTACTCCGGTGGGCTTTGAGAACGTGTGCGAGGACGAGAACGACCACACCAAGCCCTATGTGCTGCACGCCGAAGCCAACGCCATCACCAAAGTGGCGCAGAGCAACAACAGCAGTAGTGGTGCCACCCTCTATGTGACGTCGAGCCCCTGCATTGAGTGCGCCAAGCTCATCATCCAATCGGGCATTAAACGTGTGGTCTATGGCGAAGTGTACCGCCTGCGCGACGGCATTGAGCTGCTGGAACGCGCCGGCATCGAGTGTGTCCAGCTTGGTCTCCAATCCGAATAAATTTCATTAATCCATGAGCGACAACCGCCGAAACACTACTACCTGGACACCGATGGCCATTGCGGTGGCAATGGTCGTGGGCATTGTGGTGGGCGCTATCGTGGGCAACCCGTTCGCCTCGTCACGCGGCGACAGTGACCGCAAGCTCAACACGGTGCTCAACCTCATCTCGCAGGAGTATGTCGATGACAGCATCAAAATCGACGACCTGGTGGAGATGTCCATTCCCGCCATCCTCTCTAACCTTGACCCCCACAGCACCTACCTCTCGGCACGCGACCTTCAGGCCGCCAACGAGGAGCTCAACGGTAGCTTCAGCGGCATTGGCATCTCGTTCCAAGTGCTTGACGATACCGTCACCGTGATGGAAGTGATACCCGGCGGCCCCAGCGACAAGGTGGGTCTGCTGCCAGGAGACAAAATCGTCACCGTCGAGGGTGCCCCATTTGTGGGTGACAACGTGGATGCCAACCGCGTGCGCGAAAAACTGCGCGGTGACAAGAACACGAAAGTGAAGGTTGGCATCAAACGAGCCAATAGCGAAGACATCCTCAACTACACCATCACGCGTGGCGACGTACCCGTCAACTCGGTCGATGCTGCT
>JAGCUP010000126.1 GCA_017962765.1 Muribaculaceae bacterium | reverse complement strand
TGTAATACCCGCTGTAACCGTAGAGGCTGTTGGCGTAGTAGTTGTTGAGGTAGTTGGTATACTGTCGGTTGTAGAACGACGAGTTGATACCTGTTTGGCGGCTATAGAAGGCCGACACGCTGAGCGAATTGGGCCTCTTCCCTCCGAACCACGGGTCAAGGAACGAGAGGCTGTAGGCCTGGTAGTATTTGGCGTTGGTCTGTGCGCTGATGGTGAACGTCTGTCCCTCGCCCTGCGGGATGATGCCCTTATAGGAACTGGGATGCAGCAGGTTCTGGATGGAGAAGTTGGTGAACTTGAGCGATAGCTTGCCGATGATACCGGTCTGTCCCCAACCGGCGCTGAACTCGATTTGGTCGTTGGCCTTCGACTCGAGGTTGAGGATGATGTCCACGGTTCCGTTTTCCTCGTTGGGCTCGGGGCGGATGTCCATCTTCTCAGGGTCGAAGTGGCCCGTCTGCGCAATCTCGCGCGCCGAGCGCACCAGGTCGCTCTTGCTGAAGAGCTCGCCGGGCCTCACGCGCAGCTCACGGCGGATGACGCGTTCGTAGAGGCGGTCGTTGCCGTTAATCACCACCTTGTTGATGCGTGCCTGCTTTCCCTCGAAGAGTCGCATCTCGAGGTCGATGCTGTCGCCATTGATTTTTGCTTCGGTGGGGATGATTTGGAAGAAGAGGTAACCGTTGTCGAGATAGAGGTTGGCGACGGCGTCGTCATCTTCCTGTGTGCGTTTGTTGAGCAGTTTTTGGTTATACACGTCGCCTTTCTCGAAACCGAGTACGTTGCTCAGAACCGAGGAGGGATAGATGGTGTTTCCTACCCAGGTGATGTTGTTGACGTAGTATTTCTTTCCTTCCTCGACGGTGATGTGGACATCAACGTTTTTCTCGTCGTAGTTTACCACACTGTCGCTCACGATGCGGGCGTCGCGATAGCCCAGTTCGTTATATTTGTCGATGATGCGTTGCTTGTCGTCCTCATAATCGGTACGCACGAACTTCTTTTGGCTGAAGAGTTTCAAGAGGTCTTTCTTCTCGTTGGTCTTCTTCATCGTGCGCTTGATTTTACGGTCGCTCATCACCTTGTTACCTTCGACATAAATCTTGTGCACCTTGATTTTCTCGTGCTTGTCGACCACGATATCGACAATCATTTCGTTACGCTTGCTCAGGTCTTCCTGCTGGCGGACCTCGCAGGTGGCCTTCTCGAAGCCTTTGGCGGCATAGTATTTGGTGATGATTTGCTCAATGCGGTTCGCGATGTTGGGTGTGATTTGGTTGCCCACGAGAGTGCCAAGGCGCTCCTCAATATCTTTTTGTTCGCCTTTCTTGACGCCTATGAAGTTCACCTTGCTGATGCGGGGTTGCTGTTGCAGGTTGAGGTCGAGCCACGCCTTGTCGCCTACGGTTTTGGTGACGCGGATTTGCACCTTGGCGAAGAGGGCCTGCTGCCACAGGCGCTTGGCGGCATTCTTGAGGTCGCTGCCGGGAATGTCGATGCGTTGTCCCACTGCGAGCCCCGAATATCCCTTGACGATGTTCTCGTCGTAGTTGTCGACGCCACTGACGGTGATGCCGGCGATTTCATACTTGGTGGGATGGCCGTTGAATGCGATTTTTGGATTGTAAATGGTGTCGCCCACGATATAGGTCTCCTGGGCGGTGGCCCCGAGGGCGAGGCCGACGATGGCTGCCACGATGAGCAGAGGTTTCTTATAGTTGAGTTTAAGCATTTTCGTCGAGTTTTGTGCGGTTCTCGTTCTTGATTTGGTCGCCAGTCTTGCCAAAGCGGCGCTCGCGGCCCTGGTAATCGGCGATGGCCTCACGCAGGTCGTCGGGTGTGAACTCGGGCCAGTATTTGTCGGTGAAATAGAGTTCGCTATAGGCAATTTGCCACAACAGGAAGTTGCTGATGCGCAAGTCGCCAGCCGTGCGGATTAACAGGTCGGGGTCGGGCATCGAGGCTGTGGCCATGTGTGCGGCTACCATAGCGTCGTCTATGTCGTCAGGGTTGAGCGTTCCCTGTGCGGCTTCGGTGGCCAATGTCCGGCAGGCACGGGTGATTTCCCATCGCGCCGAGTAGCTCAGCGCCAAGCACAGGACGAGGCCCGTGCAGTGCGCCGTGTCGTCGAAGCAGCGGTAGAGCCTGTTGCGCGCGAAGTCGGGCAGCCTGTCCATGTCACCGATGGCTGTGAGACGCACGTTGTTCTTAATCAGGTCGGGCGTCTGTTGCTCAATGGAAGTGACGATGAGGTTCATGAGAATGTCGACTTCGGCCTGTGGGCGGTTCCAATTTTCGGTCGAGAAGGTGTAGAGGGTGAGGTATTTCACGCCCAGCTCGCTGGCGGCCTCGGTGATGAGCCTCACGGTGCTCACTCCGTTCTCGTGTCCGTAACTGCGCTCGTGTCCGTGCTCGCGTGCCCATCGTCCATTGCCGTCCATGATGATGGCGATGTGGGCAGGGATGCGGTTGGGGTCTATTTGTCGATTGCTCATTGCTTTGCGTTAGTTATTCCACATAGTGGCATTTGGTGCAACGTTTACTGAACTCATAGGTGACGGTGAACATGGCCAGTGAATACCACTCGGTGTTCTTGGCAATGCCGTGCTTGATGCCATAGAGGTCGCTCAAGCCGTCGATTTTGTCACTGAACTCCTTGCGCATGGTGAACTCGAAGCCCAGGTTGAGGCGGTCCTTGACACGGAACTTGACGCCGGCGCCCAGCGGGATGACGGGGCTGGCATGCACCTTGCCGTCGGAGAACGACATCACCATGCCCACTCCGGCCGTCATGTAGGGGACGATGCGCTTGAGGTTCTTGTATTTGGGGCCTTGCCCGAAGTGCATGAAGTTAAACTCCATGGTGGCGGCAGCATCGATGAGGTGGGCATTGAACTCATATTCTTGCCCGAAGGGGTATTCCGATTCGTGACCCTTGTTGTTGCCGCTGATGTTGGCATAGGCGAGGTTGGCTTTCAGGGCCCACCGCGTGTTGATGTTGTAACGGAAGATGCCGCCGCCTGCCACGCCAGGGTGCTTGAATATATTGCTGTTGTTCACGTCGCTCAGATTGCCGCTAAGACCCAGGGCGGGACCCACTTCGTAGCGGTAGTCCTGCGCCGTGAGGGCGAGGGCGGCAGTGGCTGTGAGTAGCAGAGTGAAGAACAGTCGTTTCATTGTGTCGATGTGATGGGTGCTTAATAGATGGGTTTGAAGAGGAGGCGGTTATACACACCCTGCCAAGTGTTGTTGACCACGCCGCCATTGGCGCTACGACCGCCAAAGTAGTAAATGAACGGACAGGTCCACGTGGTGTCCCCATTGGTCATTTCGCGGTCGGCGACCAGTGCCTGGGCGCCTGCGGTGGGGGTGAAGTAACTGGGTAATTGCAGGCAGGTAACACCTTCGGCCCAGCGCAGTCCCTGGTCGAGCGAGGAATACACGGTGGTGTTCATCGTGCCGTCGGAACGCTTGCCACCCATCACCAGCCAGGTGGTCATGCACTGCGGAATGAGGCTGCCTGTCACTTTCTTATAACTATAGTAGGGAATGAGCACGGCGCCGCGCAATGCGGGCAGCGCGCTCGTTGGGAGGCTGATTTGTGCCCACGTGGTGCCGTCGTAGCCCCACACGGCGTTGGTCACGGCACCTTTTGCGGTGACGCCGCCCATCATCATGGCTTGCGGTTGTACGCTCCATGTGTAGGTGGCCAGGGCTATCGGCGACGACTCGGCAATGGGGAAGGCGGCATCGGCCGTCACGGGCACGAAGCCTTCGGGCCGTGGGTACTCGTCGTGGCGGTAGCTGTCGCCGTCGGCATAGATGCCGAGCACTTTGCCTTGGTAGCAGCCCACGATATGGCTCCACACCACGCCGCAATCGTTCCACGTAGCGCCGGCGTCGGACGAGGCGTAGAGGGTGCCGTCCTGCGAAAGGAGGTACAGGGCATCGTCACTGCCATTGAAACTCTCCACTTGTGGGGTGAAAGGTAGCGACAAGGTTGTCGTTTCCCATGTGCCTTCGGGCTCGCTGGTCACGGCTAGGCGGTAGCTGCCGCCTTGTTCCACAAGCGAGAAGTAGCGGTCGCCCTGGCGGGTGACGCGCTGTGCTTCGGGTGCCGTGGTGGCTCCGGGCAGGTCTCGTCGCGCTTTCTGGGGCCAGCATAGGGTGTCGGGCTCGGTCTGGTGCACGTTCACTTTCACGTGGTACTCGCGGGTGAACATCTGGTCGTAGCTCGTGGTGGTGAACGTCACATTGCCGGTGAAGTCGATGCTGTCAGTCGTGGTGCTGGAGAAATAGAACGTGCTGTCCTTCATTATCTTGCCGTCAGTGACGTGAATTTTCACCGAGCGCACGGTCGAGCCTAGTGAGAGATTTATGGCCATGCGGCTCACATCAGCGCCCACAGGCAGCGAGTCGGCGTTATAAATCATGGCCTTGTTCTGGTCGATGGTGAAGTGGACCGAATCGAGGCCCGAGGCCACCTCGCTATTGCTCTGTAAGTTGAATTTTACAATGAGCGTCGATGTGTTGCTGTAGCTGTCGTAGGTCTCGTAAGTGGTGGATTCCTCGTTGCAGGCGCCCAACATGGCGGCCATCGCAGCGAGTCCCATCAGGAGATATGTCGTTTTAAACTTCATTTCTTAGTATCATATACATTATTTCAAACTGCAAAATTACAAAATAATTGCGAAATAATTGCGAAATCGCCTTCCCAAACCGCATTTTTCATATCTTTTGACATTTCGCCCCCGCCATTTATCATTTTTTTGCCTGTGCTGTGGTAGCAATGCGGATGACGTGTGATTGACGGCAGTTTTAATGATGCGGTTGTTTATATATTTTTTTGCGTAAAATTTGCCTGTTTCTTAAGAAGATGTTGTAAATTTGCAACAATTCCGGTGTCCCGGCGTATTTTGACGACTTTTCCCATCACAATGGCATAATAATTAAAAAATAACATATATGAATCCTACCAAGTCAATCAAATTCACTATTCTTATTGTATCGACACTACTTGCTTTTTCAGCTACCGCTTACGATTTTGAGGTTGACGGCGTCTGCTACGACATCAACCAAGGAAATGAGTCCGTTATTGTAAGTCAAATAAGTTCCTTGAATGGTGATGTTATAATCCCTAAAACCGTGATTAACAAGGGGAAAACATACTTGGTTACATCGATTGGCGACCTGGCATTCTTTGGTTGCATTGGCTTGATGGATGTGACTATTCCCAACTCTGTCACATCCATTGGTGACCATGCATTCTCTGGTTGTAGCGGCTTAACGGACGTGACTATACCCAACTCTGTCACCTCCATTGGAGAATGTGCATTCTATGGTTGCAGCGGCTTAACGGATGTTACTATTCCCAACTCTACAATCTCCATTGGCAACAATGCGTTCGAGGGTTGCAGCGGCTTAACGGACTTGATTATTCCTAACTCAATTACGTCAATTGGTTTAGGTGCGTTTGATGGTTGTAGCGGCCTTACGAGTATAGTGGTTGAAAAAGGAAATTCAAACTATGACTCGAGGGACGATTGTAATGCTATTATTGAAACGTCTTCAAACACTTTAGTGGTTGGCTGTAAAAACACGATATTCCCCAACTCTGTCACATCCATTGATGACTATGCGTTCAAAGGTTGTAGCGGCTTAACGGACCTGACTATTCCTAACTCGATTACGTCAATTGGTTTAGGTGCGTTTGATGGTTGTAGCGGTCTTACGAGTATAGTGGTTATAAAAGGAAATTCAAACTATGACTCGAGGGACGATTGTAATGCTATTATTGAAACTAAAATTGATAGGCTTTCTTTTGGTTGCAAAAACACAATTATTCCTAACTCTGTAACCTCCATTGACGAGCGTGCATTCTTTGGCTGTAGCGACTTGGGGTGTGTGGCTATACCCAATTCCATCACAGCCATCTACGACAATGCGTATGCTTGTTGCACTGGTTTGACGAGCGTTGCCATTCCCAATTCCGTAATGAACATCTACGAGAATGCATTCAATGATTGTGATGACTTGACGAGCGTGACTATTGGCAATTCTGTTACCTACATTGGAAACTATTCATTTTCTTGTAAAAACCTTGAAAAGATATATTGTAATTGTGCAGTACCTGCTGAGGTGCGAGACAATGCGTTTGCCAGCGTTGACTATAACACTTGTATCTTATATGTGCCAAAGGGGAGTCAAAAAGCCTATAAGGATGCTAGTGTTTGGTGCAATTTTGTGAATATCAAGGAATGGGAGCCTGACAAGAAGTAGTTGGAAGATTAGGAGAGACAGGCTTTCTCCAACACGGGCTCATGCTATATAGAAGTTTTATTAAGTTAAGTGTAATCCGTGAAGTTCGCATTTTTTTCTTTTGGTATTGCGTTATGCAATTTCATTGGTTGCGAGAAACGAATTCATTGCGATAGCAGGTCCGAAAGTCGAAAATTATGACTAATTTTGCAGCGCACTAACGTCGAACTAATAACTAACAACTAACAACTAACAACTATATGACCAATTTACTATCAGTGATGTTACTCTCGCTGGTGTCGCTGCTGGGCGGCAACAGCGAGGCCGAACTGCTGTTCATCGGCGACGCCATGCAGCACAGCAAGCAATTCCAGACGGCGCAACGGGCCGACGGTACCTACGACTACAGCGAGTGCTTCGCGCTCCTCAAGCCCGACATCGAGGCCGCCGATTATGCCGTGGCCAATTTGGAGGTGTCGCTGGGCGGTGCGCCCTATAGCGGCTACCCCTGTTTCAGCGCACCCGACGAATATGCGCAACAACTCAAAAACGACGGCTTCGACCTGCTTTTGACGGCCAATAACCACTGCTTGGACCGTCGCGACAAGGGCGTGCGCCGCACCATCGAGACGCTTGACAAGATGGGCATTTCCCACATAGGTACCTACGTTAACCGTGCCGCACGCAACAAGCAATTGCCGTTCATTGTCGACATCAACGGTATCAAGGTGGCCATGCTTGTCTATACCTACGGTACCAACGGCATCAACATCCAGGGTGACGTGGTGGTTGACTACATCGATAAGAACGTAATCAAGGCCGACATCGCGGCTGCACGCCGGGCTGGCGCACAGGCCATCTGCGTTAATATGCACTGGGGCGTGGAATATACCCTTACACCCGTGGCCGAACAAAAACAGCTTGCGCAGTTCCTCATCGACGAGGGCGTCGACCTTATCATAGGCGGTCATCCCCACGTGGTGGAGCCTTTTGAGATGCGGCATAGCGACAAGTGGAACAAGGACGTGCTCCTTGTTTACAGCTTGGGCAACTTTATCTCAAACATGACCAAGCCCGACTGTCGTGGCGGTGCCCTTGTGAAGGTGAAACTGAAAATGGTCGACGGCAAGCCCGTGGTCACCAATCCGCGTTACAAGCTGTTCTTCGTGCAACACCCCAGCGGACGCGGCGACAACTTCAAGGTCATCCCCGAGGAAATGCCTGGTGAGGTGCGCGCCGACCAGCGCGGGGCTTTCGACACGTTCATGAAACGCACCCACGACCTTGTCATGAGCAAGAACGTGAACGTGCCGCAGGACACCACTCGCTAACCCACCCCCAACAACAAGGCAAAAGTCTTTCCGGGACAAATTATTGTCGCAGCAAAGGGATCAGTTTTTGTTGATAATCCAGTAGCCTTTGTATTGAGCGTCACGAGCTTTGCGGCCGAAACGGCGCTCACATTCGTCGGCAATCTCATATTCGGCCGGACTCGAAAAACTTGATGCTACTTGAATCATGGTGCCTTTAGGCATACCAGCGCGGCTCTCCTTAAGGATGCATGTAAATACCTGTTTCATGATTAAATGATTAGTTTCAACTATTTCAGCCCACGGCTATCATCTCAATCTCGACGAGTGCACCCTTGGGAAGGTCGCGCACGGCAAAGGCCGAGCGGGCAGGGAACGGCTGCGCGAAGAACTCGGCATAGACCTCGTTCATGGGGCCGAAGTTGGCGATATCACTAAGCAGCACGGTGGTTTTCACCACGTTGTTCAGGTCAAGGCCGGCACTTTGGAGAATGGCCTGGGCGTTGAGTAGCGACTGGCGGGTTTGTTCCTTGATTCCGCCCTCGGGGAATGCGCCTGTGGCAGGGTCGATGGGAAGTTGTCCCGACAGGAAATAAGTGGTTCCGTTTGCGGCAATACCCTGACTGTAAGGGCCTATTGCGGCCGGTGCGGCCACGGTGTTCAAAGCAGTTTTCATCTAGTTTATAGTTAACAGATTATAGTTTATAGTTTGTTAATAGAATTCATTTCTAATAAGGTTTATAGGCTATTGAGGTACCAGCGGTAAAGGGCTGGGACACCTTGCTCAATCTCCATTTTGTGGTGCCATCCCAGGCTGTGAAGGCGGCTCACGTCGGTGAGCTTGCGCATAGTGCCGTCGGGCTTGGTGTCGTCCCACTCCACGGTACCGCGGTATCCCACGGTGAGTCGCACGAGGCGGGCCAGTTCACGGATGGTGATTTCGCGTCCGCTGCCTATGTTGATATGGCAGTTTCGCACCTCGGGGCCATCGCCGCGCACGTCATCGAAGTTGATATGCTCCAGGCAATAGACGCTGGCGTCGGCCATGTCTTCACTCCACAGGAATTCGCGTATCGGGGCGCCCGTGCCCCACAGCAGCAGACGCTCGCTGTCGATACCATATTTGGCAAGTATTTCCACTATCTGCTTTTCGGAGGCGTTACCGCCCACGCCTTCGACGGGCCTTCGCCGCAGGTCATTACGCAGGCCTTCGAAATCGCTGTCGCGTAGCAGTTTCGCCAAGTGCATCTTGCGCACCATGGCAGGCAGCACGTGGCTTGTCTCGAGGTTAAAGTTGTCGTTGGGACCGTAAAGGTTAGTGGGCATGACGGCGATAAAGTTGGTGCCGTATTGCAGGTTGAAACTCTCGCACATCTTGAGTCCCGCGATTTTAGCGATGGCGTACGGCTCATTAGTGTATTCGAGCGGCGAGGTGAGCAAGGCACTTTCCGCGATGGGCTGTTCGGCCTCACGCGGATAGATGCAGGTGCTGCCCAGAAAAAGGAGCTTCTCTACGCCGTGCCGCCAGCTTTCGCCTATCACGTTTTGTTGGATTTGCAGGTTTTGGTAAATGAAGTCGGCGCGATATTTGAGGTTGGCCATGATGCCGCCCACATGTGCCGCGGCTAGCACCACGATATCGGGCCGTTCACGGTCGAAGAAGTCGCGCACTTCCACGGCGTCCATCAGGTCGAGCTCGGTGTGGGTGCGTCCCACGAGGTTTTCATACCCTTTCTCCTTGAGGCTCTTCCAGATAGCACTGCCTACGAGGCCTCGGTGCCCGGCTACATATATTTTACTGTTTTTATCCATGTTAATTTAGTAAACAAGCTCACAGCTCATATCGTGTTCCACCATTAATTTTACCAGCTGTTCGAACGAGGTCTTGCGCGGGTTCCAGCCCAGTTTCTCGCGTGCCTTGGAGGGGTCACCCAGCAGCTGCTCCACTTCGGCGGGGCGGAAGAAGCGCGGGTCGACCTCGACGAGCACGCGCCCCGAGGTGCGGTCCACACCTTTTTCCTCGATGCCTTCTCCTCGCCACTCCAGTTCGATGCCGGCATGGTGGAAGGCGAGTGCGCAGAATTCGCGCACCGTGTGGTATTCGCCGGTGGCCACTACGAAGTCATCGGGTTCGGGCTGTTGCAGGATGAGCCACATGCATTCCACGTAGTCGGGGGCATAGCCCCAGTCGCGGCGCGCATTGAGGTTGCCCAGGTAGAGCTTGTCCTGTTTGCCGGCGGCGATGCGTGCCGCTGCCATGGTGATTTTGCGGGTGACGAAGTTCTCGCCGCGTCGTTCGCTCTCGTGGTTGAAGAGGATGCCGTTGGCACAGTACATTCCGTAGCTCTCGCGGTAGTTGCGCATAATCCAGTAGGCGTACAGCTTGGCCACCGCGTAGGGACTGCGCGGGTAGAACGGCGTCGTCTCGCGCTGAGGCACCTCCTGCACGAGGCCGTAAAGTTCGCTCGTGCTCGCCTGGTAGATGCGCGTGACGTGCTCGCGGTGGTTGATGCGCACGGCCTCCAGCAGGCGCAGGGTGCCCACGGCGTCGGTCTCGGCCGTGTATTCTGGCACGTCGAACGATACCTTGACGTGGCTTTGCGCAGCCAGGTTATAAATTTCGGTGGGCTGCACCTCGGCGATGAGGCGGATGAGCGAACTGCTGTCGGTCATGTCGCCGTAGTGCAGGTTCACAAGGCGTTTTTGTTTCATGTCGCGCACCCACTCGTAGAGATAAAGGTGCTCTATGCGGCCCGTGTTGAACGAGATGCTGCGCCTGAGCACGCCGTGTACCTCGTAGCCTTTGGCCAAGAGGAATTCGGCGAGGTAGGAGCCGTCTTGTCCCGTGATGCCCGTGATGAGTGCCACTCGTGTTTTATTGTCTTTTTCCATAAGTCGTGTTGAATTGGCG
>JAGCUP010000125.1 GCA_017962765.1 Muribaculaceae bacterium | reverse complement strand
GATTCACTTTAAGCAAACAGACATCTTCTCCACCGATAAGATGTTTGGCGGAGTGGCCGGCGTTACCGGTGAAATGATGTTATCCGGCGTGGGATTTGGCCTTGATGCTTCGCTACTCTACGACCTCAAGCAGGGCCGCCTGCACATGGGCGACCGCGAGGTGTGGCGCTCTCGGGGGCTGGGCGATGAGGTGTGCCGCCTGCACTACATCGACGTGCCGCTGAACCTCAAGTTCAAGTATCGCAACCTCAATGGCGTGGAGAACACCATCGCGCCCATCATCTTCATTGGCCCCACATTCTCGTTTCTTGCCGGCCACAACAACATTGGGCAGGACGAGATGAAATATACCACGGTGAGCGTGGTGCTCCACGGCGGCTTGGGCATGGAACTGTTTAACAAGTTGCAAATCAACGCCAGCTATAATTTCAGCGTGGGCGAGTCATGCCGCACGCGCCTGCTCGACGAGCATAACGCCAAGTGCCGCACCTGGCAGGTTACCGCCACCTATTTCTTTTAAACGAGTTGACAAGCAAATAGTTCTTTTAACAGACATTTCATGAAAGGAATGATGAGAATATTTTTGGTGATTGCGGCAATGTGGACGGTAAGTGCCGTGGCTACGGCGCAGACCACACTCTTCAACTATCCCATAGCTCCCGACACGTGCCAGACACTCGAGAGCCGCTGTAACTACAGCGTGCAACACTTTTGGGACAACTGCGACCTGACCAAACCCTTCGCGGCCGGTACCGACAGCCTGTTGGTGGAAGCCATGGACACCTATTTCAATATTATGGCGGCAGGCGCCAACGCCAACTTGTCAATAGGCAGCGCACGCGACTTGATGTTCAAATCGCAGGCTGTGCAGGCCAACTTCATCAAGTTGGCGCAGGTGGCCGAATTTCTCCTGTACCGTAACCCCACGAGCTTTCGCGACGACTTGTATCTGACGTTTGCGCAGGCCGTGGCCGACAATAATGCCGTTAAGAAGGATATGCGCGAGCATTACCGTGACCAGGTGAAGCGCATCAACACTACCAAGTTGGACGAGCGCATCACCGACTTCTCGTTCACCGACATCAACGGCGCGAAGCACAAGCTGAGCGAGCTCGAGAGCGACAGCGTGGCGCAAGTGCTCATCCTCATCACCGACGGCAGCTCCAACAGTAACATTGAGCGTATGCGGCTTGATACCGACGTCATTGTCAACGCCCTCGTCGAGGCGGGTGTCCTGAAGGTGCTGAACATTGTCACGGGCGACGCCGCAAAGCAGTGGGACAAGGATTCGCGCGAATTGGCCGCCAAGTGGATTGTAGGTGCCAATAAGGATATCACCTCGCAGCTCGACATCCGCTACATGCCGTGTATCATCACGCTCGACAACAAGCTCACCGTGCTGCAGAAAAACATCACGGTCGACGACATCAAAAACGCATTCTAAATCAATTCTCTCCACTATGGGCGACTTTTGGAAAAAACTTTTCATGTATGTGGGTGCCGGATACACCTATAGCAATCTCTCGAGGCTCTTTTTGCGTGTCTTCACCGGCGTGATGTTCCTGCAGCTCGGCATTCGTCAGGTCATCCATTTCGACTACCTCGCGGGAACAGCCGGTGACACCCTGCTCTCGGTGATTGTGGTCATCGAGTTGCTGTGTGCGGTTCTCATTATGTTGGGGTTGCTCACACGCTTGGCCCTCATCCCGTCGATAGCCATCATGTGCTATGCCGAAACCCTCGTCTCGCCCGCTTCGGGCGCCGGTCAGCTGTTCAACTTCGAGCCGGGCTACCCCGTGATGTTCCTGGGCATTTTCGTATTCATGCTGCTGGCGGGCCCTGGAAAGATTTCACTCGATTACCTAATTGCCGTGCACCTTAACCGCAACCGCGACGAGGACGAAATCCTTGAGCAGGCCTAAGACGATGAAAATCGCTGTTCTCATCTCGGGTGGCGTTGATAGCGCCGTGGTAGTGCATCGTCTTGCGCAGCAGCGCGAGCACGAATTGCACCTCTTTTACATACGCATAGGCCTCGACACCGACGAGGGCGACTGCAGCGCCGAGGAGGACATTGAGATGTGTCAGCTTATCGCACGCAAATATGGCTTGCCGCTTGAAGTGGTGACACTTCACCAAGAATATTGGGACCATGTGATGGAATATGCACTGCGCACTGTCAAGGCGGGCCTCACGCCCAATCCTGACATCATGTGCAACCGTGTTATCAAGTTCGGCTTCTTCGAGGAGCGCTGGGGACACGAGTTCGACATGACTGCCACGGGCCATTACGCAAGCACCGCCGTGGTCGATGGCGTCAAGTACTTGGCTACCGCCGTTGACCCCGTCAAGGACCAAACCGACTTCTTGGCGCGCATCACCGGAGACCAGCTCGCCCACCTCATGTTCCCGTTGGGCGAGCTCCCCAAAAGCGAGGTGCGTCGCATCGCCCTCGAGGCCAATCTGCCCAACGCGCAACGGCGCGACAGTCAGGGTATTTGCTTCTTGGGACAAATTGACTATAACGACTTCATTCGCCGCCACCTCGGCGAGAAAAAGGGTCCCATCATTGAAATTGAGACGGGCCGCAAACTGGGCGAGCACAACGGTTATTGGTTCCATACTATAGGGCAGCGCAAGGGCTTGGGCCTGAGCGGTGGTCCATGGTATGTGGTCAAGAAGAACGTGCAGGACAACGTCATCTACGTGAGCGGCGGCTATGGCACCGCGCGACAGTACGGCCGTCTCATCCATCTCGACGAGATGCACTTCATTAGTGGCAATCCGTGGCCCGAGGCTGGTGACAACCCCGTCGAGATTACCTTTAAGAATCGGCACACGCCGCGTTTCACGCCCGCCACGCTGCGTCATGTGGGCGGTAGCGAGTGGCTCATCGAGAGCGACGACGACATCCAGGGCATTGCCCCGGGCCAGTTCGCTGTCATATACGACCGTGCCGCCCGTTTGTGCTACGGCTCGGCCATCATCACCACAAGCCAATGAACGCGGACGAAAAAATACGGCTTGAAGTGGTGGGCGTCACCTACAACCAAATCTCTAACGGCGCCTATGCTCTTGTCTTGCAGGAGGCCGGCAGCACGCGCCGCCTCTCCATCGTTATAGGGCTGGCCGAGGCCCATTCCATCTTTGTGCGTCTGCAAGACCTCACGCCGCCGCGCCCGCTCACGCATGACCTCATGGTGAGTCTCATGCGCTCTCACGGCATCAAGCTCAAGGAAGTGTGCATCGACCGCTATGTTGACGGCATGTTCATGAGCGAGGTCATTGTCACCGCTCCCGACGGGAAGGAAACACGTATTGACAGCCGCACCAGCGACGCTGTGGCCCTGGCCCTGCGCACCGATGCGCCCATCTACACTACACCGCAGGTGATGGAAGCGACGAGCCGCGACGTGGAGGCCCTCGTGGCGAAAGCCCTTGAGGGCGGCACGAAGAAGCGTGTCAAACTCGAGGAACGACCCCTCGAAGAACTGCACGCGCTGCTGGAGCGCGCCGTCGCCCAGGAGCGCTACGAACAAGCAGCGAAAATCCAGAAAATCATACAGCAAAAAACATCCCAAACAAGCGACGATACCCATGGCAACGAAGAATAAGACAGCCTATTTCTGCAAGAATTGTGGAGCCGAATCGGCAAAGTGGGTGGGGAAGTGCCCCGCCTGTGGCGAGTGGAACACCATGGTCGAGGAACCTGTGGCCCCCAAGCGCAAGACGACGTCCATAGGCCATGTGGGCGGCGATATGGCTGCGAAACCCGTGAAAATCTCGGCCATCGAGGCCGAGGAGTTGCCGCGCATCAAACTCCCGAGCAACGAGCTCAACCGTGTGTTGGGCGGCGGTCTCGTGCCTGGTTCGATTGTGCTGATAGGTGGCGAACCCGGCATCGGCAAATCAACACTCACCTTGCAGAACGTGCTGCGCATACGTTCCCGAAAAGTGCTCTACATCAGTGGCGAGGAGAGCCCACAACAGTTGCGCATGCGTGCCGACCGCATCGCTGGCGGACGTATGGACTGCGAGTGCTATATCATTTGCGAGACCTCGCTTGAACGCATCTTCGAGTGCATTGAGACGAATAAGCCCGATGTCGTCATTGTCGATTCAATCCAGACTATCGCCAGCGATGCGCTCGAGAGTGCAGCCGGCAGTGTGAGCCAAGTGCGCGAATGTGCCGCCGCATTTTTGCGCTATGCCAAAACAAGCAACGTGCCGGTCATCCTCATTGGTCACATCAACAAAGAAGGCAGCATAGCAGGGCCCAAAGTGCTTGAGCACATCGTCGATGCCGTATTGCAGTTCGAAGGCGACAGGCATTACCTATATCGCATCCTGCGCTCCATCAAAAACCGCTTCGGTAGCACCAGCGAAATGGGCATCTACGAGATGCGTGAAGACGGGTTGCGCGAAGTCGCCAATCCCAGCGAGATGCTGCTCTCACAAGGCGACGAGGCGCTTAGTGGCACCGCCATCGGCGTCACCATCGACGGTGCGCGGCCTTTCCTCATTGAGGTGCAGGCCCTGGTGAGCACCGCGGCCTACGGCACTGCGCAGCGTTCGGTCACCGGTTTTGACCCGCGCCGCATGAACATGTTGCTGGCTGTACTCGAGAAGCGTGTCGGCTTTAAGTTGGCCCAGAAGGACGTGTTCCTTAACATCGCAGGAGGTATCAAGGTGAGTGACCCGGCACTTGACCTGGCCGTTATCAGCGCCATCCTCTCGAGCAACGTCGATATGGCCATCAATCGCGATGTATGCTTTACCGGCGAGGTGGGCCTCAGCGGTGAGCTACGCCAGGTGACCCGCATCGACAGCCGCATCGGCGAGGCCGAGAAACTGGGCTTCGATACCATGATTGTCCCCCGTGGAAACATCAAGGCTATCAACACCTCATCCCTCAAAATCAACCTCATCGAGGCCGCCCGCGTCGAAGACGCCTTCCGCCACCTCTTCGGCTAATCCCCAAAGCCCGCCTGCATGGTGTGCGGAACATATTGGTCGAAGCTC
>JAGCUP010000124.1 GCA_017962765.1 Muribaculaceae bacterium | reverse complement strand
GGGGAAACCCACCATGCCCACACCGATGTTGACGTAGAGCGCTTTTTCACCCTCGCGATAGAGGCCCGCCCACTCATCATAACGCCACGACGATGGCGAATAATTATGTCCAAAGAAGGTGAACATCATCTGCATGGCATTGGTGTGGCCAGCCAGCATTAGGTCGATGTTGCTGCGCTTGAGCACGTCTTCGCGCCAAGCAAAGGGGTTGTGCTGGAGCAAAATTTTGAAACGGCCGTCGTTCACATCGGGATAAGCCTCGGCGAGCTCACCCAGTTGCGGAAACGGTAGGTCACCATAGTTCTCGGTGCCGATGATGGCGATGGTGTCGCCATCGCGACCGATGAGGCGGTGGTCGTTGTTAAGCATCACCCAGCCGGCTTCCTCTTGCAAGTCGATGAGGCGCTGCTGGTCAGCGAGCTTCTGCTCCTCGTCGGGCCACTTCATATAGTCATCATAGTCGTGGTTGCCCAAGATGGAGAAAACGCCGTCGGGGGCTTTTAATCGTGCCAAGACCTCAGTAAAGGGGTCGGCCTCGCTCGTCTGCCGGTTCACGAGGTCACCGGTAAAGACAATCATGTCGGGCTTGAGGCCATTGATTTGGGCCACATATTTCGCCACAAAGGCGGTGTCGCCATTGTATGTGCCTACATGGGCGTCGCTGAACTGGACGATGCGGTAGCCGTCGAAGGCGGCCGGCAAGTTATCGTATTCAAGCGTCACCTCCTTGACCTCGGTGCGGTAAGGCGTCACGAGCGCTCCCCACCACATGGCACCGAAAAGGAAGAGACCCACGGCGGTGGCGCAGTGCGTAATCACGCGGCGCGCGCGCTTTTTGCACGCGAGCGAGGGGAGCCACACCAACAGGGCCACATATTTGGGGATGTAGAAGGCGAAATAAATATAGAAGCACCACATGACAGTGTGCATCTTGCCGTTGTCCACACTGCGCACCGGCAACAGAAACACCACCAAGAGCAACAGCGTGAGCAATGCGGTGAGCACCAAGTGGGCTCGGCTCTTGAGTTTCGGCAACCGCTCACAACGCTTGAGCTGCCGATAGATGAGCCAATCGAGCAGCAGGTTGACGACAATGGTCGTCACAAATGGTATCCAGAAAATCCTCATTGCAGGGCTTCGAGTTGGTTGGTAAGGGGATTGGAGTACATTTGCAGCATGTACTTGAACATGTAGATGCGGTCGCTCTCCTTGACCGGGATGTCCTGAATTTTACCGAGCTGCGCATTAAGGTAATCAACAAAGTCGGTCTCCTCTTGCGACGTGTAATGCTCAGCAAAGTCGCGGTTGTCGAAGAGTAGGTCGTGAGCGATATAGTTAGTCTTGAAAATCTTGTAGCTGGCGTGAATGGCATGGTCAATGATGTGGCAAATGCGTTGCAGCACCAAGAGTTTGTCGAGGTCGGCCGGCAACTTCTCCAGCTCGTCGTTGATGCACGGTGTGAAGGAATAGTGGATGTGGCCCTTGGGGTCCATAATGCCCGTGCGCATGCTCAGCAAATCGTCTTCCTGCATCTTCTTGTAATTGGGGTCCTTGCTGCGTAGTAGGTATTCGCGCGCCTTGAGATAGTCGTTGGGATCATACTCATAGCTAATGGCGATGGGCGCAATATTGAGCTCGTGCAGACTCTCCACCAAGTCCTTCTCGCGGTTGCCGTAGGCAAGCATGCGAATCAGGCTCTCCTGAGTGCGGTCGTTACCGTCTTTGCAACGTCCCTCGCGCTGGGCAATCCACACGCTGCCCTTCTTTTGGGTGAGCACGAAGTGGATGTAACCCGAGAGCTGGAGTGCAGCGGCCAGCGTCTGCATGCGCCCCAAGTTACGCTTCACAATAAAGCACTTGTTGAGCCGCACCAACGTGGTTATCCATTTGTAGATAAGCAAGTTGTTACCAATAGCTATCTCTGCCGTGTCGAGGCCCTCTTCCACCAAAGTGTAGCTAAGCAGGGCCGCATCAAGGACGATGTCGCGGTGGTTGGTAATGTAGGTGTAAGGCATGTTGCGGTCCAGCGCCTCGCTACCACTCGTGGTGAGTCCCTGTGAAGTCTTCTTCAACATGCCCTCGACAAAGGGTCGCATGAAGTTGAGCTGCAACTCTTGCTTGGAGTTGAGACCCATGAGCATGCGGGTGAGTTGAGAATACTTGATGTCGGGCATCACCACGCGCGCCACGGCGCGGAAGAGCGGTTCCTGCAACATAATCGACATCTCGTTGTGGAAATCCTTGTCCTCGATGGGGCAAATGTCGGCAAACTCGGCCGGTGTTACGATATTTTTATCTTCCATTTTTTATGTAGTCTTTAGTTTTTAGTCTTTTTCAGATGTAGCTACGGGCTCGCGGCCCACTGTTCCTTGATTTTCGATTCCCAATGCTCGTTTTATCGTTGCGCAGCAAATTGGCGCCAGCGCTCGATAAGCGACGCCATGTCGGGCGGAATTTCGCTATCAAAGTCCATCTGCTCGCCAGTAACGGGGTGGCGAAAGCCCAGCGTCTTAGCATGTAGAGCCTGGCGCGGGCAGGTGTCAAAGCAATGTCGCACGAACTGCGCGTAGCTCGACGAGGTATTGCCACGTAAAATCTTATCACCACCGTAGCGCGCGTCGTTGAATAACGGGTGCCCGATATGGCGCATGTGGACACGAATCTGGTGGGTGCGGCCAGTCTCAAGCTGGCATTGCACGAGTGCCACATGGGCCAAGTTTTCGAGCGTGTGGTAGTGGGTGACAGCCGGCTTACCTTGTTCACCATCGGGAGAGAAAACGGCCATGAGCAAGCGGTCGCGCGGGTCACGCCCTATATTGCCCTCGATGGTGCCATCGAGCTGCTTCATCGCCCCCCACACGAGGGCCACATACTGGCGCTTGGTGCTCTTGTGGTAAAACTGCAGGCCCAGCGAGGTTTTGGCGTCGGGCGTCTTGGCCACGACGAGGAGACCGCTGGTGTCCTTATCGATGCGGTGGACGAGGCCCATGCGGGGGTCAGTGACGTCGTAGTCGGGGTTGTCCTTGAAGTGCCAAGCGAGGGCGTTGACGAGGGTGCCGTCGTAGTTGCCGTGCCCCGGATGGACGACCATTCCAGCTGGCTTGTTAACGACGAGCACATCATCGTCCTCATAGACAATGTTGAGCGGGATATCCTGCGCGATAATCTCGTTCTCGTATCGCGGACGGTCCATCACCACGCTGATGATATCACCGGGATGCACACGGTAGTTCGACTTGACAGGGCGCCCGTTGACGCGGATGCACTGTGCCTCGGCGGCGTGTTGCACACGGTTACGCGAGGTGCCTTTAATGCGCTCCACAAGGTATTTGTCGATGCGCAGCAACACTTGTCCGGGCTCCACTTCGTAGTGGTAGTGTTCCCACCAGTCGCGCCCGTCCTCACTGAAGTCGGGCTCGGTAAAGTCGCTTTGTATCGTCAGCGGCGTGGATATGTCAAGCTCGTCACTGTACATGGCTTGGAGAGAAGAGAGGGGATTGCGCCATGGGTGGCGTCATTCGGTGCGTTCGTCCTCGGCAATGCGGCGTTGCTCGTCGTTATAGTCCTCAAGGGGCTGGTCGGGGAGCACCTGCGTGGGATCGTCATCGAGCGTGCCATCGCCCACGGTGAGGCGAATTTGCGCGTCGATGCTCACCTTTGTGCCTGGTGCAACCTGATGCCCGTTGACTTTAATTCCAAGCACGAGGCCATCGTAGGGCGAAGGTACTGAATCAACGCCCACATACTTGTAGCCCATCGACTTGAGCAACGACTGCGCTTGTCGCATCGACATATCGACGACCTGGGGAAGCGGCATTGATTTGGGATTGAAAGCATTGATTTTCAAGAAGATTTTGCGAACCTTCTTGGCGTAGGCATTGCCCTTGGGCTCCTGAACGATGACGATGCCCGGCTTGAGGTCCTCGCGGAAGACGGAATCGCTGATTTCCCACTCGAAACCGGCTGCTTCAATCTTGGCCACGGCCTCGTCGAGCGGCAGGTTGCGCACATCGGGAACCTGCGTCTCCTGCCCATGCCCGGTGAAGATGTCGGTGGCAAGCATTACCGCGAAGAACAACGCAATTGCCGTACCTAAAATCAGCAACGCGTTGAACAAGATGGGGTGCTTGCGCGTGAAGCGCTGAAAAGCGTTCTTCGGCTTCTTGTTCTTTTTCTTCGATTTTTTAGCCTTTACAGGCTCCTCAAATTGGTTCTCGTAATTGTTGTTATCGGTCATGAGGGATGGGGCAATGATGTAATTCTTTAGAAAAAATAAAAAGCACAAAATTTCCACGAAATCAACAAAATAGGGTGTGTTTCGAGGCCATTTCGTGCTTGTTTCCGATGGGGCTTAAAACTTAAAGCTCAAAGCCCGACGGAAAGGTGTGGCTTTATGCGTTATACTGGTCTTTTTCCTTGGCCACATTGCGGAAGGCCAACTTGCCCTCCTCATATTCCTTGGTGGCGATGAGGGTGGGCTTGGGCAGCTTCTCGTAGTACTTGGAGATTTCGATTTGCTCCCGGTTTTCGTTGATTTCCTCGAGGTTGTCGTTCATTGTGGCGAACTCCTTGAGTTTTTTCTCGAGGTCTTCTTTCATTTCGCTCGAGATTTGGTTGGCACGCTTGCCAATGATGCATACCGTTTCGTAGATGTTACCAGTGGGCTTTGCCAGGTCGATGAGGTCGTGGACCGTGGTCGACAGTGGCGCGTTACTTCTTTTGTAATCCATTTGTCACTTAAAATAATTATTTCGGGTGTTTTGTTTGTATTCTCACTTGTCGTTGACGTGGCGCGACGCAATCTTGAAAATGTTGTCGGCCTCGCGGCGGGTCTCACTGTCGGGATAATCGTTGATGAAGGCGTAGTACTCGTCGATGACGGTGCGGTAGCGCTCCTCCTTTTTCTCCTCGACGCTCTGCTCAGCCTCCTTGAAGCGAGCCTTGAGGATAAGCATCTCGAGTTTCTCCTTATACTTGCTGTAAGGGTAATCCTTAATGGCATTCTTAGCCGTGATTACGGCGGACTCGTAGTTGTTGCCCATGTAATTGCCCAGGTTGTAGTAGAGCAGCGCGTTCTCATATTCCTTGAGCACCAGCTTGTCCTGCAGCTCGAAGATGGCGCTCTGCGCGATGGCCACTTTGTCGCTCTTGGGGAAGTAGTCGAGGAAGGCCTGCAGCTCCTCGATACCCTTGAGCGTTTCGGTCTGGTCGAGTTGCGCGTCGGGTGAATCGAGGTAATAACCATAGCCCGAGTAAAAGCGGGCAAGCTCGGTGAACTGTCCCTTGGGATACTGCGTGTAGTACTGCTTAAAGTAGGCCCCGCTGTTGAGGTAGTCCTTGTTCTCGTAATAGCTCAGGGCTAACAGGTAGAGGCACTCCTCGGCCTTGTCGGTACCGCGGAACACGGGCACGAGGTCGGTGAGGATAGTGAAGGCTTGAGCATATTTCTTTTGCTCGAAAGCCCGCTTGGCGTAGTCGTAGCGCACGTTATAGTCCTTGCTTTTGAGCACTTTATTGTACTCGCCGCACGACGTGAGCGCGACCATGGCCACGAGCAATATATAGGCAATTCGCTTCATTCAGTTGCGTTATTTTTCGTTTAAGCCTGCAAATTTACACATAATTCCCCACACCGCAATAATTTTGCCCTTAAAAAATGTTTAGGCGTGCGCGAGCGACACAAATGGCGGACGCAAAATCACAACGACAACCTGCGAGCTTTCACATTCATTTGGCTATGCGGGAGAAAAGTTGTAAATTTGCGAAAATTTTCAAAAACGGTTCAACACATGGCACGCAACGAGATTGAAGTAAAGGGCGCGCGCGTCAACAACCTCAAGGGCATCGACGTTAACATCCCGCGCGGCAAGATGGTGGTAATCACCGGCTTGTCGGGATCGGGAAAGTCATCGCTGGCCTTCGACACGCTCTATGCCGAGGGGCAACGGCGCTACGTCGAGAGCCTCTCGTCCTACGCGCGCCAGTTCCTGGGCCGCATGACGAAGCCCGACTGCGACTTCATTCGCGGCTTGCCTCCTGCCATCGCCATCGAGCAGAAAGTGAACAACCGCAACTCGCGCTCAACGGTGGGCACATCGACCGAGATTTACGACTACCTGCGGCTGCTTTTCGCCCGCGTGGGAAAAACCTACTCGCCAGTGAGTGGCGAGCTGGTAAAAAAGCACACCAACGACGACGTGGTTGAGCGCCTATACATGGTGCCGGCAGGCACGCGCGTGGCTATCGTGTCGCCGCTCGTGGTGCCCGAGGGCCGCAGCACTACGGCCCACCTCGACGTGCTGCGCAAGGAAGGTTTCTCGCGTCTGGAGCACAATGGTGAGTTCGTCAATATCATCGACATTATCAATAATGACCTGGAAATCACTGCCGATGACTATAACTTGCTCATCGACCGTCTTATGGTCACCGAGACCCATGAGGACGAAATGCGGTTGCGCGACTCGCTCAACACGGCCTTCTACGAGGGCGACGGAGAGTGCCAGGTGGTGGTCTATGGCGCCGACGGCAAGCTCGAGCGGCTGTCGTTCTCGAAGCGTTTTGAGGCCGACGGCATCACGTTCCAGGAGCCATCGAACCTTATGTTTAACTTTAACAACCCCATCGGGGCGTGCCCCACGTGCGAGGGCTTTGGCAATGTGGTGGGCATCGACGAGGACCTCGTGGTGCCCGACAAGTCGCTCTCGGTCTATGACGATGCCGTGATGTGCTGGCGAGGCCCCGTCATGGGCGAGGTGAAACGCGAGTTCATCCATGTAGCGGCCCGTGTGGGCTTCCCCATCCACCGTCCCTATTACCAGCTCACGCAACAGGAGAAAGACATCTTGTGGCACGGATGCGAAGGATGGAACGGCATCGACGGCTTCTTTGAATGGCTGCAAAGCAAGGCTTACAACATACAGTACCGCGTAATGCTTGCACGCTACCGAGGGAAGACCGTATGCCCCACCTGTCATGGCTCGCGCCTCAAGAAAGAGGCCGCATGGGTCAAAGTAGGCGACAAGAGCATCGGCGACATTGTCAACATGCCCGTTGAACAGCTGCGCCAGTGGTTCGACGCCCTCATCCTCGACGAGACCGAGGCTGCCGTGGCACATCGCCTACTGACTGAAATCACCAACCGCCTCGACTACCTTATCGAGGTGGGGTTAGGCTACCTCACCCTCGACCGCCTCAGCGGCACACTGAGTGGAGGCGAAAGCCAGCGCATCAACCTGGCCACCTCGCTGGGCAGCGCCCTCGTGGGGTCGGCCTATATCCTTGACGAGCCCAGCATCGGGCTACATCCGCGCGACACGCACCGCCTCATAGGAGTGCTCAAGAAGTTGCGCGACGTGGGAAACACCGTTATCGTTGTCGAGCACGAAGAGGAAATCATGCGGGCCAGCGATTATCTCATCGACATCGGGCCCGAGGCTGGAAGGCTTGGCGGACAGGTCATTTACCAAGGTCCACCCGACGGACTGGCAACGGCCACCGGCAGCTACACGTTGCGTTACCTCACCGGCGACCTCGAAATCGCACTGCCGCGCCACCGACGCAAGTGGAACAACTATGTCGAGGTGCACGGAGCCGCCGAGCACAATCTCAAGGGGATTGACGTCAAGTTCCCGCTGGGCGTGATGACCGTCGTTACCGGCGTGAGCGGCAGCGGAAAGAGCACCCTCGTCAATGACATCCTCTACCGCGGGCTCGCAAGGCACTACGGACTGGGCAGCGACGCACCGGGAACCCACGCGGCCATCGACGGCGACCTGCAGTTGCTGGCCGGTGTCGAGTTTGTCGACCAGGGCTCCATCGGCAGGTCCACACGCAGCAATCCGGCCACCTATCTCAAGGCCTTCGAAGAGATTCGCCACCTGTTCTCGCAACAGCAGCTGGCGCGGCAGTTGGGCTACGGCCCAGGCTACTTCTCGTTCAACTCGCCGGGCGGCCGCTGCGAAGAGTGCAAGGGCGAAGGAAAAATCACCATCGAAATGCAGTTCATGGCCGACATCACGCTCACCTGCGACACATGCCACGGCAAGCGCTTCAGCCACAACGCCCTCGAGGTGACCTATCGCGGGAAAAGCGTCTATGACGTGCTCGAAATGACTGTCAACCAGGCCATCGAGTTCTTTGGCCAGACCGATAAGCCTGCCGAGCGGCGCATCGTGGCGCGCCTCAAGCCGTTGCAGGACGTGGGCCTCGGCTACATCAAGTTGGGACAGTCCTCCTCTACCCTTTCGGGCGGCGAGAATCAGCGCGTGAAACTGGCCTACTACCTTGCCGGCGACAAGAAGGAACACACCATGTTCATCTTCGACGAACCCACCACCGGCCTTCATTTCCACGATATCAACACGCTGCTGCACGCCTTCGGCATGCTCATCGAGCGAGGCCACACCGTCGTCATCATCGAGCACAACGTCGATGTCATCAAGTGCGCCGACCATGTCATCGACCTTGGTCCCGAGGGTGGCGACGAAGGCGGAAACCTTGTCGTGTGCGGCACACCCGAAGAAGTCGCCGCCTGCCCCACGAGCCACACAGCCCGTTTCCTGGCCCCCAAACTCAAAAAATAAAGCAACTATATTGGGTTAGACCCTAATAATTCACAGAATGAGCAACCAAATAGGCTGCTCATTCTATTTTAGTCACCGCCTTGGGTGGAAAATGCGATAATCAGCGGATGAAATGGGTGGGTTGCCACGGCTCGCGCTCGGGGTAGTCGGGAGAGCCGCCCGCATGGATTTTTTTCAGCAGCCAAGCCATGTTGTTGCCCAGGGTTCGCATCGTCTGCAGCCCCTCAGCGTCAAGCGCTGCCTCGCCTTCGGCGCGACCATAAACGATATTCCAGTACTGCGAAGTCACCACCGGCATATTGAGCATTTGGAATGGCATGTTCAGTGCCTCGAAGGCCGCCGTGGCACCACCACGCCGACACACCGTGACAGCGGCGGCAGGTTTGTTGAACGCAGCGGCGGAGTTGGAGTAGAACATGCGTTGCATGAGCGAGAGCAGGCTGCCGTTAGGTTGCCCGTAATAAACCGGCGAACCCACTACGAGGGCGTCGGCAGCCGCCAGCTTCGCCGCCACACCGTTGCAGATGTCATCGTCAAATACACATCGTCCCAACTGACGTTCCTGGCACTGGTTGCAGGCGATGCAGCCACGCACGGGCTTCATCCCAATGTGCACTATTTCGGCCTCAATACCGTTCTTTTCCAAAGTTTTCGCGACCTCGCTCAAAGCAAGATACGTGTTGCCCTCACGGCGCGGACTTCCATTGATGAGTAAGACTTTCATAGCATTGAAAAACTCTTTTCATTGATTATAACGAGGCGCGGAGGATGGCGGCAATGTCGGGCTCGAGGAGGGGCACGTAGGCACGGTCGAGGCCCTCGTTCACAGCAATGTGGTGGGCCATCTCGTCGATACGCTCCTCACCGATACCCACCTCGCGCAGATGCATGGGAATGCCAATCTCCTCGAAGAAGGCGTAGGTGGCGTCGATGGCCTTCTCGGCAATCTCTTGCGCGGGCAACGACGCGTCGATGCCAAACACGTTGATGCCGTATTTCACGAAGCGCGGCAGTGTGCGTTCACTCAGGATATGTCGCATCCAACGTGGCGTGATTATGGCCAAGCCCTCGCCGTGCGTGATGTCGTAGTAGGCGCTCAAGGCGTGTTCAATGGCATGGCAGGGCCATCCACTGGGGCTATTGCCCAAAGCATAGATGCCGTTACAGCCCAGCGTGCAGGCAAACATCATCTCGGCGCGTGCGCGATAGTCCTCAGGGTTTGCCAGACAAGCCTTTGCGTTGGCCATGAGGCTCTTGAGGCCCGCCTCACAAAAGCCATCGTTGAGCAACGTGGCATCCTCGCAGAAGTACTGTTCCATAATGTGATTCATGGCATCGGCACAGCCGGCCGCCGTTTGTTTCTTCGACACGCTGAACGTGTATCGCGGGTCGAGAAACGAGCACACAGGATATACCAGCGGACTGAAGTAGGCCAATTTATCGTTGGTCTCGGTGCGCGAAATCACGCCACAACTGTCATATTCGCTGCCCGTGGCCGACAATGTGAGGATATCCACAATGGGGAGGGCGCTCAAAGTAGGCACCTTTGCCGTAATGATGTCCCACGGGTCGCCATCATACTTTGCCGAACCTGCGATGGCCTTCGAGCAGTCGAGCACGCTACCGCCGCCCACGGCCAAAATCACATCGATATTGTTCTCCTTGCACAGGCGCACACCCTCGAGCACACTCGGGTCGTACTTCGGATTGGGCTGTATGCCTGGCAGCTCGGTTATCTCGAAGTCAGCAAGCAGTTCCTTCACACGGTCGTAAAGGCCCATCTTCTTGATGCTGCCGCCACCATAGGTGAGCAGTACGCGGCGGCCAATCTTGGCCATCACTTCGGGAAGTTTCTCAATCGCATTCTCGCCAAAGACGAGGCGCGTGGGGGTCATGTAGTCAAAGTTTTGCATAATGGAAAATGATTAGTTATGTTTTTTAGTAGGAATTTTTCGCTCAACTGTCAAAGCTTTGCAAATTTACGAAAAATTCGTCTTTCCCTGACCGAAAAAACAAAAAAATCGACATAAATTTTGTGGAACGGGGAAAAAGTGTTAACTTCGTGGATTAAAACCTGAAACAAAAATAAAACAATAACCTACATTAACTTTTGTTACCGTAATGAGTTACTTAAAATTTGATAAAAACCTGATGATCAACCTGGAGCAATCATTGACAAAGGAGTTGCTCCGCACCAACCAGTCAGGCGCCTATCATTGCACCACCATTGTGGGCTGCAACACGCGCAAGCAACACGGTCTGCTCGTGATTCCCATTCCCGAAATGGACGACAACAGCCATGTGCTGCTGTCGTCGCTCGACGAGACCGTCATCCAGCACGGCGCCCCGTTCAATCTGGGCCTGCACCGCTATCAGGGCGGCGTCTATAGCCCCAACGGCCACAAGTACATCCGCGAGTATGACTGCGAGCGCGTCCCCCGGCACACCTTCCGCGTGGGCGGTGTGATTCTCAAGCGCGAGAAAATTTTCATCACCAATGAAAACCGCATCCTCATCCGCTACACCCTCGTCGATGCCCACAGCAAGACTACGCTGCAGTTCCGGCCCTTCCTAGCGTTCCGCAACGCCAACGACCTTTGTATGGAAAACGACGTGGCCAGCCAGGAATACCACGAGGTGCCCAACGGTGTGGCCATGTGCATGTACCAGGGCTACCCCACCCTTTACATGCAGATGAACCACAAGCCGCGCTTCACCTTCGACCCGCACTGGTACAAGAGCATTGAATATATCAAGGACAAGGAACGCGGCATCCCCTATACCGAGGACCTGTATGTGCCGGGCTACTTTGAGATTGACATCCGCAAGGGCGAAAGCATCATTTTCAGCGCCGGTATCAGCGAGGTCAACACGCGCAACCTCACCAAGATGTATGAGGACGAAATTGCACCACGCACGCCACGCACCAGTTTCTACAACTGCCTAAAGAACAGCTCCAAACAATTCTACCTCACCAACGCCGATGGCCACTATATCCTGGCCGGCTATCCCTGGTTTAAGATTCGCGCCCGCGACGAGTTCATCGCCCTGCCAGGTTGCACCATCAGCAACCACCACCGGCCCGACTTTGAGCGAATCATGGGCACCGCAAAGGCCGCCTTCGAGCGCTACATGCGCGAGGGCAAGCTCGACCGTCACCTCAAGGGGTTGGACCTGCCCGACGTGCCCCTGTGGGCCATCTGGTCGATTCAGCACTACGCCAAGGATGCTGGTATTGCCGCTGCGCGCGAGCGTTACGGTTCACTGGTGAAAGAATTGCTCGAATACATCATCAAGGGCAAACACATCAACCTACACCTCGAAAACAATGGGTTGGTCTCTACCGACGGCACGCTACGCCCCATGTCGTGGATGTGCTCAACAAAGCCCGACGGCTCGCCGATGATTCCGCGCACGGGCTATCTTGTGGAATTCAACGCACTGTGGTACAATGCGCTTCGATTTGCACAGGAAATGTTTGAGGAGGTCGAAAGCGAACAAAAATTCGTGGCTACCTGCCAAAAAATTGCCGACAAAGTGAAAACCGCCTTTGTCGAAACCTTCCTCAACGACTTCGGCTACCTCTTCGACTATGTGACGGGCTCCTACGCCGATCCCAGTGTGCGCCCCAACATGATTATCGCCGCCGGACTCGACTACTCGCCGCTCGACAGGCGCCAGCGCAAGAGCGTGCTCGACGTGGTAACCCGCGAATTGCTCACACCAAAGGGACTTCGCACCCTCAGTCCCAAGAGTTGGGGCTACAAGCCCTACTACCTGGGCAACCCCGAGGAACGCGAGGAGGCTTATTTCGCCGGTTCGGCCCGCCCGTGGCTCATGGGCTTCTACACCGATGCTTACATCAAAGTCTTCGGGGTGAACGGCGCCAACTTCATCGAACGCATGATGATTGGCTTTGAAGACGAAATGTCGCAAGGTTGCATCGGGTCGCTCAGCGAGCTCTACGACGGCAACCCGCCATTCATTGGGCGCGGTGCCGTGAGCTACGCAGTGAACGTGGGCGGCATCCTTCGTGTGTTGCGCCTGTTCAAGAACATTGGCTTCATCGACAAATAACCAACCCCATACTGAAATCATAAACCAAAAAAATATAAGGAACTAATTATGAAAGCTTTAATGTTTGGCTGGGAGTTTCCTCCCCACATATTGGGAGGACTTGGCACCGCGAGCTTTGGCCTGACAAAAGGCATGGCGCAATGCGGTGACATGGATATCACCTTCGTCATTCCTAAGCCATGGGGCGACGAGCCCAAGGATTTCGCCCACATTATCGGGGCGAACTGCACGCCAGTTGCCTGGCGCGACGTGAACCGCGACTATGTGGAATCACGAATAGGGAAAGTTATGTCTCCCGAGTTGTACTACCAGTTGCGCGACCACATCTACAGCGACTTCAACTACATGACTACCAACGACCTCGGCTGCATCGAGTTCTCGGGGCGCTACCCCGACAACCTGCTCGAGGAAATCAACAACTACTCGATTGTAGCGGGTGTGATTGCGCGCACCGTTGACTTCGACGTGATTCATTCGCACGACTGGCTCACCTACCCCGCCGGCATCCATGCCAAGCAGGTGACGGGCAAGCCCTTCGTGATTCATGTGCACGCCACCGACTTCGACCGTTCGCGCGGCAACGTGAACCCCACGGTGTTCAACATCGAGCGCGATGGTATGCTCAACGCCGACCACATCATCACCGTGAGTAACCTCACGCGCAAGACGGTCATCGAGAAGTATGGCATTCCCGCCGAGAAGGTGACTACGGTACACAATGCCGTGGAGCCCCTGAGTGACGAGCTGCTCAACCTCGAAGTACCACCCAAGCAGGAGAAGGTGGTGACGTTCCTGGGCCGCATCACCATGCAGAAGGGGCCGGAGTACTTTGTCGATGCCGCCTGGCAGGTGCTGCAAAAAATCAACAACGTGCAGTTTGTGATGGCAGGTAGCGGCGACATGATGGAGAAAATGATCCGCCTGGCAGCACGACGCCACATCGCCGGACGCTTCCACTTCACCGGCTTCCTTAAGGGAAAACAGGTGTATGAGATGCTCAAAGCCAGCGATGTCTATATCATGCCCAGCGTGAGCGAGCCCTTCGGCATTTCGCCCCTCGAGGCCATGCAGATGGGCGTGCCCTCTATTATCTCAAAGCAGAGCGGCTGCGCCGAAATCCTCGACAACGTCATTAAGGTGGACTATTGGGACACCAATGCCATTGCCGACGCCATCTACTCCATCCTCGAGTACCCCGCCATGTACCGCCAACTGCGCGAGGAGGGCCTCGCCGAGGTGAACCAAATCACGTGGGACAAGGCCGGTGCCAAGGTCATCAACATCTACCGTAGCCTCATGTAAACCTTCACTTTTTTCACGAAAACCAAAACAATACATAACAATGAAAGCGATTTGTTTCTATTTCCAAATTCACCAACCGTTCAGGTTGAAGAATTATCGTTTCTTTGACATTGGCAACGACCACTACTACTACGATGACTTTGCCAATGATGACATCATCACCCGTATCGCCCAGCGAAGCTACTTGCCCGCCGCCGCCATGCTTCTCGACATGATTAAGCAAAACGGCAAAAAGTTCAAGGTAGCCTTCTCTATCAGCGGCACGGCACTCGAACAGCTCGAGCAGTATGTGCCCGAGTTTATCGACGTAATGAAGGAACTGGCCGACACCGGATGTGTCGAGTTCCTCAGCGAGACCTACGCCCATTCGCTCTCCTCGCTTGTCGATCCCGACGAATTTATCGAACAGGTCAAGGTGCACGACAAGAAGATTTACCAGCTCTTCGGACAAAAGCCCAAGGTTTTCCGCAACACCGAGCTTATCTATGATGACGACATCGCCGCCATGGTCTATTCCATGGGATTCAAGGGTGCCATCACCGACGGAGCCAAGCACATCCTGGGCTGGAAGTCGCCTAACTATCTCTACAGCGCCGCTTCAGCTCCCAAGCTCAAACTCTTGCTCAAGAATTCGAAGCTGAGCGACGATATCGCCTTCCGCTTCAGCAACCCCGAATGGGCCCCCTATCCGCTTACTGCCGACAAGTACATCTCGTGGATTGCCAACCTGCCGCAAGAGGAACAACTCATAAACCTGTTTATGAACTTCGAGACCTTCGGTGAGCTGCAACCGCGCGAAAGCGGCATCTTCGAGTTCATGAAGGCGTTGCCGCGATTCGCTGCCGAACAGGGCATTGTGTTCATGACGCCAAGCGAGGTAGTGTCGAAGATGAAACCCGTGAGCGAGCTGCCCGTCATGCACCCCATCTCGTGGGCCGACGAGGCACGCGACACCAGCGCCTGGATGGGCAACATCCTTCAGGACGAGGCCGTGCACAAGATTTACAGTATTGGCGAGCGCGTGCGCCTGTGCACCGACCGCCGCATTAAGCAAGACTGGTACTACCTGCAAGCCAGCGACCACTTCTTCTACATGTGCACCAAGCACAGCAACGACGGCTCGGTACACTCGCACTACAGCCCCTACGACAGTCCCTACGCAGCCTTCACCAACTACATGAACGTGCTTATCGACTTCATGATTCGCGTGCGCGAACAATTCCCCATGGAGATTGAGAACGAGGAACTTAATGCCCTCTTGCTCACCATCCGCAACCAGGAAAAGGAAATCGAGGAGCTTAACCGCGAAGTGGAGATGATGCGCAACAACATCGTCAAGGACACCACCGGCGACTTCGCACCCATCCAACCCGAACCCGAACCCGAGCCCGAACCTGAACCCAAGCCCGAGCCCAAGAAAGCTCCCGCAAAAAAGGCACCGGCAAAAAAGGCTGAACCTAAGAAGGCACCGGCAAAGAAAGCCGAGCCAAAAAAGGCCGAAGAGAAGAAACCCGCCGCTAAGAAGGCAGCCAAGAAGAAAGCCTGACAACGGCAACCAACTATAGCGAGGGCGCGCCATGATTTGTGGCGCGCCCTCGTCGTTGTCAAAGTAGCGATGAGAGGAAAGTCGTTAGACTTGGCAATGCCATAAATGATTATGATGCGATTTCCTTTCTTAATGGTTTTGTGGTTAATAAAAAAAGTGCTATCTTTGTGACGTTCTTTGAGGTGCTCGGCAAGGCACAAGAAGAACACGACATAACAGAAAAGCGTTTTTGACGCTTTGTTCTTTGGCTACCAAGAACTTCTCACATCTTGTTATATGCCGCCAAAGACGAAGTAACGAAAGACGCTCACAGATGTGCCACACATCTTCCCCTACGCCGCTTGAGGACGGCAGTGGGCAGATTAAGCATATCGGCGTGGGGTCTTAAGTTGCTCGTGACAGCGGCATGGGCACGTGAGAAGGCCTTTGGTAGCGGGACGAGCACAAAACAGGCTCCTCGCTTCTCTTTGTTCATAACCCGTCACTGTAAGGGGGCCGCGTGACACAACTTGTCAAACAAAATGTTTACAACGACCACATCACGTGCAACAAAACCACTAATCGCTTTAGCTATTGCGCTTTTGGCCACACTCACATGTTTCTCACAAGAAGTAAAAAAAGGCGATGTAATTCTCAGTGCTGGAGCCAACATAGGCTTCTCGCCCAATTGTTCGGAATACTCTTACGACTCTGAGGGCACTCTAAAAGGCGTGGCCAACAAGAGCCACATTGCTTACGGCGGCAAACTTGCCTTCGAGTATATTGTCGCCGACGGGCTATGCAACGACAAAGTTTCTGTCGGCATTGGGGCGGCATCTAACTACATGACTCATCAAGCACAAAGTGATGCCCCAATAACAGGGCAATACAAATATCATTATATAATGTATATCTATACATACGACCCAAATGCAGGCACAAGGCGGACTCCCACTTCGCAAGAAATCAAAAGAGAAGGCATGGGAAGCGCGCAGGCCGACCACGTGTGCCACGACATCAACCTCATGCTTACTGGCAGCTTGCACTATGCTTTCACACCTAAATTCGACACTTATCTCACCCTTGGAATAGGTGCTGTGATGAGAATGACTTCCTTCAAGAATTTGCACAACGAGAAGGGTTTCAGCGCCATGTGGTCAGAAGGAAGTTTTGAACAAACGAAAAAAGAGCGCCAAACCACCTTTAAATACAATTATCGCGACTTGGACTATGTGAAATGGGATGATGAGCCGAAAAACGAGTACAAGGCTGCAGTGGCATTAAGCATTGGGGCGCGCTATTTCTTCAACCAGCATTGGGGCGCACAGGCCGAAGTCGGTTTAACGACCTGGAACATCTACAAGAAACGGGGAGCGTTCAGTTTAGGCTCAATCGGTGCCTGCTACAAATTCTAATCATTATAGAAGAGGATAATGAAACAAATTTGTTTAGTGACACTTGCGCTGATTTTGGCGACAAGTAATGTGTGTGCCTACGACGCCCTCTCCTTCGAGACGTTCACGGGCAACGGCGACAAGCAGGAAGTTCTGCTGGCCAGCACACCACAAAGAAGGTCCTCGACTCGAAAGAAACGAACAGGTGGCCGGCGAAATTCCACCGCCACCACAAAAGCCACATCCGCCCGCTCAAAAGACGCTGGAGCTACTGTCGCCAACGCCGCCGAGACAAGTGCTCAGGTGGTCATCAACCATGTGGTCAAGAAGGGTGACACCTTTGAGAGTATCGCCAAGGAATATGGCATCACAGTAGAGCAACTTAAGAGCGATAACCCTGGGGTGAAGAAGTGCAAGGAAGGTGCTACGCTTGTAGTTCGCAAGGACGTTTCGGTCAAAGACGCCACAAAGGTCAAAGCAAAGGACAAAGACAAAGCAAAGGACAAGGACAAAGCAAAGGACAAGGACAAGGACAAAGACAAAAAAGAAAATAAAGAGAAGAAAAAGGATGACTTCGACAAGGTTATACACAAGGTTGACAAACACAGTTCGCCACAAGCTCTTTTCGCACAAGCGCACTTGGTCGAAGTAGAAATTTATGAGCACGAAGCCATTCTCAACTCTATTCCCGACGATAAGGAGCACAAGAAAGAGCGTAAAAAAGAGGAAAAAGAAATCAACAAGTTGCACAAAACGGCCGTCAAGTGCTATGATGCCATCATCAAACAAGAACCCTCGAAGGAGGCTTACCTCGCTCGAGGCACCCACCAGATGGGCCTCGAGAAGCACAAGCAAGCTATCAGCGACTTCGAGACTGTGCTCACCTATAAAGTGGATAGCCAAACGCGGAAATTTTGCCAAAACAGCATCGAGAGTGAAAAAGCCAAGCACGAGGCCAATGCCGAACGCCGCAAGGGTATCATCACAGCCATTACCGTGGGGCTGATAGGTGCGGCCGCTGTGGCAGGCACAACTGCCGCCATTGTCGATGCCGCCAAACACGGCAATTCTGGTTCCACCACAACCACGGTAGTCACCCCGCCAGCCAACTATGGCGGCTACTATCCCATGCCCGCATCTTCGGGCGGCACAGGTTCATCAAGTTCCTCGAAAAGAGATAAAGCCAAATCGTCAAGTTCCTCATCAGGAGCAGGGAAACTTAACAGGGCACCACATAATACCAATGCCTTGGACAAGGCTTATCATGATTATCGCAGTTTAATTTGCGATATCTTGATTAAGCACAACATCAACCCTAACAACTTTTATCCCGAACAACTCAAAGTGCTATCAAAAAGAGAGATTGAGGACATCAAAGAATATCAACAACTCATGAAAGAGATTAGGATAAGGCACAACGAGAGCATACGATTTGAAAACTATCGCAACATCAACTACGACCGCTTTGAAGACCTGCAAGTCGATTTTTAGAACACTAACTGATAAATAAGGCGGCCACGGCATTTCGATGCCATGGCCGCCTTATTTATCGGCTCATAGTCCTTTCCTCAAATCATTTGCTCAATGGGGAGGACGAAAGCGCGGAGGCCGAGCTTGGGAGTTTCAAGGTCCATGCTGTGGAGGGCATCAAGAATGGTTTTGACACGGCCATCTTCGACGACGGTGAGCATGGCACTTGCCATCGAGGGCCACGCGTGGGTGCCATAGTGCGGCTCGCCGGTGCGACTTCCGCGTCCCTTCACTTCCTGCCATGCCGTGAATCCTCGACATCCGTTTTTGCCGAGCATTTCGATGATTCGCTCATAATAAGCCTGGTCAAAGGCGATAAATATAGCTTTCATTTTCGTAATTGCGTTTTAGATAGTGGACGATTGGGGTTTCTCAGACTTTTTGGCAGCACGAGCACGGCGCAGTTTCTTGCGCTGGCGCCTCATGCCGTAGGCCGCAAAGATGGTGTACATCGTGGGCACGAACAGCAGGGTAAGGATGGTGGAGAACGTCAAACCGCCAATCACCGAAATACCCATGGGTCGCCACATCTCGGCGCCCTCGCCTTGTCCCACTGCCATAGGCACCATACCCAAGATGGTGGTGAGCGAGGTCATCAACACGGGACGCAGACGCGACTTACCGCCATCGATGACAGAGCGCCGCACACTCAGTCCGCGTTCGCGGTTAAGTGTGATATAATCGATAAGCACAATACCGTTCTTCACCACAATACCGATAAGCATGATGGCGCCAATCATCGACATGATGTTGAGGTTGGTACCCGTGAGGAACAGGATAATCACGATACCCGAGAAGGCGAACATGATGGACGACATGATGATGCCCGGGTAAGTGAACGACTCAAACTGCGCGGCCATGACAATGTAAACGAGCAGGATGATGAGGATGGCAAGCGTACTCAGGTCGCGGAACGAATCCTGCTGGTCCTCGTAGCTACCGCTCAACTCCACAATCACGCCCGGCGGCATGTCGAGCTTGTCGATTTCGGGTTGGGCATCGGCAATAATCTCGCTCATGGGGCGGTTCTGCACCACGGTACTCACCGTGATGATGCGCTCGCGGTCCTTGCGCTCAATAGTGGGCGGGTTGAAGCGCTCCACCACGGTTCCCACTTCCTTAAGTTTGATACCCTGTCCAAGAGGATTATAGAGGGTGATGTTCTCAATGTCCTCGATGGAGGTTCGACGGTCGGGCTCATACATCACCTTGATGTCATACTCGTCACCGTCCTCGCGGTAGTAACTCGCCGTGGTACCATTGATGCGGCTGCGCAGCGCATTGGCCGCCGTACTCGAGTTGATGCCATAGATGGCGAGCTTCTCGCGGTCGAAGTCCACCTGATATTCAGGCTGGTAATCACTACGGCTGATATTGATGTCGGCAGCGCCTTCCACGTTACTCAAGATGCGTTTCAGCGCTTGCGCCACGCTGTCGGTGGCGGTGAAATCGTAACCATAGATTTCATAGTTGACGGTATTCTGGCCGCTCATGCCGCCGCCGCGGCTACCGCCCACATTGACCTGCGCCTTCTTGAACTCGGGATAATGCTTGAGGTCCTCACGCATCAATCCCGCAATTTCGACGATGCTCCGTTTTCGTTCACTGGGATTGACGAGGCGAATGTTCATCGAGACGATGTGCGAGCCGTTACTCTGCATCGAGGCCCAAGTATTGTCGCTGCTGGCCTGTCCCACAGTGTAGTTAAGCACCTTGATTTCGGGATATTTCTCGCGCCATTCGTCATAGAGGCGTTGGGTCACTTCCTTGGCAATCTCAACGCGCGTGCCGATGGGCAATTCCAGCGAAACGCCCAGACGGCTATTGTCGCTCGTGGGGAAGAATTCGCTACCCACAAATTTCATCAGCAACAACGAGCCCACGAAGATGGCCAACACCAATGCAGACGTAATCCAGCGGTGGTTCACGGCACGGTTGAGCAACCAAGCAAAGCCGTTATCGAGCTTGTCGAGGAAACGCTCAATAGGGCCATAGATGCGTTTGTAGAAGTTGCCATGTTTGGTTTTCAGGCGCAACATGCGTGAGCACAGCATGGGGGTGAGCGAAAGTGCCGCCGTGGTCGAGATAATCATCATGATGGTGACCATCCAACCCAGCTGGCGGAAGAGCACACCCGTCATACCCGTCACGAGCGTGAGCGGGAAGAACACGGCAATCAGCGTAAGCGTGGACGCAATAACTGAGATAGCCACCTCGTTGGTGCCGTGCACGGCCGCCTGCTTGGGGTCGGCGCCTCGCTCGATATGCGTGGTGACGTTTTCGAGCACCACAATGGCATCATCGACCACCATACCGATTGAGATTGACAATGCCGAGAGTGACACAATGTTGAGTGTGTTACCCGTAGCATAGAGGTAAATAAACGAGGCAATCAACGAGATGGGGATGGTGAGCACGATAATAATCGTGGCACGCCAACGACCGAGGAAGAAGAATACGACTATCACGACGAAAATCAAAGCATACATCACCGTCTCGGCCAATGAGGCGATAGTGTTGCGGATGTTGTCGCTCGTATCGACGATATAGTCGAGCTTCACGTCGGCAGGCAGGTTTTTCTGGATATTGGGAAGCACCTTGCCTACCTGGTTCGAGATTTCAACCGAATTGGCACCACTCTGCTTCTGAATAATAATCATGGCACCCTTCGAACCGTTGGTGTAGGTCTCCTGCGCACGCTCCTGCAACGAATCGTCGATGCGCGCCACGTCGCTCAAGTGGACGACAGCGCCATTATTCGAGCCCACGACGATGCCTGCAAGCTGCTGCGGGTCGGAGAACTCACCTTGTACACGCAGTGAGTAAGTCTCGCTACCGATGTCGAATGTACCGCCGGGAGTGTTACGGTTCTCGGCACCTACAAGCGCGGCGATGGTCTCGACGCTCACATTATAGGCCTCAAGCTTGATGGGGTCGACATAGATGTGGATTTCGCGTTTAGGCGCACCTGCAATCGAGACCGAGCCCACGCCATCGACGCGCGCCAGCGGATTGGCAACATTCTCGTCGAGGATTTTATAGAGACCCGGCAGGCTCTCATTGGCTGCAGCCGAAATGAGCGCGATGGGAATCATGTCGGTCGAGAACTTGAAGATGATAGGCGTCTGACTATCGTCGGGCAAGAAGCTCGACACCATGTCGAGCTTGTCGCGCACGTTGTTTGTAAGCACGTCTATGTCGTAGCCATATTCAAATTCGAGCGTAATGATGGAGATGTTCTCACGCGAATTCGACGTAATGTGCTTGAGGTGCTCCACACTATTTAGCGTGTTCTCGAGCGGTCGCGTGAGGTTCTGCTCAATGTCCTCGGCACTCGCGCCCTGGTAGGTCGTCATCACCATGATGGTGTTTGTATCAATGTCGGGATAGAGGTCAATGGGTAGTTTTCCCAACGAGAAAAGTCCCAGGATGACCACTGCCACAAAGATAAGAATGGTGGTGACCGGCCGTTTTACTGAACTGGAATATAAACTCATATTGAGGTTTTTACGAGTTGGAGTAAATGGTTTTTCTTATTGTTGCGACTGCTGTTGTTGCTGTTGCTGGCCTTTAATCTGCACTTTGGCGCCATCGCTCAAGCGTGAATACCCGGCAGTGACCACTCGGTCGCCACTCGAGAGGCCCGACTTGATTTCGTAGCGGTCGCCGATGCGACGGCCCAGCTCCACTTGGGTGAACTTAACGGTATTGTCGTTCTGCAGCACATACACATAACGCACGCCCGAGCCCACTTGCTTGATAATGGCGCGGTCGGGAACGACGATGCTGTGGCTCTGCCCAAAGTTGAAGAAAACGCGAGCGAACATGCCGGTGCGAATCTTGTTCTGCTGGTTATTAATGGTGACTTCCACCTCAAAGGTGCGCGTCGCCGGGCTAATCGTGGGGTGGATGTTATGCACCACGCCCGTGAAGCTTTCGCCCTCATAGGTGTCGAAACGAACCTCGACCGGCATACCCTCACTCAAGTGGGGATAGTCGCTCTCGTTCACATTCACCACCACTTTGAGGGGCTGTTGCTGCTCGATGACGAGGATGGGCTGTCCAGCGGGAAGGTCGCCGCTATCGAAGTTCTTTACGGTGACGACACCGCTAATGGGCGAAGTGAGCACCGTGTTCTCCTCGAGATTGCGCAAGGCGCGCACAGCAGCGTCGTACTGTGCCTGGAGCTGGTCGACGGCCTGTTGCGTGCCGCCGCCAATCTTGACAAGCTCCTTAGCGCGCTCGAGCTCACGCTTGAGGTTGGCGATGGTGATGCGCTGCTGGTCAATGCTCACGTCGTCGAGGATGACGACTGCCTGACCGGCGCGGACGTGGCTACCCACATCGACGAGGAGCCGCTTGATGCGGTTACCTGTCGACGACATAATGTTGTTGGTCTTGAAGGCCTCGACGGTGGCGGTGTACTCGCTGGTTTGCGCCACATTCTCGGCATAGACGGACTGCACCTCGACCAAGGGCAGCTCTTCTTTGGTCTCTTTCTTGTCATTGCCCTTGCCCGTGCAAGCTACGGCGAGTGTGGCAATGAGCATAAGCGAAAGGAATGTCTTAAATTGTTTCAACATAGCTATATTGTTAAGTGTTAAATTTCAACTTGTTAACCAAACGAATTACTTACTCTTGAAATCAAACAAGGTTTTCACCGTGTGGATGGTGGTGGGAGCCGGCACCTCGTCAGGCGACGTATAGTTGGCCAGCGGAGCGTTGCCTAGCAACAGCTCCAGGTCGCTATCGGCCACCAGGTAGTTGTAAATGGCCTGATAGTAGGTGAGGCGCGCTGCCATGAGGGCATCCTGCGTGTCGAGTAACTGGATGAAAGTTCCCGACCCTATTTTGAAGCTCTGCTGCATAATGTCGTTGGCCTTAACGGCTTGGGCGACGCCAGCGGCATTGCTTTCAACCTGCTTGAGGCTTTTGTTTATGTGGTCGACCGGGGCTATCACCTGCGACTGGAGCGAGCGCTCCAGGTTCTCACGCTGCCACCGCATCTCGCGCACGGCGATTTCGGCCTGACGCTGCTTGTTGAGGCGTTGTCCGCCGGTGAACAGCGGGATGGAAAGCGAGAGGCTCGCCGTGGAATAAGGATTCCACTTGAAATTTTTGAAGGGGCTGCCCATGCTGGTAGAGTTCCACATATAGTTGACACCTCCCACGAGCGTGGGCCACCAAGCAGCCTTCTGTGCCTCAAGCGCCTTGTTAAGGTAATCGGTCTTCAAGTCGAGTTGCTTGAGGCTGGTATTGTCGATGAGCGAGGCGCCCATGGCCGCGCTATGGTTATACATCTGGCTCTTGAAAGCGTCAAGGGTTTGCTCAGGCTCAATGTCGATGGCGACGTCCATGCCCATGAGCACCTTGAGTTGCAGTTTAAGCTGCGTGATGCTGTTCTCGGCTTCGATAATTGAGGGCTCCAGGTTGGTGACGGCCACATTGGCACGGAGCACGTCATATTCGCTGGCGATGCCAAGCTCATATTTCTTTTGGAACACGGTGGCGTTGAACTGCGCCGTTTTGTGGTTCTCCTCAATCACCTTTTTGCTGTCTTGCGCCAGCAACAGGGCGTAATAGGCGTTTTTCACCTGGTTGACGAGCGACAGGCGTGAGGCGCGCGCCGCTTCCACGTTTTGCAATATCTGGTTGTCACTCAACTTGAGCGATTTCCACAGCTGGGGCACCACCAGGGGAATGGTGGCGTTGAAGCCCGTGGTGTAGCTGTTATCGCGACCCATCTTGAACGACTGGTCACCCATATAAACCGTCTGGATAGCCAATGAGCGCGAATACTGGGCGCTGAAACTGATTTCGGGCAGCAATTGTCCCAACACCTCGCGACGCGAATAATCCACGCGCTCGATTTCCATCTGTGCCACCTTGATGGTGGGGTTCTCGTTGAGGGCGATGCGCAGGCACTCGTCGAGGGTGAGCCTCAAAGGCTCGGCCTGCTGTGCCGTAGCGGTGATTGCGCTCAACGCGAGCAGCAAAAGTGCTGCTGATAGTTTTTTAATAGTCATCGTATTATTTTAATTATTGTTGATGCTTAATGAATTGTGGTGCGACAGGAACTCGTCAATATACTTGATGCCATCGATGGTGGCAATGCCACGCAGGAAGTTGAGGAACGCCCCATCGAAGAGCTCCACCTTACCAACCGAGAGACTCGTGAACTCCTCGCGCTGGTTGAGATTGTGCATTGTGATGAAGAAAACCATTGCGGCCACCTCAGCATTGAGATTAGTGAGCACAAGTCCCTCGTCCTGCGCTTTCTTGATTACGTTGGCAAATCCTTGCACATGGTCGGCCTGATTCTTGCGATACTGGTCAAAAATGTCGGGATAAAGGCGCTTGATGTCGTCGAGGAACACCATCGAGGTGCGTTGAATATGGCGGCGCACGTTCAGGTACACCTTCATGAGAGCTTCAAATTTATTGGTCGCCTCGGCAAAAATTTCCTCTATCTCACGTTTGTGAACGTCGTGGCTATAGCGCACCGCCTCACTGATGAGCGTGCGCTTATCGGGGAATAGCTCATAGAGGGTACGCTTCGAGATGCCACATTCACGTGCCACATAGTCCATAGTCATGGATTGCGGTCCAATACGCGATAGTATGATCTCGACCCGTGAAATAATCTGTTCTTTTTCCATATAAATAGTCTCAGAAAAGTGGGACAAAGTTAGACAAAACTTTAGAAACGCCAAAAGTTTTCTCGGTATAATTCGCGCGCACGCCATTTTTTTACTACTTTTGTGGAAAAATTTCCCATATAATAATAATGAAAAGCGAGAGTAACATACGAGAAATTTTCGGGTTCTTGCAGCAATTGGCAGCTAACAACGACCGACCTTGGTTCAAAGCCCGCAAGGAACAATACGACATACTGCGTGCCGCCTGGGAACGCGACATGGAGCGCCTCATCGCGCTCGTAGCACAATGGGACGACAAGGCACGCGGCCTGGGAGTGAAGCAGGCAGTATACCGCATCTACCGCGACATACGCTTCTCGCCCGACAAGCGCCCTTACAAGACCTATTTCAGCGGCGTGATTGGGGCCGGTGGTCGCAAGTGTGTCTCAAGCGGCTACTACATCCATCTCGAGCCGGGCGAATCAATGCTGTGCGGCGGTGTATGGTGGCCCGAAAAGGACAAGCTGGCCGCCATCCGCAGCCTCATCGATGCCGAGCCCGAAGAATGGCTGCGTCTCATGGCCGACCCGGCGCTCACATCGCGTTACAGCCTTGACGAGAGCGAGGCCCTCAAGACAGTGCCCAAGGGCTATCCCAAAGACCATCCCATGGCACAATATCTGCGCTTCAAGAGTTACATCTTTGTCAAGAAACTCGCCGACGACTACTTTGACTGCGACGACTGGGTGCAACGCGTCAACGACGACCTGCGCCCACTCAAGCCCGTCCACGACTTCCTCGATTATGTCTTCGAGTAGCTGAAAAGACTGGGGGACTGAGAAGTCAACACGTTCTCAGTCCCCCAGTTATTCCTGCTATCTGGGCATGTTAGCCCTTATAATAGACTTTCACCTCGCCCACAGGGAGCTTGCCGACGAGCACGAGGGGGATGTGTTGTGCGTCGGTCGAGAGGTAGGCATCAATGCCATCGCTCGAGTGTTTACCATTCTCAGTGGTGAATGTGAACTGAACACGAATGGCGTCTCGCTTGGTACCGTTGCGCATCTTCACTTGTGTAGTACCCAAGTATTTAATGGCAAGCGACTCTTTTTTCTTGCCCGAAAAGATGGTGGTCTTGTAGTAGGCGTTCTTGACCATGCTGTCGAATTTCATGCGGCGCAACATGTAGAAAACGCTGAGCATATCGTAAGCGTTGTCACTCGAGTGGAGCGTGATATGTACCGTTTCCTTGCCCGGACGGATGCGCGTGCACTTACCCGTGGTGGCCGCCCCATTGTAACTGAACTCGACCACGTCGCGCGCATAATAGTTCTTTTCGTGCGTAATCTTCTCATACTTAACGGGGTGCAAAGTGCTATTGAGACTGCACTTGAGCGTGTCGCGCACCGGATATACCTTGTCGGCCCACGAACGCGTCTGCCCCACGAGCATCGCATTGTAACCGTCGCCGCTCCGCTTGATGCTAAGCGTCGCATTGGCCGCATGTTTCCAAATGGGCCCCCACTGGTACACCACCTCATAGTTGAGGCGCTCATTGTTAAGATCGACGGCAGCGTGCGCCGGCATCATCGAGGCCATCACCGCGAAGGCCGCCAGGGCTATCGCTGCCCTAAAAGTGTTTTTATACCAAGTCTTCATCAATTTCACATTTTGAGTTAATTTTAACGTTTAGACCGCAAAAACCTCACAAAGGTTTAATCAAGCATTTTTTCACCACGTCAGTTGTGTTTTCCTTTAAAAATGGGGAAAAAACGGGCTTTTAGTATTCCGTTTGCATGAGTAAGTGTTCTTTTTTGCCATTTTATTATGGTCAATTTAAACTTTATATATACTTTTGCGTCAAATTTCACGTTATAAATGAAATTTTGAGTTTTTTATATGTTTAATTTTAAAACATTTACAACAATGAAGAAAATTGCTTTAGCATTAGTTTTAGTAGCTATGACCGCTGGCATCGCCACGGCTCAGGACAACATCAAGCCGGTGACCTTCGGTGCAAAGGTTGGTTTTGACCTGACCCACTTCTGGGGCAAGGACTGCGAGCATGGCATGCAGCCCAACTATCAGGCTGGTCTGTTCATGGAGTATAAAGTGAACGACAAGTTCGCCATCGCTCCCGAAGTCGTGTTTGCTGCACAGGGCGGCAAGCAGAGTGTCGACATGAAATTGGATTTATCCGAATGGGGATTAGGCATGGTTGATTGTGAAGTTTCCGAGAAGTACAACACGAACTATGTGAACGTGCCCGTCATGCTCAAGTTCTATCCCACCTCGAGCTTCAGCATCGACTTCGGTCCTCAAGTGGGCTTCAACGTGTACAGCAAGTGTACCTCTGAGTATAAGGTGAAGGGTACCTCGCTTCCCGAGAGCTTTGAGGAGAAACAGACCGACGACCTCAAGAACGGCACTCAAACCGTAGATGTGGCCGCAGCTCTTGGTTGCACCTACAACCTG
>JAGCUP010000123.1 GCA_017962765.1 Muribaculaceae bacterium | reverse complement strand
ATAACAACAAGAACAACAACAAAACCGACAAGGGACAACCGGCACCCGACCCCGCAAAGGGAAAATTCGGACAGCAGGGTAGCGGTAGCGGCAAGCAAGGCTCGAAGGACGGTAATGCCGACACGGGAAATAAAACCGGTGTGGGAAGTGTGGGCAGCGGCCTCGCAGGCTATGGTCCCAAGAATTTCCCCAGGCCGCATGGCCCCGAGTCGGGTACGGTAATTGTGCGTGTGCGCGTCAAGGCCGATGGCAAGGTGCATAGTGCCGAAATTGCCGGAGGTACCATCAAGAACGCCTCGCAGCGACAAGACTGTCTCAACAAAGCTTTGGCCTCACAGTTCAGTGTCCCCAAGGATAAGACCACCGAGGGGGTGGGAACCATTGTCTATAAGTTCCAGTGACGTGAGGCAATGTAATAGAGATGTCGCGACTTCCATATAGAGGACTTACCGACGACGAGGTGGCACTGAGCCGCGCCCGCCATGGTGCAAACGTGTTCACGCCACGCAAGCGCGAGAGCGCGTGGAAGCGCTTTTTCGAGAAACTGACCGGTCCGTTGGGCCACCATATCAAGGGATGGCACGATGGCGATCACCTTATTTTTATATTAGAGATAGCCGCCGCGCTCTCGGTGCTCATCTCGCTGGCCGAATACAATGGCTGGATGGGCCTCACGCAACGTGGTGCCCACGTCTTCTTTGAGCCGGTAGGCATCCTGCTGGCCATCTTGCTGGCCACGGGCATCGCCTTCATTTTCGAGCTCAAGGCCGATAAGGAATTTGTGCTTCTCAACAAGGTCAACGATGAGGAGAAAGTGCATGCCGTGCGCAACGGCAACGTCGTGGTCATCGAGCGCCGCGATGTGGTGGTGGACGATATTGTTATACTTGAGACGGGGCAGGAGATTCCTGCCGACGGCATCTTGCTCAAGGCTGTGTCGCTTACTGTTGATGAGTCATCGCTCACCGGCGAGCCCATGTGCTCGAAGACCATAAAGGAAGAACTTTTCGACCCCGAGGCCACTTACCCCAGCAACCAGGTGCTGCGCGGCACCAAGGTGATGGAGGGGCACGGTGTGTTCCGCGTGACGGCGGTGGGAGACGCCACCGAGAACGGCAAAGTCTATGAGGAGACACAAATCGACGATAGCGTCAAGACGCCGCTCTCGGAGCAACTCGATGGCTTGGGCCGCCTTATCAGTGTGTGCAGCTATGTGATTGCCGCCCTTGTGGTGGTGGGACGCATTTTGTCTTACCTCCTTTCGGGCGACTTTGTGTGGGCCGACTTCATTACCTATATCCTCGAGACTGTCATGATTGCCGTCACGCTCATCGTCGTGGCCGTCCCCGAAGGACTTCCCATGGCGGTGACGATGAGCCTTGCCTACTCGATGCGGCGTATGCTCAAGACCAACAACTTGGTGCGCAAAATTCATGCCTGTGAAACGATGGGAGCCACCACGGTGATTTGTACCGACAAGACTGGGACACTCACGCAAAATGAGATGCGTGTGGCACACGCCAATTTCTATAGCATGCCCGAGGCGACGAGTTTGCTCGACGCGGTCGAGGGACAGCTTGTGGCGCAAGGCATCGCCGTCAATTCCACTGCACACCTACATTACGAGCCGGGAAAGTCTCCCACGGTAATCGGCAACCCCACCGAGGGCGCTTTGCTGTTGTGGCTCGACGGGCAGGGCGTGGACTACCGCCAAGTGAAAACTTCGTGCGAGGTGGTGGCCGAAATTCCGTTCAGCACCGAGCGTAAGTATATGGCTGTCGTGGCCGTGTGTCCCGATGGCGTGAAACGCCTCTTTGTCAAGGGAGCCCCCGAACTGTTGCTTGAGCGTTGCGCCACGATAGATGGCGACGTGCCGCGCGACGAGGTGCAACTGCAACTCAAACAATATCAGCACCAAGCGATGCGCACCCTCGCTTTCGCTTGCCAAGAAGTGGGAGAGGGCGAGCAAGTAATCGCCAAGGGAGAGCTGCAGGCCGACAGGCTGCGCTTCATGGGACTCGTTGCCATCGCCGACCCCGTGCGTGCTGAAGTGCCCGACGCCGTGCAGCGTTGCCGCCTGGCGGGCATCAAGGTAATTGTCATCACGGGCGATAACGAGGGCACCGCCATGGAGGTGGGCCGCCAGGTGGGCATTTGGCGCGACGATGACAACGAAGAAAATCACCTCACCGGCCAGCAGGTGGCCGCCATGAGCGATGAGGAACTGCAAGAACGGGTCAAGAACCTGAAAATCGTGTCACGTGCACGGCCCAGCGACAAGCGCCGTATTGTGAGGGCTTTGATAGCCAATGGAGAGGTAGTGGCGGTCACTGGCGACGGCACTAACGATGCGCCGGCCCTCAATGCAGCCCATGTGGGCCTCTCAATGGGTGACGGCACCGCCGTAGCCAAGGAGGCGAGCGACATCACCATCGTCGATAACTCGTTCGCCAGCATTGGTCGCGCCGTGATGTGGGGCCGTTCGCTGTATAAGAACATTCAGCGTTTTATCCTGTTCCAGCTTACTGTCAACGTGGCCGCGTGCCTCGTGGTACTCGTGGGTGCTTTCTTGGGCAAGGAAACGCCGCTCACGGTGACGCAGATGCTGTGGGTGAACCTTATCATGGATACCTTTGCGGCGATGGCTTTCGCCACTTTGCCTCCCACGCGCGAGGTGATGAATGACAAGCCCCGCTCGCGCACGGCGTTTATCATCACGCGTTCCATGTGGAGGCAAATCCTCGGCGTGGGCTTGCTGTTCTCCGTTATACTCATTGGTTTCTTCTTCCTGCTCGACCACAGTGATTTGCACAACCTGATAGATATAAAATTGTCCAATATGACCCATAGCTATCAGGGCATTAATTCCCATGAGCTTAGCTTGTTCTTCACAACCTTCGTGATGTTGCAATTTTGGAACATGTTTAATGCCAAGGCGTTCGGTGGGCAGCGCTTACCACTCATGGCCTGTCGAGGATTCCTGTTCATTGCCGCCGTCATTCTCGTGGGGCAATTAGCTATCGTCACCTGTGGTGGAGCCTTCTTCAATGTGGAGCCGCTCGGCTGGGAGGAATGGGTTATTATCATTGCTGTTACGGCGCTGGTGTGGTTAGTGCCGTATGTTATCCGCAAAAAGCGGTAGCTACAGTGCAGGCATGGAAATCACCAATCTTGTTGAAGTCGCCACGAAGGAGCAGCTATATGGCTGGTTTGTGAAAAACCACGCCACGGCCACCGAATGTTGGGTTACGGCAAACCGTTGCAAAGCTCCTCGCAGCGATGCCGTCCCTTACGTTGATGTGGTGGAAGTCGCGTTGTGTTTCGGCTGGATTGATTCCACCATCAAGAAAATGTCCGACGGGCGGCACGCGCAACGGTTGACACCGCGCCGAAAAAACAGCCATTGGACCGAACTCAACAAGCAGCGTTGCCTAAAGATGATAGCGCAGGGTCTGATGACCCCCGCGGGCCTCGCCGCAATGCCTAAAGAATAGGTGGTTACTGGCCTGGGAGCCTGTGGAAGCCTTTGCCCAGAACCTCGGCGCTTTCCATGATGTTGACGAAGGCCTTGGGGTCGAGTTCGTGCATAGCTTCGCGCAGTCTCACCATGCCTGAGCGGTCGAGAGTGACATAAATCATCTTGCGCTCACGCCCTTTGTAGAGACCTTCACCGGTAAGGCAGGTGCCGCTGCGGTGCAACTGGTTGATGATATAGTCGCGAATAGGCTCGGGGTTGTCGGTGATAATCATCATGGTTTTGTCGCTCTTGATGCCGTCGACAACCAGGTCAATAATTTTGCCCTCAATGAAGATGACAATGGCCGAATAGATGGGCAGTCTGATGTCACCAAACGCCACAAGGGTGCTCAGCGTGATGATGCCATCGACAATCATCACAAGCGTACCCAGCGAGACGTGGGTGTACTTGTGCAGAATCATCGAGATGATGTCGGAGCCGCCGCTCGTGGCGCCCGAGCGGAAGATGAGTCCGATGGCCACGCCATAAATGATACCGGCCACTACCGTGTTCAGGAAATAATCGGGACGGAACCAGCCGCCACCGTTAGGGATTGCCAGCATCCCTTCGCCCTGGGCTGTGGCGATGGTGCCGTCGAAGATGACCGGGTCATATCCCCATAGACTCTCGAGCACAAAGGTGAAAACGAAAATCAGCGCCGTGGAGATGATGGTTTTTACACCGAACTTGGGCCCCAAAATCCACGTGCCTATTAACAGCAGGGGTACGTCCATGCAAATGGCATAAAACGAAATCTTCCATGGCCACAGTGTGTTGAGCACGTTACTGAGACCGTAGGTGCCGCCAGGAGCCATTAGATAAGGGTTGACAAACATCACGTCGCCCACAGCAAAAAGTGCACTTCCCGAGATGAGCAGGAAATAGGCGAAAATCTCCCGCCACCATTTGTTCTTACGATTTATCTTATACATAATTATAGTCGTTTAAGGTGGGTACCCACCTAAAAAAGCGTGCAAAATAACACATATTTTTTGAAATGAAGCCTCATTTGAGTTTTTTGTGCATGGCAATCGGCGCATTTTCCTAAAAAAATCCATCTTTTTCTTAACAAATCAAAATTTTTTTTGCTTTTGCGCTCAGTTTGCATTAACTTTGCCGATTAAGCAGCTTCGTGTCTTGCGAGGCGTAGCCCGTTGCGTGAAATAAACTAATTAAACAACTAATAGATACTGAAAACTTATGAGAAAAACGATTTTCATGGCTATGCTCGCGCTGGCGTTGGCTTGCGCGCTGCCGTCGCGGGCCCAAAACAACCTCAAACGCGAATTTCGCGGGGTGTGGTTCACCACGATGGCCAACATTGACTGGCCGCAGCAACGCGGCACCGACGCTTCGACGGTCGCGAACCAAAAGGCATCGATGCTCGAATACCTCGACGGCTTTGCCGCCACCAACATCAACATGGTGTTCTTCCAGGTGCGCCCCATGGCCGACGCTTTCTACCAATCGAGCTACGAGCCCTGGTCCAGCTACTTGACGGGCACACGCGGCAAGAATCCCGGATGGGACCCCCTCGCTTTCTGCGTCGAGGAGTGCCACAAGCGCGGCATGGAGTGCCACGCGTGGATTAACCCCTACCGCTTTGCTAACGGCAACCTGAGTAATTGGAACACGCCGCAGGACGAGGCCGTCAAGAATAGTGGTGTGCTGATGACCTACAATGGCACGACAATTTTCAACCCTGGCGACCCTCGCTCGCGTGAGCGTCTGGTGAACGTGTGCCGTGACATCATCGAGCACTACGAGATTGACGGTATCATCTTCGACGACTACTTTTATGTGAGCGGCACGCCCGCCACCAGTGATTATCCCGACTATCAGATTTGGAAGAATTCGGGCAGTTCGATGACGTTCGCCAACTGGCGCCGCGCTCAAGTGAACCTCATGGTGAGCGATGTGATGAACATCGTCACCGAGTTAAGGCCGCAGATGCGATTCGGTATCGGCCCCGCCGGTGTCGCCGGCACAGCCGCCACCAGCGCTTCGAAGCACAACGTGGACCCATGCCCCACGGGCAGCGACTGGCAGTATAGTAGCCTCTACAGCGACCCGCTGGCATGGCTCGAGGAGGGAACCATCGACTACATCTCTCCGCAGCTCTACTGGAAGACGACCCACTCGACCAACCCGTTCGGTCCCCTCACCCAGTGGTGGAGCTATATCGGTCCGCACTTCAATCGTCACTACTTCGCGAGCCACAATATATACTTCATGGCTAACCAGGGCGAAGGCAATAACACTACCAGTTGGAACGAAATCCTCACCCAGGTGAGGCTCACCCGCCAGTATAACCAGGACGGCGCGCCCGGCTTCAACTTCTATTCGTCGAAGTATATCAACGGGCCTTCCATGTCGGGACTCGGCAACTATATGGTGCAGAACCTCGTGCCGTATAAAGCGCTGCCCCCCGCCATGACCTGGCGACAGGGACCCAGCTACGGTGCGCCCTCGGGCCTCGCTTACGACGGTTCCACCCTCACGTGGGACCGCGTGGACGGCAGCCTCATCAAGTACACCGTCTATGCCATCCCCTCCAACGTGTCGCCTCAGGAGGCCAGTACCGAGAACGACGGTTTCAAGGCCGAATACCTGCTGGGCTTCACCTACAATCCTTCCTACACGATGCCAGCTGCCAAGGCGAGCGGCTGCTGGTATGTGGTGTGCGTGCTCGACGGCTATGGCAACGAATATGCTCCGGCCTATTATGGCATTCCTGTCGATGATGCCGATGACGTAGAACTTTATTCACCCATTAACAGCGCCACAGTCGAGTGGCAACAAGAATTTTCCTGGCAAGAGGCGCAGGACGCCACGTTTCGCCTCCAAGTGAGCGAAACCCAGGATTTTTCGTCCTTTGTCATCAACCAAAGTGGGATAACTACCAACACACCCACTATTGACCTGTCATCGCTAAAAAGTGCTACCACCTACTATTGGCGCGTCATCACCACGCAGCCCTCGCGTCTCGACAAGGTGAGCACGCAGGTGGGGGAGTTCGTCACGCCGCAGCGCGACTTTGCGCCGGTGGCTAACCTTATCAGCCCCGAGAATGGTGCCGAAATTGAAGATAACTTTCTCTTCCTCGTCGAGAAGGGTGAAGGCATTACCAATTACCGCCTCGAGCTCTCGAAAGACCCCGAATTCGGTACCCTCATCACCAATAACAACATGGTTGATAACGGCGAGGCCATGCAACTTGACGGCATCGTAGCCTATTTGGGCCTCGGCACCTTCTACTGGCGCGTGGCCACGAGCGCCGAGGGTTGCGACGAGAGTCTGAGCGCAGTGCGCACGTTCACTGTAACCGCCATCGGCACGGGTGCCACCGAGCCGGGCTATGTGGTGAAAAAGGACATCGACAACGCCACCTACGAGCCTATCGACGGCGTTAAGTTCACCAACGACTGGGTGCGCTCGGTCAAGAGCGAATATGACAATATGCACTACGAGTCGTCGGGCACCTATAACCGCTCGATGGCTGCCAACCAAGACTATGTCTTTGTGACGGGCCGTGAAAAGAACAGCAGCGATGCCGACTGCTACATTAGTGTCTATAGCGCACGCACCGGCGAATGGGTCAAGGACATCGAGCTGGGCGACGAGGTGAAGGCTAGCTACTTCCCCTGCAACGACATCTTCTTCGACGAGGCCGGCCACTTGCTCATCACCAACTTGGTGCTTAATGTGGGCAACTATCCCATCTTGCTGTGCAAGGTCGATCCCGATACCGAAGAGGTTACGGTAATCTCGGACTATGAGATATATTGCGACGGCGTCAAGCGCATCGACCATTGTAACATCCTGGGCGATGTGGATACCGGCAACTTCACCCTCTTTGCGGCCGAGTCGCGCAGCAACAATATCGTGCAATGGGTGTTCAAGAATGGTAATCTGAACGAAACTAAGGTAACCACCGTGAGCGAGTTTTATCCCTCGAACAGTGCCAGCTTTGAGACGGCGCCGCGCATCCTTCCCATTGGCAATGGCGAGGTCTATGTCAATGCCAGCGGTACCAAGATGGCGCGCTACAGCCTTGCCACCGGCGCCATGACGGGCAGTTTCGCCACCAACCCCGACATCGCTCCCATCGGTCACCAGGCCAATGGTTGCGCTGCCATCGAGTTTGAAGGCGTGAACTATATGCTCTACGCCTACGGTGACCACCTGTCGCCCGCCGGATACCAGTTCATTCTCGTGGCTAATCCTGACGATACCGACTATGTGGGCTACACCACACAATGGATATTCCCCAAACAGGGCCTCGGTATGGTGAACAGCACCACGATGAGCGCGCCCTGTGCGCTCGTCCCCGGCAAGAAGGACAACGAGTTACGCCTCTTTGTGATGGCATGCGGCAACGGAATGGCCGCCTACACGATGTCGCTGCCCGTCACCGTCCCCGGTGATGTGAACGGCGACGGCATCGTCAGCGGCGCCGACGTGACTGCCCTCTACAATTACCTGCTCGATGGCCGTGCGGTGGCCGGTAATCCCGACGTGAATGGCGACGGCGTGGTGAGCGGTGCCGACGTGACCGCCCTCTACAACCTACTCCTCAATTAGGAATTAGGAATGAGAAATTAGGAATAATACAATAGCTCAAAGAGCACAAAGCCAGGCAACAAACTGCCGCTTTGTGCTCTTTGCGTTTTTGGGGTGTATGGCCTTGCAAGTCAAGCCTCATGGGTGAATAGTCGAATTGGGGTGATAAACCCAAATCGGTCATTAGACCGGTATCATGTATTTTTCTTTCCCTAATTATGCCATAACGGCTTTATTTTGGCATAATTTCTAATGACCGATTCGGGATAAAGCAAAATGTTGTGGGATTATTTTGTCGGGTCGGGAAAAAGCCGTAACTTAGAGCAAATTTTTGGGGCCTGTCGCCTGACGACTGGCTGCTAACTAATTGATAAATAATACGCATAACCTAAATAACTAACTCTATTTTTTACCGAATGAGAACTAAACATTTGCTACTTGGCGATGAGGCGTTGGCCTTGGGCGCTCTGCACGCTGGACTCAGCGGCGTGTTCGCCTATCCGGGCACCCCATCGACCGAGATTACAGAATTCATCCAGAAGAACGCGTTCGCTCGCGAACGCGGCGTGCACTCGATGTGGAGTGCCAACGAGAAAACCGCTATGGAGCAGGCTATAGGCATGAGCTATGCCGGCAAGCGTGCCATGGTGTGCATGAAGCACGTGGGAATGAACGTGTGTGCCGACGCCTTCGTCAACAGCGCCATGACGGGCGCCAACGGCGGCTTGGTGATTGTGGCTTGCGACGACCCGTCGATGCACTCGTCGCAGAACGAGCAGGATTCGCGCTTCTATGCCGACTTCGCCATGATGCCGTGTTTCGAGCCGTCATCGCAGCAGGAGTCTTACGACATGGTGCACCTGGCCTTTGACTACAGCGAAAAGAATCGCATTCCGGTGCTGATGCGCCTCACCACGCGCATGGCCCACTCTCGCGCCATCGTCACCACCGATGAGCCCCGCGAGCAAAACGAGATTCATTTCCCCGAGAATCCGCGTCAGTGGGTGTTGTTGCCCGTGAACGCAAAAATGCGCAACGACCAGCTCGTGAAAGACGTTCTCGCCTTTGAGCAGGACGCCTGCGACATGGGACGGAACGTATATATCGACGGCGCCGACCACTCGATGGGCATCATCACCTGCGGCATCGCCTACAACTACCTCATGGAGAACTATCCCGAGGGCTGCCCCTTCCCAGTGCTCAAACTTACCCAATATCCGCTGCCCAAGAACATGGTGCGCCGCTTGGCACAGGAGTGCAAGAGCATCATGGTGGTGGAAGAAGGTCAGCCGCTGGTGGAGCGCATACTGCGCGGTGTGCTCGACACCCCGGTGGAAATCAAGGGACGACTCGACGGCACGCTGCCCCGCACCGGCGAGCTCAGCCCCGATTGCCTGCGCGCCGCGCTGGGCATCGAGCCCCTTGAAACCCATGCCGCTTCGCAGGTCACTGTGCCGCGCCCGCCGGCCTTGTGCCAGGGTTGCGGACACCGCGACTTCTACACCGCCCTCAACAAGGTGGTCAAGAACTACGACACGGCCCGCGTCTTTGCCGACATCGGTTGCTACACGCTCGGGTGGCTCGCCCCGTTCCACGCTTTCCAGACCTGCGTCGAGATGGGCGCGTCGCTCACCATGGCCATCGGTGCCGCCAATGCCGGCGTGCATCCCGCCGTGGCCGTCATCGGCGATTCCACGTTCACCCACAGCGGCATGACAGGCCTGCTCGATGCCGTGAACGAGAAGGCCAACATCACCCTGTGCATCAGTGACAACCTCACGACCGGCATGACCGGCGGGCAGGACTCGGCCGGTACCGGACGCCTCGAGAGCATCTGCCGTGGCGTGGGCGTTGACCCCGACCACGTGAGGGTGATTGTTCCGCTGCCCAAGAACTATGACGAGATGGAAAAGGTCATCGACGAGGAGCTCAACTACAAGGGCGTATCGGTGATTATCGCACGCCGCGAATGTATCCAGACGGCAAAACGCCACCTCAAAGCCAAGAAATGATTAACTTTCTAAAAATTACGAAATTATGAAACAAGACATCATATTATGCGGGGTGGGCGGACAAGGAATCCTCTCCATTGCCACTATCATCGGATGGGCAGCACTCAAAGAGGGCATATACCTCAAGCAAGCCGAAGTGCACGGCATGAGCCAGCGCGGAGGAGACGTGCAGAGCAACTTGCGCCTCTCGGACCAGCCCATCAGCAGCGACCTCATCGCACACGGAGCCTGCGACCTGATTATCTCGCTCGAGCCCATGGAGGCCCTGCGCTATGTGCAGTATCTCAACCCCAAAGGCTGGGTTATCACCAACACCACTCCCTTTGTCAACATTCCCAACTATCCCGAGATGGAGAAGGTGAACGAGGAGCTGCGCAAGCTGGGCAACGTCATCATGATTGATGTGGACGCCATAGCCAAGGAAGTGAAGTCACCGCGCAGCGCCAACATGGTGCTGCTTGGCGCGGCCGCTTCGGTGCTCGAAATGCTCAAGCCCGAGCAACTCCTCGAGGGCATCACCAACGTGTTTGCCAGCAAGGGCGAGGCTATCGTCAACACCAACATTGCCGCCTTCAAGGCCGGATTTGATTTCGCCCAAAAGAATAAATAACGACCTGTTCGCCAAAATGTGACTGTTCTAGTACAGCCGCTGAAGCAGGCGAAATTTAATGCGAATTTCACGAGCACTAATGACTCGTGAAATTCGCATTTATAACCGTAGGGTGGTCAATTTAGCCTGACCACGTTCTGGCGGTGGTTCTTGATTTACTGTAGCAGTAAATTGTATAATGCGGTCACATCTGAGCCGCTGACGACGCCGTCACCGTTCACGTCGGCATTGCCGTTAGCCACGGCGTTGAGGAGGAGCACATTGTAGAGTGCCGTCACGTCGGCACCGCTCACCACGCGGTCTCCGTTCACGTCGCCCGGGATGTCGATGCCCCATGTTATCACGTCCTCATAGAATTCACGCCACTTTTCATCGACCCATTCATAGTAGGCGGCTACATCCTGGTCGGTCGCAGTGCCTGTCCTGAAATTATCAAGCATTTGTAGGCCCTGCTCGCACACTAGTTCGTCGGCAGCCATCACCTTCTGCAGTATGCCCGTCTCTTGCTTGTTGATGAGTTTCGAGAGGTCTATGCTGTCGGTCTTTTGACTTCCGTCATAATAAATGTTGAAAACCTTGTTCTTCAGTTCCACCGAACCTGTGCACATTTCGCTCTTGTGGGTGCTCGCATCACGTTCCACCACATCGGGAAAAACGAGCGACGGGGTAATGACGATGGGCACGGTGAAAGAGCCACACGGCCATCCCATTGCAATCCAACTGACCGTGGTTTTGGCGGGCTCATTTTCCTTGACGCCTTGCATGAGCGATGCCGAGGTGCTGGTGAAACGCGGGATAAAGTTGCTGAAGTAGGTGTTGCGCACGTCCTTGTAATTCTCGGGCATGTCATCCCACAGGTTAACCTCCCGGTCGCCATGATAGAGGTAACGTGGCAGCTCGTGCACCAGTTTCACGGCATCAATCTTGCCTCCGCCGAAGGTGTCCTCGATATACTTGTGGGCCGCCTTGTAACGCTGTTCTCCCACATGATTAGTGGTCTCGTAATAAGGGCTGGTGAACGAATAGTTGGTGCGCACCAAGTAGCCATTGGGAGCGACTGTCTCGTCGTTCACGTCAAACTTCGTGTAACTCCTGTTGCTCGTTTCAAAATAGGCCACATTGCCCAGCGAGTCCATTACGGCAAAGTTCGTGCTCAGCACAAGCGACATGCTTTCTTGCTGGGTCTGGTGCAGCAATGCCTCAAACTCATCGACCGTGGCACATTCGCCCAAGGCTTTCTTCATCAGTGAGCCGGCACTGGTGTTGGAGCTTGATGTCGCGCTGTTAAAGTAGTAGGAGACGGTATTGAGTATCGCGAATCCCGCCTCGTTGTGTCCGTACCAAATGCTTTGTGGACTGGATGAAGTGGAGTAATTAACCACGCCCACATATCGATATTTTGTGCCTTTCAGTGTTATCATCGAATTATCGATGCCGTTGCTGGAGTCGCGGTTCTTGAAGATGAACGGACGGCCATCGGCGGTGACCTTGCCCGACGCAATCACCGACGTGCAAGCAAAAGCCGAACCAATGGAAAGCACTGCGAGAAGAATGGCACAGAAGCGTTTCATAGAAGTCGAAAAATAAGTTTATGAATAAATAAAGCGCAAATATACAAAAAAATCCCCAATCCCTTGTAACAACGATGCCTATACTTTGCTAAATCCCACTTTTTGCCACGTGAGCATAGCCCAGACTCAAAATTGACGGTCAATACTTTGTCGCGAGTGATATTTTTAATATCTTTGTGGAAGGGAAATTTCCCTAACGAAGACATTGCAGGTACAATCCGGCGTTATGGAGTTTTAATGGGCGACAAACTCGTCAGTTAGTCAATATGGCAAATTGCATCACTTGCATTAGAATAGTTTGCAGCATCATTTTGTTGTGGTGCGTTCCGTTCTCTCCCGCTTTTTATACTTGGTATATCATAGCGGGAACGTCTGATGTGCTTGATGGGTGGATTGCCAGACGAACGGGTTCAACAAGTGAATTGGGCGCGAAATTGGACACTGCGGCCGATTGCGTCTTTGTGGTGGTTTGCTTGATAAAACTGCTCCCCGTGCTTGCTATTCCCCTTTGGATTTATTTGTGGATAGGCGTCATAGCGGCAATCAAACTCATAAACATCCTCGCTGGCTTTATCCTGCGGAAACAGTTCGTGGCCGTCCATTCTATGACAAACAAACTTACGGGCGCTTTGCTGTTCGCTCTGCCCCTCACTTTGTCATGGATAGATGTACAATATTCTGCCGCCCTCGTTTGCCTCGTGGCAACTTATGCCGCTATCCAAGAGGGCCATGTAATCAGAACGATAAAACAATAGCGCTCCTCTACATTGCCCAAAGCAACATGCCGGCGCAGATGATGACGCCGGTGACGAGGAGGTCGATGAGGCAGTAGCCCATGATGTCCTTCGCGTCAAGGCGAGCTATAGCCAAAGCCGGGAGGGCCCAGAATGGTTGTATGAGGTTGGTCCATGCGTCGCCCCATGCAATCGCCATTCCCGTCAGGCCAGGGTCCACACCCAGGTTGGCACCGGCGGTGAACATGACCGGCGCTTGCACGGCCCAGTGACCGCCGCCACTTGGCACAAACAGGTTGAGCACTGCTGCACAAAGGAAGGTGAGCAACGGATAGGTGACGGAATTGCTGATTTGGATGAAAGCATTGGCCATGACGCCCCCTAAGCTGATGCCGCTGACGCCGATGCCCGTTACGATGCCCATGATACCGGCATAGAAGGGAAACTGCAATACGATTCCCGCGGCACCTGTGGTCGCGTTCCCGAATGCACGCACGTAGTTGATTGGTGTGGAATGCAGCACGAGTCCCAGCGCGAGGAATATCATGATTACCCCGCCAAGGTCTAAACCGGCACCGCGCACGGCGAGATGGATTACGAGATAGGCTACAAGCATCAGCGCCACAAGCCATGAGAGTAATTTGCTGTGCTCGAGTCGCTGTGCCGGCGTCTTGGCCGTGGAGTAAACATTGGTCGTGATATCATCATTGTCCTTGAGGAGAGCGGGGTCGATGGTGAGGACGCCTTTCTTGGGGTGCATCAAGGTGTTGGCTATGGTGATGCCGATTATCACAAACAGCACGGTCGCCAGATTGTGCCAGTCGAAGATGGTTTGTCCCAATGGCACAGGGTCGGTCAGCGCGCCATTGGTAGCCATCGAGAGCGCCTCGCCAGGAGTGGCCATGGTGAGGGGGATGGAGCCGGAAATGCCGGCATGCCACACCACGAAGCCACTGTAAGCCGATGCGATAAGAAGCCGATAGTCGACATCCTTACGCTGACGCGCTATTGCCTTGGCGAACACGACACCAACGATGAGGCCAAAGCCCCAGTTGAGCCAGCAAGACAATGCCGACACGACAGTCACAAGAGCTATTGCGGCCGGGGCACTCTTAGGCACGCGGGCCATTGCGTCGATGGCCCGTTTGATAACCGGTGCCGCTGCCAAGGTCGACCCACACACGAGAACCAGAGCCATCTGCATGGCAAACGCCAACAACTTCCATACGCCGCCCCCCCAGTGCTCAACCACTTCGAGAGGGGTCTGGTGACACAACGGCATCGCCACCAGCGCTGCCACAAAGGTGAGCAGTATGGCAAATATAAACGGTTCTGGCAACCACCGTTGTACTAATCGCACGCAGAATTTAATCATTTGAGACCACTTATTTCCTCTAAAAATCGTAAAAGTTCTTTGAAATTAACCTTGCTAAAAGTTGGATATTTAGTGGAATATCAAACAAATAGCAAGGTTTCTTTTGTGCGCCTGATAGGACTCGAACCTACACGTCTTTCGACACCAGATCCTAAGTCTGGCGCGTCTGCCAATTTCGCCACAAGCGCATGGGCTTTTCGTGAAAAGCGGTGCAAAGGTAGCGATTATATTTTTCATGGCAAATTTTTCGGGCCACTTTGTTGCGCGGGCCGTCGTCGCAAAGTTTTTTTGAGCGGTTGGAATTAATTTTGTAAATTTGCGGCGCAAAACGAGAAAAAGAGAAGATTATGTCACGCAACGACCAAGAATTGACGGGGGTGACCCTGCTGGGCAACCAGGGCACGACCTACGAGTTTGACTACCGGCCCGACGTGCTCGAGGCTTTCGATAATAAGCATCCCGAGCACGACTATGTGGTGACGCTCGACTGCCCCGAGTTCACCTCGCTATGCCCCAAGACGGGCCAGCCCGACTTCGGGCGCATCGTCATCAGCTACATCCCTCGGGTGAAGATGGTGGAGAGCAAGAGTCTGAAACTGTACCTGTTCAGCTTCCGCAACCACGGCGACTTCCATGAGGACTGCGTGAACATCATCATGAAGGACCTCATCAAGTTGATGGACCCCAAATATATCGAGGTGCGCGGACTGTTCAATCCGCGTGGCGGCATCTCCATCGTGCCGTTCGTCAACTGGGGCGATGCCGAGCACCAGGAGCTGGTGCGGCAACGCCTGTTGTCGTCCTTTGAAACTCGCAAGGCCCTATGAAACGCGACGCGGCCATCATCCTGTCGGGCGGCATGGACTCGTGCACGATGCTCCATGAGTTTAAGGACGAAATAGCCCTCGCCATCACCTTCGACTACGGCTCGACGCAAAACGGGCGCGAGCGCCTGTGCGCCATGGAGCAGTGCAAGCTGCTGGGCATCAAGCACATCGTCATCCGCCTTGACTTCATGAAGCAGTATTTCAAGAGTGCCCTGCTCGAGGACGCCGATGCCATCCCCGAAGGTAACTACGACGATGAAAACATGAAGAGCACCGTGGTGCCCTTCCGCAACGGCATCATGCTCGCCATCGCCGCCGGCGTGGCCGAGAGCAACGGTCTGCGCCGCGTCATGATTGCCAACCACGCCGGCGACCACGCCATCTATCCCGACTGCCAACCAGCCTTCATCCACGCCATGTCGGGCGCAATGAGCGCGGGCACCTACGAGCACGTCGAGGTCTATGCTCCTTACACCAATATCTCGAAGGCCGACATCGCGCGCCACGGCAAGGCGCTGGGCGTGGACTACGGCCTCACCTATTCGTGCTACAAGGGCGGCCCGAGGCACTGCGGCAAGTGCGGCACCTGCCGCGAGCGCCGCGAGGCCCTGAGCGCCGCCGGCATTGACGATCCCACCACTTATGAGAATTAGGAATTAGGAATTAGGAATTATGAATTGGGAAGTAGTAATTAGGAATTAGGAATTAGGAATTGGGAAGTAACACTATCATGTCGGTGTACTCCGAGACTCTGTCTCGGACCCTCCCCCAATCAAAACTTGACACTCAACACTCAACACTTAACACTTATAACTTAACATGTACTACGTCAAAAAAACGCTCGAAATTTCGGCCTGCCATCAGCTGATGCTCGACTACGAGAGCAAGTGCGAGACGCTGCACGGCCACAACTGGATGGTGCAGGTGTTCTGCCGCGCCAAGGAGCTCGATTCCAATGGTATGGTGTGCGACTTCACGCTCATCAAAAAGCTTATCCACAACCGCATCGACCACCGCAACCTCAACGAGGAGCTCGACTTCAACCCCACCGCTGAGAACCTGGCGCGCTGGATAGTCGATACCGTGCCGCAATGCTACCGCGCCGACGTGTGGGAGTCGCGCGATAACAAGGCCTCCTACATCAGCGACGACGCCCCGCAAAACTTCAACTGATGCTGCGCGTCAACGAAATTTTTTACTCCCTGCAGGGCGAGGGGTTCCATAGTGGCACCCCCGCCGCCTTCGTGCGCCTGAGCGGCTGCAACCTGCGTTGCCACTTCTGCGACACGAGCCACGTCGCCGGCAATGAGATGACGGCGGAGCAAATCGCCGAAACCGTCAACCGAGTGGCGCCGCAAGCGTCCCTGCTGGTGCTTACCGGCGGCGAGCCTTCGCTGTGGATTGACGACGAATTCATCGCCACGCTCAAGTCGCTCACGGGCAAAACGATAGCCATCGAGACCAACGGTACGCGGCCCCTGCCTCGTGGCCTCGACTGGGTGACGCTCTCGCCCAAGGACGCCTTCGCCGGCGGCGACCTGGAGCCCTGCGTGCTCACGCACTGTGACGAGCTCAAAGTCGTTTACCTGGGCCAGGACCTCGCACGCTACGACCACATCACGGCCACGCACCGTTTTCTGCAGCCCTGTTTCTGCACCGACGACGAGGAGCGCCACCGCCAGATGCAGCTCACCGCGCGCGCCATCCTCGCGCACCCCACGTGGCGCCTTTCGTTGCAAACGCACCGCCTTGTAGGGCTCCCATAACCCCCAATAAACCCGCAAAAGACCCGTAAAAGGGTCATTTTTTTGCACTTTTGCGAAAAAATGAGTAATTTAGCGCGTTTTTTCAACACCATCGCGCAGTAGCGGCTTCCGCTCCGCGCCCCAAATAAAAGACAAACAAATGGACAACGAAGAAAAAATGATAGTGGGCATCACCCTGGGTGACTCCAACGGAATAGGCCCCGAAATTATTCTTAAGACACTCGCCGACAGCGAGATGCTCGAGCTTTGCACGCCCGTCATCTACGGTTCGGGAAAGGTGCTCTCCTACCACCGCAAGGCCCTCGACCTGCCGCCCATCCAGTATCATGTGGCGCGTCACGCCAGCGAGGTGAGGCACGGCACCATCAACCTGATTAACGTGGTCGACGGCGACACCAAGATTGAGATGGGCAAGCCCAGCAAGATTGCCGGCGACATCTCGCGCCAGTGCCTCGAGGCCGCCACGCGCGACTTGATGCGCGACGACATCGACGTGCTCGTCACGGCGCCTATCAACAAGGACAACATCCAGAGCGAGCTCTTCAAGTTCAATGGCCACACCGACTATCTCGAGGCCGTGGCCGGAGAAGGACACAAGGCGCTCATGGTGCTCTGCCATGAAGAGCTGCGCGTGGCCCTCGTCACCACCCATCTGCCGCTGGCGCGCGTGCCACAGGCCATCACCACCGAGGCCATCGTTGAGAAACTGAAGGCCTTCGACCACTCGCTCAAGCGCGACTTCGGCCTCGACGCGCCGCGCATCGCCATCCTCGCCCTCAACCCGCACGCCGGCGAGAATGGCCTGCTGGGCAACGAGGAGAAAGACGTCATCGCGCCCGCCATCGCCGAGGCCCTTGAGCAACACAAGGTGCTGTGCTTCGGCCCCTATGCCGCCGACGGCTTCTTCGGCAACAAGATGTATCGCCGCTTCGACGGCGTCCTCGCCATGTACCACGACCAGGGTCTGGCCCCCTTCAAGACGCTCGCCATGGACGAGGGCGTGAACTTCACCGCCGGGCTGCCTTTCGTGCGCACCAGCCCCGACCACGGCACAGGCTACGACATCACGGGCCAGAACATTGCCAGCCCCGTGTCGTTCCGCCATGCCATCTTCACCGCCATCGACATCGCACGGCACCGCGCCGCATGGGACGAGGCCTACGCCAATCCGCTGCGCAAACTCTACCACGACCGTGGCCGCGACAACGTGGTGCTTGACCTCACCCAGGACGAAGAAGACGAGAAGTAACGGAAAGTGTATCAACAGTAAAGCACTATCACGATGAACTATGCGATAATTGCCGCCGGCGAGGGCTCGCGACTGGCCCAGGAGGGCATCAGCCTGCCTAAGCCCCTCGTGCGCCTCGACGGGGAGCCCATGATAGGGCGCCTCATCCGCATCTTCGCGCGCCACAACGCCGAGTGCATCACCGTCATCACCAACGAGTTCATGACGCAGGTGCAGGACTACCTGCGTGAGCTGCAGCACGAAGTGCCCCAGCTGCGCCTCGTGGTGAAGACCACGCCCAGCTCCATGCACAGCCTGTGGGAGCTGAGCCGCGTGATGCCGGCGGGGAAATTCTGCCTCACCACGGTTGATACCATCTTCCGCGAGGACGACTTCGCCCGCTACGTCGAGGCCTTCGAGGCCGACGCCGAGCACGACGGGCTGTGGGCCGTCACCCACTGGGTCGATGACGAAAAGCCGCTGTGGGTGGCCACCGACGATGACGACCGCATCACCGCGTTCCTCGACAGGAACGACGAGGGGCGGGCACGCTACGTGAGCGGCGGCGTGTACGCCATGACCGACAAGGCCTTCCCGCTGCTCGACGACTGCATTGCGCGGGGCGTGAGCCGCATGCGCAACTTCCAGCGCGCGCTCGTCGCGGCCGGTTTCTCGCTCAAGGCATTCCCCATTGACAAGATTGTCGATGTGGACCACGCCGGCGACATCGCCACCGCCCAACAATTCCTACAAGAAAATAAAAACACTCTATAAAACGACTAACTCATGGCTGAAATCATCATTGCCGGCATCATGAGGGCCGGAGCCTATTCGCCCAACCACATTGGCAACGACGCCGCTATCTTCAACGAGACCGCCAACCAGCTGCGCAAGCGCGGATGCATCGTCAACACCTACAGCGAAGAGCAATTCAACGCCACCGGCGGCAAGCTCGACGAGGGCATCATTCTGAGCATGTGCCGCGAGCACCAGTCTATCAAGAACCTGCAACGCCTTGAGGACGAGGGAAGGCTCGTCATCAACTCGGGATATGGCATCGAGAACTGCACGCGAGAGCGCATGACGCGCATCCTGCTGGGCAACGGCATCCCTTACCCCGAGAGCATCATCGTCAACACCAACGAGGTCATCAAGCCCATGCTCGAGAAGGCGGGCTTCAAGAACTGCTGGATTAAGCGCGGCGACTTCCACGCCATGCACAAGGAGGACGTCTCCTACGTGCGCCATGCCGAGGAGGCCCAGGAGGTGCTCCAGGAATACTTCCTGCGCGGCATCAAGCGCGCCGTCATCAACATCCACCTGGTGGGCGACCTCGTCAAGTTCTACGGCGTGAAGGACACCAACTACTTCTTCTGGTTCTATCCCTTCGACGAGGGACACTCGAAGTATGGCCACGAGGCCATCAACGGGCGTTCGCAGGGCCTGCCCTTCGACGAGCAGGGCCTCAAGGACATGTGCAACCGCGCTGCCCAAGAGCTCAACGTCGAAATCTACGGCGGCGACTGCATCGTGGGACGTGACGGCGATGTGAAAATCATCGACTTCAACGATTGGCCCAGCTTCGCGCCATGCCGCAACGAGGCCGCTCCCCACATCGCCAAGCACATCCTGCAAATCATCAAGAACAACAAGAAAGGCTGACCCCGATGAATCTCAAGAAACTAAGGGAAGAATACCGCGCCTCGCTCAAGTCGAGCGACACCGAGGAGCATATCGACCTCTTCTTCTACCGCCCGCTGGGTTTCGCGTGGGCCAAACTCGCGGCTAAACTGGGTGTCACGCCCAACGCCATCACCATCGCCTCCATCTTCCTGGGCGTGGCCGGCGGCATACTCCTCTATTGGGGCAAGCAGCCCTGGCTCTGGCTCAACTATGTGGGAATTTTCCTCATCATCTGGGCCAACTCCTTCGACAGCGCCGACGGACAGTTGGCGCGCCTCACCAAGCAATACAGCCGCCTGGGACGCATCCTCGACGGTGTGAGCGGCGACTTCTGGTTCTTCGCCATTTATTTCGCGCTCGTCTTCCGCGAGCTTCACTTCGGCGACAAGCTGTGTGGCGACTTCTTCGCCCAGCACCCCTGGGTGATATGGGTGATGGCCGTGGCCGCCGGCGTGTGCCATGCCAAGCAAGCTGCGATGGCCGACTATTACCGCCAGTTCCACCTCTATTTTCTCAAAGGCAAGGAAGGCAGCGAGCTCGACAGCACCGAGCAACTCGATGCGCAATATGAGGCCGAAAAGGCAAACGCCAGCTGGCTCAAACGCCTCACGATGAAGGTCTATCGCAACTACACCGCCAACCAAGAGGTGATGACGCCCGCCATGCAGCGCCTGCGCCGCGACTTGCGCAAGCGCTACGGTGAGGAAATGCCCCCGCAGTCGTTCCGCGACCACTTCCGCAAGCTGAGCTTCCCGCTGATGAAATATACCAACATGCTGTCGTTCAACACCCGCATCATCGCCATGTTCCTGAGCGTCATCTTCCAGATGCCCTGGCTCTACTTTGCCTTTGAGCTGGTGGTGCTCAACCTCATGCTCCTTTACATGGTGCTGCGCCACGAGCGCGCCTGCCGCATCCTCAGCTCTGAGCTTGTGAGCAATGAGCGATGAGCGATGAGCAAAGAGCGATGAGCCGTGAGATGTTGTCAGACAACGAAAACAATAAAAACAATTTTTCTATTCTACGGAGTAAGGAGAATAGACTAAAAACTAAAGACTAAAACCTAATGACCCACGGCATAATTTTTGACTACGGCGGCACCATCGACAGCCGCGGCGTGCACTGGAGCGAGGTGATTTGGGGCGCTTATTGCGCCGAGCGCGTGCCCATCGACAAAGACACCTTCCGCGACGCTTACGTCTATGCGGAGCGCGAACTGGCGCGCGTGCGCCACATTGAACCGCAGGACGATTTCCATACCTTGCTCCGCAAGAAAATGACCATCGAGCTGATGGGGCTCGAAGAGCATGGACACGAACTGGGACAACCATTGCCACAACTCGCCGATGCGCTGGCACGGCGCTGTGACGATGCCGCTCGCACCTGCATCGAGTAGGCGCGTCCCGTGCTCGAGATGCTGAGCACAAGCTATCCCATGATGCTGGTGAGCAACTTCTATGGCAACGTCGACAGCGTGTTGCGTGCCTATGACGTGCGCCGCTATTTCAAGGGAGTCATCGAGAGTGCCGTGGTGGGTGTGCGCAAACCCAACCCCACCCTGTTCCGCCTCGGTGTCGATGCCCTGGAGCTGCCCGCCAGCGAGGTGCTCGTGGTGGGCGACAGCCTCAAAAAAGACATCGTGCCGGCCCTCTCGCTGGGCTGCACCGCCATCTGGCTCAAAGGCAAAGGGTGGACAGCCGATGAAGACACCCAGCATCACCCGCAGGGCGACCGCTTCACCATCGCCCGCCTCTCAGAAGTACTTGACATCATCTAACCCCCATATTTCAAAGATTTATGAAAGCGACTAAACCTATTCTTTTCCTGCTGGCGTTGACCGTCAGTTGTTTAATGGCTCAGGCCAGGGAGTATTCCCCTAAGTTTTTCTGCGGTGTTGTCAAAGCCGACTCTTGGACCGACAACAACCACAAGGAAGGCATCTATGAATTTGACCTTGCCAGTGCGACGCTCACAAAGCTCACCGAGGGCCAAGACGTCTACCAAGCCCCATTGGGCGGAGCCATCTACGAAGATGGACTGATGAAAGGCATCCATTTCAAGACGGTTTGGGACGATTTTGACCAGACCAATTCCTACATGCTCTATCATGTGGAATACGACATGGAAACATGGGCACGCACGCGTGCCGTGACGCTCGGCGACATGGACCGCAACTACATTTCGAGCTGCGGCATGGCCCACAACCCGGTCACCGGCAAGAACTATGGCATTTTCTACAATTTCAACATGAGCTGGCAAGTGCTCAACCGCAAGTTGGCCGAGATTGACTTTACAAACGATGTCCCTTCCCGCACCATCCTGGGCACGGCGTCAATCCCCATGGCGGCGATAGCCTTCAACGACCAGGGCCTGCTCTATGGCGTGGGCATGGACGGCTGGCTATATGCCATCAGCACCGCGAATGCGGGCAGCAGCAACGAGATTGAGGTGTTCACCATGGGCGACCTGGGCATCGACAACATTTCGAACAACCCCAGCACAATGACTTACGACGAGCGCACCGGCAAGTTCTATTGGGCCGTGGTGCTCACCAACCAAAAAGGCTACATCTATGAGATTAACCCTAACATCGGTTCGGTTTCGGCCACGCAACTGATGCAGACCCCCGACAACGCTTGGCTGGTCAATTTGGTTGTCAAGGAACCTGAGGCGGCCGACGAAGCACCCGCCGCAGTGACTAATCTTGCGGCCAACTTCGAGGGCTCTTCCACCACAGGCACCATCTCGTTCACCGCTCCCACAACGACCTACGAGGGCGAACCTCTGAGCGGCTCACTCAATTATGTCATAACCGCCAACGACGAGGAAATCGCCACTGGCGAGGTCGAGGCCGGCGCCGATGTCGCGGTCGAGGTGACCTCACCGGTAGGAAATGTGGTGTTTGCCGTTGTGGTCTCTAACGAGGCCGGCAACAGTCCGACGGCCAAGGTGAAGGCCTATGTGGGTGCCGAGACTCCTAACGCCCCCACCAATGTGATGTTCGACTATCGCTACAACACCATGAAATCGACTGTCTCCTGGACTCCTCCCACCACAGGCATCAACGGCTTGGACCTCGACCCCGCTGGCTTGACCTACAACGTGTACCGCTTGCCCGACAACATCCTGGTGGGCGAGAACTTGGATGCCCCCAGGTTCTCCGAGCCCTTCGAGCCAACCACTCTTGCGCCTTATCATCACAGGGTTGAGGCTGTTCACCACGGCGTGGTTGGCGGCGCGGCCGAATCGAACAAGGCGGTTATCGGGCCTGCTCTCGACGTGCCTTACACCAACAACTTCAACACGGCGAACAGCTTCAACCTGCTCACCGTGCTCGACAACAACCACGACGGCGTGGTGTGGAAATGGGAGAAAGGCTATTCGAGCAATCGTGCCTCGTTCTACAATTCACGCACGCTCGATGCCGATGACTGGCTGCTCTCACCGCCACTCAACCTCAAGCGTGGAGCGACTTATAAGATACAGTTTGACGCCAACACGGCCGTGTCGAACGATGTCGACTACATGGATGTGGCCTACGGACAAGGCTTAAAGACCGAGGAATATGCTAAGATTTTCGACCACATGATTCTCAATACCCCCATCACCGAAACGTATAGCAACGACTCCATCGTTCCCGAGGAGACCGGCGTTTACTACTTCGGCTTCCACTGCACCAGCGAGGCCGGGCACGGATGGTTGCTGCTTTACAACTTCTCTATCAAGCTCGTGAAGGATGCTCCAGCGCTCAAAGGCGACGTGAACGGTGACGGCGTAGTCAGCGGTGCCGACGTAACCGCACTCTACAACGTGCTGCTCGACAACGCTACGGTAGCTGGCGAGCCCGACGTCAACGCCGACGGCATCGTCAACGGCTCCGACGTCACCGCACTCTACAACATCCTCCTTGGCACCGAAAACGAAGAATAACCCACCCCACAACCAATACAACAAGTGCCCCCGAGAGCCACAAACCCTCCCGGGGGCACTTATTTTGGCGTTTCTGAATCATTTTACAGAAAAGCGTTCTTTCCGACACACCTGCGGCGACAACTTCACCATTACCGTCCTTTCCGACATCCTCAACAGACTGTAACCACCTACCCCAGCGGCCAGTTACAGCCATACTCCACTTTTCGTACAGAAGAACAATGTTTAGAAAGAGCAAACAGTCTATAGCACAAACTATTGTGGTTTGCCTTCTTCGATTTTCAGGTTGAGGCGGTAGAACTTTGAGATTTCTTTGAGGTCTTCGATTTTCTGCTTGTTACTGATGTTGGAATAGACGAACCAGCCGTCACATTCGTGTTGCCATGTGCGACCTGGTTCAACTGGGCGTTTCTTCTTTCCAACGAGGTTATAACCACCGTGCATGAGACCCACTTGCGGAATGAGGTGCAAGCCTATCTTGCGCAACGTTTCTATCATTGTGTCGATGGCTTGACGGTGCCAAATGACCGTTCCGTCTGGAAATGTCACGCGCAGCCCTTTGGTTACATTGGTCACGTGCTTGGTTGGCTCGTGAGCCTCGACTATTGGACGTTCATCGCTTGTTATCGGTGTGCTGTTGCGAGGTGTAAGCGTCTTGGCATCAATAATCTCGCTAATCTTAGCCTTGCGCGAAAGTGCCACACTGATAGGTTCTCCCGGGTGATACTCCACCACGAGCACGAGGTCACGCTTGATGGGTTCAAGACGCGGCGCAATGTCACTGCTCAATGCCGGCAGAATCTCATCCTTGATGATATTCTCCTCAAGTTCCTCTACCTGCCTCTCCAAATCCTTATTCAGCGAGAGGCCTTCTTTCCGCAATATTTCCATTGCCTTGTATAAATCGCCAAGTCGTGACATATAATTATTTTGTTATGAGTATAAGGTTAACAACCATGTTAATAATTAGTGTTATAAGAGCTATATAAAATGCCCATCGAGCCCATTTAATCTGTTCATTCGCTTTAGACAATGTCTCTTTATAATTTTGCTGAGCATCTATAGCTTGTTGTTTTAATTCTGTAACAACTTCAGCATGATGCTGCTGCAGTTGTGTCATTTCTTCCTTGTGCTGTTTTTTTAAGTTAGAAATAACATTACTGATAGCAGAAAGATAATTCTGCTCTGATTGGACATGAGGGGGTAACATATTGAACAAAGCCGTTTATTGTGTCAATTTCTTTTCGTATTCTTCGCGAGTTATTGGAGTCTCGGGGTCAACAATGAGAACTTCATCGTAGGTAAGACCATAGAGGCGATAAACTTGCTGGTCAATGGTATTCACATCTTCTGCCTGGTCTTCAATCGAAGAATCTATCTTTGTTATGATATTATCTATTTGTGGTTTAAAATTCTGGATAAACTCTGGGATAGGTAGTAATTGCAACTCGTTTCTTCCGATATTAATAGCACCACCAGACATCTTAAGCGAGTTAAAAACAACATTCAACCAGAAGGATGCTAATTTACTGTTTATAATTGCTGTTAAATAATATAATAAATCCGTTTTCCCCATAAGAATGGTTGTTGATTTTCCAGCAATATATTCACCTGTCAAATCCAAACAGGCTTCATAACGAGTAGACATACTAGCAACTATAATTTTTGGGGATAACGCTTGAGAGTATCTAGTTGTACTATATGCTTTTAACTTATCTGCTGGAACAAATGGTTTTTCATAGGAACCTTTAATGTATCGACAGGTCTTTATCCCCCATAATGGTCTATATGGATCTATTGTGCCAGAATTTATCAATTTAAACCCATCATTTATGGTGTTATCTTCTACTACAAAGTTTTTAATTTCATATGCATCTGCAACTGTTGCCGCACCAACAACATCAACTTTCATTTCTGCAAGTCGAGGAAATTTATTCATTTTTTCAATAATGCCGTATGCTAATGAATCTACAAAAAACACATCCCAATATAGACCCTCTCTCAATGCATGTGTATCTATATAATTTATTTGTCGCACATTGATAATATCATCCATAATGGAAAAAAGACTTTTTGAAACAGTCACTCCATTTCGAAGCAAAATTGTTATAGGATAAACAGCTGCATTTGTAAATACATCAATACGGCTGTAATCCCTTATTTCAAGAACGCTTCTCTCTGAAATATAGGACCTTAAATTAAGTGCATATTTGGCAGCAATTAGTTTATTGGGGATGATGTTGCAAAAAATGCCATTATTGCTCAATAATTTTATACCACACTCTATAAAGACTACAAACATATCCCAGTTTCCTTTGGCATTTTTATATATTTTTGAATATATATCACGCAAATTGGGCATTATTTTTGTCATTGTCTCAGAATCCACATATGGTGGGTTGCCAATCACTATATCAAAACCTCCTTTGGAAAACACGTCACTGAACCATGTGTGCCACAAGAAAAATTTATCATTTTGTGCTCCCAAAGCGTCAATCTCATCTTGCAACTCTGGTTTTGTGATTCTAGTGCGCAAAAGGTCTCTGAGCTGAGCATTGATTTTTGACCTTAGTGCTTTTTTCTCATTTGCATCAGAACAACTGTAGAAGTCACGTAAGGACTTGAGTAATAATTCTTGGGCGCAGCTTTCTTCATCAAAGATGATTCTAGCTTGATTGACTGCTTGTGTGCCCAATAAATTATTCAATTCTACATCATGGAAACTCTCCAGCAGCGAGTTGCCCTGCATAATTTTGAAATCAAGGTTTGGCAGAGCCTCGGGAGACTCCTCATCGACGATGAGAGCGAGCCAAAAGCGCAAACGAGCTGTATCAACCGCACCACGCTCGATGTCAACGCCGTAGATGTTCTGCTGAATGATGTGCTTCTTGATTTCAGCGGCTTTCTTTTGGTCGAAGCCTTCAAGTGTTGCTCGGCAAAGATAAAGCTCTTTCAACAAACCCATGGGGAATGCTCCCGAACCAATGGCTGGGTCGCAAATCTTTACATCGATAAGATTCTGCAAAATAGTATCGGGCAAATTCTCAACTTGTTTGTGTGTAGTGACGAATTGGCGGATTGCCTCTCTTTGTGCTTCATCGGTGATGTCGGTTTGCAGGTAAGCAATCAGACTTTCACGGCACATATATCCCACAATCTCTTTGGGTGTATAGAATGCGCCCTTATCCTTGTTGTCTTCCAGCAGGTTCTCGAAGATGCGACCAAGCATTTCGGGATCAACGCCCACTGCTGCATCGTTCGGGTCGTTCTCGTCGATGGTGAAGTTATAGGATGCAAAGAAGTCGAGCATCGACTTCATGTATTTAGCCGGCAGGAGGAAATCGACAGCATCGGCTGCGTCAGGCTCAAACAAGCCGCCGTTGAGATATGGCACGCGGATGTCCTTGCCAACGGCTGGCGACGCTATGTCGCCCTCGCGCTCGCTGTTGATGTCGTTGAATAGTGGCTCAAGCACATTATCGACAAAGGTGTCTTTGTCGGTAGTTTCTTCAAATAAGTGCTGGATAAACTCACGGTCACCGTCACCCCACTTGGCATTGACGGGTACGCCCAGCCAGCCTTTTTTCTGCAAGAATTGCAGGAACACAAGTCTTCCCATCAGTTTCTTGACATAATCACGGATGGCTTTCTCTGGGTCGGTAAATACACGAAATTCGGAGAATATCGTTTCGTTAGGCTCGCCTACAACTCGTTCCTCCCATTTATTGGAAACCTTGACCATGCGCTTGCCCGTGATGTAAGCAATAATATCTTCGTATTGTTGCTTGTATTTTCCGAAGAACTCTTTCGAAAGAGCTTCTACGCTGAAAGCGTCTTCAATATCACTGATTTCAAGAGATTCTCGCTTCTCGTATAATGCCATAAAATTTTCAGCGGCAGTACGGCAAGACTGACCGGGTCCCAGCAGGAACGTGTAACGTTTACTGTCGGTTGTCTCATCACGATTCCCACTTTTACGGCAATATGAGAAACGCCACTCCCAACGAGAACTGTCTTCGTAATGGAATACCATGAAAGCGCATGAGAAATACTCCATCACATCACGTATGAGGCGTTGAATATTTACGCGATTACGTTCCATCATAATATGGTCGCCAACAGTGACATCGAAAATAAACAAACGCTCCACGCCAATATCTATTTGTCCGAGCTGTTTAATACTGCGAATGCCTGTGGCATCAGCCAGTTTGCGACGTTCTGGTTGAGCGTCAAGCAACTCGGTTTCGTGACTGTCTTCGAAATTATCAGTTCCAAAGATTGGGAAAATCACATTATCAAGGAAAGATTGCCATCCTTGATAGCGACTACTCAAAAATATTTTTAGTTGCTCCTTATTCATAGTCGATTATCTGATAGTGCCCAAAATAAGTTTGGGGTCACCTTGTTTTTGTTTAACATTAGAAACCAGCTTCCCGATTTCCTTTTCAAGAATGTTGTCAATGTCCTCTTGGGTTATCTTGAATAACACAGGATTCTTGTCTTTGATTTCTGCGTCAACGGCAATCATTCGTCTAATGATGTCATAGCTTCCACGTCTGACAAGTTTCATTGCGTCGCTTAATAGTTTCTTTGACTTTTCCGAAATAAGTTCATTGTGGAAAAGTTCGTTGATGATACTCATAGCTTGCGTTTGCTTGTCACCTGCCCTTGATTTGTTTATTCTAACAAAATATTGGTTGTATGTCTTTAGAGCTTCTTCAACGAGCTTTCCCCAATTATCGGGCAATTCTACGCGAGGATTGTTTTCGTCCGTTCGTGTTTCTTCAAGCATATCAATAGTAGAAATGATATTGGATTTTAAGCCGTTATCTTGTTTAACACGAATGACAAGACGAGCCGAATTTGGTGCTTTAATCATAAAATAAGCCGTTTCTCCATTAGCGGCTATTTGCCAACAATCATTTGCCTCCTCAATTTGAGCATATCGTTCTTCGTGTTGCTCTTTGTATTGCTTCAGCTCAAAAACATATTTCTCCATTGGAGATTCCTCGCCGTCAACAGCTTGGGTGAGAGCGTAATGAACAACGCTTTCATCATCGCTAAAAATTTTGCTGTCTTCTCCAAATAGGATATGGAACGACTGCAATTTAGTGTGAGCCTTTCTTACAAGTTGTATTTGTTTGTCGCCTTGTGCGCTTGGGAAGAAATTATAGACATAAACATATTTCTCTTGTGAGCCGATTCTATTAACTCGACCAATACGCTGCATAAGGCGTGTGGAGTTCCATGGAGTATCATAATTCAAAATCACATTGGCTCTGTGTAGGTTTACCCCCTCCGCCAAAACTTCAGTGGTGATAATGACATTATAGTCGTTCTTTGGTTCACCCTCATAATTGGCATCGAAATTTGCTTCAACTACATCTTCCATAATGTCGCGATTAGCGGCGGTAATCTTTAATACTTTATAGCCTCTTGCTTTGACTGCACGCTCCAAAGCCTCAACCGTATCGATTGCTTCAGAGAAAATAACAAGTTTTCTCGAAGTGTTGGATTGCGGATTGAACAGAATTGGAGTGAGCGATTCCTTGAATTTGTCGAATTTCGGGTCTTCGGTATTTTGCGCCCATCTGTCATAAAGTTTTGAAATAAGGGCATAGTCTTCTCTAAGCAGTGTTATGTATTCTTGCTTAAAGTCACTCCGTCGATACTCAGCATTTTGTCCTTTGTCGTTACGTCCGTCATTAGTTAGTTTTTTTATCCTCTCCCTTATATCGGAAACGCAATCGTCAAAGGTTACTTTTTTACCGCGTTTCTTTTTCTTTGCCTCAATGTCAAGTTCCTTGTTTATATCAATTTGTGGGCATACAAAAATGGTGTTGTTTTCCCACATCTTAATCATGTTCTGGGTATATCTGCGCAAGTTTTGAAGCGACTGTTTGAAAGCGACAAAAGAACTTTCCAATCGTTTAACAAGCATAATTTGCATAATTTTTGCCAGCTGGTCTGACACGTCGCTCACACCACGGTTTCCTCGACCGATATATTTGGCTGCATTTTGAGCTTCGACAAAATATTCTATTGCACGGTAGCGAAGATAACCTAAATAATCTGATGTTGCCAGTTTTTCCTCTGGTGTTGGCGCAATAATCGACATGGTGTCAGAGAAAAGCGTGGCAAGTTCATCGTCCATAACATATTCGAGATTGTTGGGACCGCATATTTCAGGGAAAATAATCCCTTGCGCTTCCATATCAACTGCATAATATTTTTTTACATCAGTCCTTGTGCGACGTTCAAGAATATCACACAACACACAATCCCGAAGCTTTTGCGATACAGCCGCGAGCCGTTGCTTGCGTTCCTCTGGCGGGATTTCGTCATTTGGTTCATCACTATCTGACTTCACCTTACTTCGCCGAATAAGCAAATCATATTCACGGTTTACTTCAGCAAAGAAGCTCTCGATATTGCCACTGTTTGCTTTTTTCAAAGTGCTGTCCGTTCTGTTTCTCTCGAATAGATAAATTTGATTTTTCAAATCATTAGGACGGTTATTTTGTGGAGTGGCCGATAGCAGACCTATGTATGGGAACGCTCCTGTTTCAGCTCCAATTTTCTGTATCAAATCATCCAATGTTTGATACATCTGCGTATTGCTGTTGCGGAATTTATGACTCTCGTCAATGATAATTAAACCATAGTTCTTTTGTTCTAATGCTGACTCAAATTCACCAGTATCTGCAATGTCCTCATCTTCAAATTCCTCGTCGATAAGATTACCAATGCTTCCGGTTGTGATGAAGTCTATGCAAGGAGAAATCTTGTCATTTGAATCTTTGTCAAATTGATCGATTGTTTTTTTCCACCCCGATTGTATTGCCGGTGGAGTGATAATTAAAACCTTTCGTTCTCTGCCATCGTCCTCAGGCACAGAGAGAAAGCGTTTGATAATGAGTGCTCCGATAATGGTTTTACCTAATCCAACGACATCGGCAAGCATAAATCCACCATGCTCGTGCATAATTGAAATGCAGCGTTTCACAGCTTCAATTTGATATTCCAGCCTTTGAATCTTTGATGGCAAATATGACTCTATTTGCTGACCAAGATCTTTATCGACAACATCTCCAAATATGATTTGGAGTAGTTTGATATAAAGCTCATAAGGAGTGAAAGGTTTGTCTTTTTCACTTTCCTGTTTTTCAAGGACTCTCTTTGTTATAGGGGCTTTTCTTAAAATCTGCTCTAAAAATACTTTAGTCCACGGTTCAGAGATTGCCCATTTCTCGTCAAACCATTGCTTGTGAGTTTTATGGTTGGGAATAGGTGTGTCAGATAGAACTTTTGTAACATCGGTTTCCAAATAGTTTAACTCGGCATTACCCTGCAAGCCCTTTTCCGTGAAGTTTGAACTGCCAACTATTCCATAACCGATACCAGAACTTAAACCGTCGAAGATATAACACTTTGAGTGAAGAAATTGTGTTTCGTCTTCTTCGTTCTTTCTGAAAATACGAATCTGAAATTTTGAATCATCACTATCGGTGCAAAATTCGAGGAGCAGCGATATGGCTTCTTCAAATTCTTCTTTCGGTTCAAGTTCGTTGATGTCTGTACGAATGAAATCTTGTGGGTAATTAAGGTCTTTATACTTTGGTTGTTTTAGCTGTGAGGCGTAAACAAAAGGGTCTTTTCCGATAAGCAGGAAAAACTTTGTGTCAATACGGCTTAAGAATGCTCTGATGTCGTCTGACAAAAGAGCAAGCCCTGGAATGTCCCAGTAGCCGGTTGCAACTTTTACCGTTTTTATACCCTCGGTATTAAGGCATTCCCTTAATGACTGAAGCATTGAAAGTTGCTCTGACGAGTTGTCAATTAGAGTATTATTCATTAATACAGCGTATATATTTAAGCCAAACTCCAATGTAGTGCCAGTAAGCCGACCAAAGCTTGTTCAACACGTGGGAGTTTGTTGTGTCGTTTCTACTTTGAGTAGTGGTCATTTATCTGGAATTGCAAAGATAGTGATTTTTTGTGAATAATGCTTGTGATTCGGCCTGATTGTGAAAAGATTTCAGGCGGCATAACCTTTTAGTTGAAACCACCTGCTAGTGAAATGAGCTCAACCACCGTACGCCACAGTCATAATATATGTGTCGAATCGTTTCATCTCCTGAGAGGCAGTGGTGAGATACCAGCGGGCGGCGACCTCATCATCGACTCTTAAAGTGCGGAAACGTGTGTCCATGTTAGATTTGGAAACCGCGATTTCCAAATCTCGATAGACGGAATAAGTTGATAGAATCTCCTAAAGGCCCTTAAATATCTCGCCGAAAACCCTTTGCCGTAGTCATGTGTCAGTTGCCGAGCCAATCCATCAATCAATTGAGTTCCATATTCGGCACGTTGCTCGCCTTGCTGTTCTTCCTCGACAATGCGGCGGCCTATGTTCCAATAAGTCTCAATCATCGTACTACTCACAGCGCTATAGGCCTGCTTTCGACCGTTGTCAATGATGTTGCGCACATCACTCACAAGTGCCGTCGGAAGATTGTATGATTGTAAATTGTTCATTATATCTTAAGACGAACCCCCTTTGTGGTGCCAGAAAGCCGACCAAAGCATGTTCACCACGAAGGAGTTTGTTGTGTCGTTTCTACTATGAGTAGTGGTCATTTATCTGGAATTGCAAAGATAGCGATTTTTTGTGAATAATTTTTGGTTTCTAGATTTTAGTTGTAAGATTTTAGTTTTTAGCTCATGGCTCACTACTCAAGGCTCATAGCTCATTGCTCGTTGTTTTCATTGTTTTCATTGTCTGATAAAATATGCGCCCTGACGGGCAGAAATTAAACAGAATTATTTTCAAAATTCCACAACACGCCACATGATATTTGGATGATTTTGATTGAAATTTTGAATAATTTCCGCGCCCAGCGCGCCCCTCCCGATTGTTGTATGATAAAAATATGCGCCCTGACGGGCAGAAATTAAATAGAATTATTTTCAAAATTCCACAACACGCCACAAGAGATTTGGATAATTTTGATTGAAATTTCGAATAATTTCCGCGCTCAGCGCGCCCCTCCCGATTGTTTTCTGATAAAAATACAGGGGTTTCGCCTGACGGCTCCACCCCTGTAGTTGTTAGTTGTTAGATTTTAGTTTTTAGCCACTGCTCAAATTACTGGAAGGCGTTCTCGCTGAGGCCCTTGCCGCCGAGTGCGAGGTCCTTCATATAGGCCGGTACGGGCTTGCCCAGGTACTTGTCGACGTAGAGCTTGGCAAGGTACTGGCCGAGCATGAAGCCGTGTCCGCGCAGACCGGTGAGGAGTCCGGCGTCGGGGTCGATGATGTAGCGCGGCTCGATGTAGTAGCCGGCCCACACGGCATGGAAGCCTACCGACGCCAGGTTGGGAATCCACTGTGCGAACATCTCGCTCACCACCTTGAGGAAGGCCTGGCTGTTGTACT
>JAGCUP010000122.1 GCA_017962765.1 Muribaculaceae bacterium | reverse complement strand
GACAGCGACAAGGTGATGTTTATCACCGGTTACACTTCCACGGGTAAGAAAGAATACCGTGCCGTTGACCTCGCTGACTAACCCTTATGTAATTAGGAATTAGGAAAGAGGAATTAGGAATTATAATCTCTCCATGCACCGAGGGGGCGCAGCCAAACCAGGCCGCGCCCCCTCGATATTCCCTCTCATCTTTCCTATTTATCATTACCCTTTACCGCACTTTTCTCTCTTCCGCATTGATAAGATAGAAAGGCTTGCCGTGATGGCAAGCCTTTCGGGTTTCTTTTTTCTGGCCGCGGGCGAGAGGAGCTCCGGCCAACTTTGTTACGTGGAAAACAGTGTGGTGTCTCAGTTAGCGACGAATCCGCTCAGCTGTGGTGCCGCGATGGCCTGGCAGGTGTAGACCCTGGCGAATTGCTTCAGGAAGTTAATAGTGGCCTGGCGGGGCCCACGTGATTTGCCCACATTGTTTTCGTTTTTGATTAATTGAGTAGAGATTTTTTGCATAGGCAGCTCCTTTTTTAGAGTGGTTACACTTTTATAACGCATTGTGATTACCTTTATTATACACCAAAATGCTTAAAAAATGTTATAATACCACCGAATGAAAGAATTTTAATATGTATTTTGCGAACAATACGAATTTCATGGAAATAAATTGCTCTTGGCGATAACTTCACAGCAGGCCAAAAATATTTTTTACGGATTCTTATTTTTCACATTTATATGATTTCGTCAAAGAAAATCCCACGCAATTAATCACCATGCTAAAAATAGGATTTACGCTCGTGCTACGGCCGCAGACTGCTTTTTCATGAGATTTAAGCCCTTGACATTATGTAAATAACTATTTTACTGTTTGTTATGGTCTCTTTTTGGCATGCTTAGAGACGCGATTTCCTACCTAATTTGGTGTTAATATCCCTGAAATTATATATATAATTCTTAAAAAATGAGCAAAAATTTGGTTTATTCGCACAAAAGGTTGTACTTTTGTACGTCGATATGCGAGAAGGCATATCAAAAATAGGGAAATTTAAGTTTTTTTTGGGATTTTTAAGACTAAGATGAAGATTAAGTTCACATCTTTAATGGTGGCTATGCTGCTTGCCCTCATGAGTGGGGGCAACGCAGCGGCTTCCGTTTATCATGACGAGACTACCAAGGTAACGAGTTTTGATTACTCGCAGTATGAATACACCTATGTAGAAGATGGTATGGAAAAGACGGCGAAACTCACCGACGAGGCCACGACTCCCGACCAGATTATCGGGCTGCTCAAGGCGGTGTATACCGACGGCACCATCCCGGGCATCCACTACGCCTACGACTATAACGGTTATCAGTCGCGCAAGATTGACTACAACACCTACGGCCATCTGGGCAGCGGGTTGTGGAAACGCGCGAACAACGAATATTACCCCAATCCCGAGCAGGACGGCATGACGCTGCTTCTCGTCAATCTCAAGGAGACGTGGCGCCGCAGCCATGCCACCAACCTCTCGCCCAGGGAATATGTTGAGCAGGCTTATTCGTCGGTGAAGCTGGTGACCAGTTTCACGCGTATTAACGATGAGAAGAACCCCGGCTACTTGTTCACGGTTGACGGCAACTCGAACCGCTTCTTCTTTATTTCTAAGGGCAAGCCTCGTTCGACCTACACAAAGCCGTTGTTCCGCCTCTTCGAGCAGATTTCGCCCGTGCGCGGCGATGACGACCCCAATGCTGACCAGATCCAGGACCTGCGCAGCGGCAATGCCTACTATTGCTACCACGATTGCACCGATGTAGGCTCGACGCCCCATGCCACCTACGACCACTGGTTCACGATTTCGAAGTCGGGCGAGGCCCATAGCCTCAAGAACCTCTCCATTTTCATCCCCGACCGTCGTTTCGAGCACAACCTCAACGACGAATATGACGACAACAAAATCGACAGCGAATACTACTGCGATTACGGCAACTCCGACAAGCCCGGTGAGGAAGACTGGGAAGTGATGCCCCATGTGCTGCTCTACACTGCTACGCTCAACGCCGAGGCCGTGCCCGCCGACGAGACTGGTTATTTCGACGTGAATCTCGACTGGAGCACCTCGTTCACAAAGGAAAATACGGGCGTGGATGTTCCCCAGCATTTCTATGTATATACTATTGATGAGAATGGACGCCACCAACTTGAAAGCGTCGTCGACCAGCCAGTGACCGTGCGCGAGCACTCTTTCCGCGTGCTGCAGACCGCCGACCCGCAAACCTTCAAGTTCGTCATCACCGCCCACCCCATCAACTTTGACAAGGACGGCAACATCCTGCGCGACAAGGACGGTAACCCCGTCATCACCATGACCGCCGAGAGCCCCGTGCGCACCGTCGTGGTGCCCGGCTTCAGCCCCTACTTCACGCAGGCCACCAACTACCGCAGCCGTTACGACGTGCGCAACCAGGTGAACATCTACAAAAACAAGCTCGCCATCAGGCCCACCACGCAGAAGGACTACGCCGCCATCAAGAACAACAGGGAGCAATACGACGTGACGCGTACCGACGACGCCGGCAACAAGGTGACCATCGCACACGTGCAGTTCACGCCGCTCGAGACGCAACCCGGCTACGAATACAGCATCGAATACAACGCCGACACGCAGGTGACCAATGGCCTCGTCTTCGACGACGAGACGCCCTCGCTGAGCGGCACGCTCATGAGCTACGACGATGCCATCGTCTATGTCATCGACCGTTTCACCGCCTCCACGGCAACCAACGAGCACTCGAGCCGCTACATCTATCACTTCGAGCAATACAACGATGACTATAGCAACGTCCTCGAGGTGCCCGTCTACAAGACCACCAACATGGTGAACGGCAACGGACACACCATCGGCGAGGTTATCGACGACACACACCACGACGTCAAATCGACGCCCGACAACACCATTACTTTCAGCGTAATGAACGACCCGGCGGCTAACCTGCTGCGCTACGACGTGTATCGCGTCGCTAACAACTACAGTACTGAGCGCGTCGCTAAGGCCGAGCACTTCGACAACAACGGCGAATACCACGTCTATGAACTCAACGAGAAAGGACAGCTCAATGACCTCGTCGGCGAGTTCTGCTTCGGCCCCGAAGGCGGCTCCATCACTGTGGGCGACAGCAAGAAATCGGTCGGCAACCGGATTAACCGTTACGTCCCCGTCATCACCACGCTGCTCGACGGCGACCTCAATATGCCCAACACCTACGGATGCTATTACGAGCAAACTTCCTACCCGCAGGTTAGAATCGAGGCTACCGACCTCATCAAGAGCCAACAGATGGGCAGCGGTGAGAACGCCTCGATGGGCTACCGTGCCACCATCACCCTCTCGCCCGTGCTTCCCACCGACCTGCGCTACGTCTATTACTACCGCGTGTGGCGCGTCCTGGACAAGAACACGCGCTTCACCGACGAGGTGCTCCTCAACGACGACGACGAGAGCGTGAATAACCAGTGGTGTGACTACACCGAGCTCAAAACCATCTATCCGGGCACCGACCCCGTCAAGGCCATCGACACTTACCTCGACAAGGCACTCGTCGATACCAAGCCCGTCACCTATATCGTGCGACTCTACGCCACCGACATCTCCAAGGACAGCGAGAACGCCACACTTTCGTTGAACCGCGCACCTGGATCCGACAAGGGCGGTAAGGACTACTTCGTGGCCGAAAACAAGGTGAGCATCGTTTACGACGGCTCAGTAGTAACTGCACTCGACGACATTGTCACCGATATCAAGGGACAGGTGAAAAGCGTCACCTATTACAACACCTTGGGTATCGCCAGCGACACCCCGTTCCCGGGCATCAACATCGTCGTCACACAATATGACAATGGCAAAACAACGACTAATAAGATCCTCAAATAACACATAATCAAACGTCAACAAGGTCCTCAAATAACAACACAACAAAGCAACAAACACAAACAAGCCTAAGACAACACACAGCGCGGCCCGCAACCTCCCCAGGTAGCGGGCCCGCACTTTATATGCCCCTAATTTGGATTGTGCCACTTTTCGGGAATAGGTGGTGTTATGGTGGTGGTTTCGGGGAAAATTGTTACCTTTGCGGTGGTTGTTGCTTTTCGGTGTTTTTCGGCGATTTGTGGCGGCCACTATTTGCTTGTTTACTCGTTTACTTAAAGAAATATGGAACTTGAATGGGTTGATGGCTTTGACATCAGTGTGAGGGTCGAGGACGATGGGGCTGTCGTGCTGGCGGCCAACAAGGAGGGGCTATTGTCGCTGGCGCGCATCATGACGACGCTGGCCGAGGACGAGTCGCGCGGGGCGCACATCCATCTTGACCAATACAATTCGCTCGACGACGGGTCAGCCGAGTTTATCATCGAGCGCGTGCCGTGAGCTTTGCGGTTGGGCCGTGTTTGCGTGAAATTTGGTTAAAGGCTTGCATGAGTCGCAGGTTTTGACGTAATTTGCATTTTTTATAGAGTATTAGATGCATAAACTATGGCTGTGAATATTATTGAGGAGGCATCACGGTGCCTGTTGTGTGAGAATGCGCCCTGCTCGAGGGCGGTGAAATGTGGCGATGTGGCACGCGCCATTCGTGCGGTGAGATTTGACAATGCTACGTTGGCAAAAACATGGATTGCCAACTGCAGTGACGAGGAACTTGCCGCAGCCCAAGAGGCTTGTATCCATTACGACCGCCCCATCCGCATTGCTGAGCTGGCACGGCAACTGCCAGAGGCCGAGGCGCGTGAGCTACCTTCGCTCGAAATTGACTTTTGCGGCATCCACTGCGAGAACCCGTTCTTCTTGGCGTCCTCATCGGTGTGCACGGGCTATGACATGGTGGCGCGTGCCTTCGAGGCCGGCTGGGCCGGAGTATATTACAAGACGATATGCCTCGATGACATCAACGAGGTGTCGCCTCGCTTCGATGTCGTTAACCGAGAGGGCAACAAGGGCGATTTTGGTGCGCTCCGCAACATGGAGCAACTGAGCGAGAATCCCGCCGAGGTTGATTTTGAGATATTAAGCCGCTTGAAGAAGAACTATCCCTCGAAAGTGGTGGTGGCTTCTATCATGGGGCAGACCGAGGAACAATGGATAGAACTTGCCAAGATGGCCGAGGCTGCAGGTGTCGATGCCGTGGAACTTAATTTCTCGTGCCCCCAGATGAGGCTTGCCGGAATGGGCAGCGACGTGGGACAAAATCCGGAACTTGTCACTTTCTACACTGCTTTTGTGAAACGCACGGTGTCGATTCCCGTGATTCCCAAGATGACCCCCAACATCACCTTGATGAGCAATCCTGCCATGGGCGCCTACTTTGCCCGTGCCGATGCCATTAGCGCCATCAACACCATCAAGAGTGTGACGATGGCCTCTCGTAGCGAGGTGTCGGGGAAAAAGATTGTGTCGGGATTGTCGGGCCGTGCTGTAAAGCCCATCGCCTTGAAGTTCATTCTTGAAATGGCAAAAAATCCCGTAATGAAGAACTTGCAGCTGAGCGGAATCGGCGGCATTGAAACCTGGCGTGACGCATTGGAGTTCATTCAGCTCGGATGCCGCAATGTGCAGGTGTGCACGGCGGTCATGCAATATGGCTACCGCATTATCGACGACCTGATTGCCGGACTTCAACATTATATGTCCTGTCGAGGGATTGACAGACTTGACCAACTCGTGGGTGAAGAACTGCCCAATTTCGTGCGCGCCAGCGACCTTGACCGCTCCACCATTGTCTATCCCATGGTGGACCGCGACAAGTGCATAGGTTGCGGGCGATGCCATATCTCGTGCATGGACGGAGGTCACCAGGCCATTTCCTTCGGCGAGGATCGCAAACCCCAAATTCTGGGCAAATACTGCGTGGGATGCCATCTGTGCAGTCTTGTGTGCCCCACCGGTGCCATCTTTCAGGCAAAACGTGTAAATAAAAAGAAATAACACAAAATATAAAAAGAAATGAAAAGAAATCAGGTTCTGATAGTGATTGTCGCCCTGGTGTGTGTCATTGGGGCGCAGGCCCGCCAACTGCGGATAGTTGACATGCAGGGACAACCTATTCCCTACGTGTGTGTGACCAATGAACGTGGCGTCTTGGTGGGCACCACCGACGAGGAAGGTCTTGTTGAAGACGCCAAGGGTCAAAAACTCCTTGCGCTTTCCCATGTGGCTTACAAGGCGAAGAACGTGAGCACCGACACGCTCGCTGCCGACATCATCGTCATGGACGATGTGGATTTCGTGCTCGGCGAGGTAACGGTGAAGCCCAAGGAATTGCTCTATGTGCAGACCTATTTCCGACTCATCTATTTCGACGATGAGGGTCCGCTGTATTATCGTGGCGGCGTGGTTGATAACACCTACGAGATTGCCAAGAAGAAAGTGTCGTCAAAGAAGCGCACCCTGGCCAAGGGACAAAATGGACTGTTGCGCTTCCTTATCAGTTCCATTGTGGGCGGACGCATCGATGAAATGGGAAGCATAGAAGAGAGGTCAATGTATGACCGCATCGTCTCGGGCGCGGAAAAGGGAAAACTCACGCTGGGCGACGAGGTGATGGGCCGACGCACTATCAGCGACACGATTAGTGCGCTAGGATATGTGGAGACCGACACCGCGGCACGCCTTCGCACCACCTATTTCAACCGATGGGCCTTCAGCGACCACGTCAAGGCTACCGAACTGCGCGCCAAGGGCAAGGAAAATAAGATTAAGGAACGCACTCCTGGAGTTGAGTCGTTTTGTGAAGTATATAACATTGATGAGAGTGGCCACTCGAGCGTCAGCGACTTCGTGATGCGCCAAATGCTGGTGGGCAAGAAGCACAGAGGTGGCGAAGGAGAATATGTAATCATGTTGCAGACCTACACCACCGACCGCAATTATATCGACAAAAAAGAGTTTAAGCAGTTGCGCAAGGAAAACGAGGTGGAAATGAAAATCCAGGAGCTTCGCAATTTCGAGAAAGCCCACAACATTCCGCCGCTGCCCGAAAATGTGCAGGCTGCCGTCGACCAGCTATTTGAGAAAGAACTGAGCAAATAATCGTTTAAATCAAATTAATTATGAGAGCAAGAGTTTCTGCTGTATTGATGTTGGTGTGCGGCCTTATGGCTGCATCGGCCCAAGAGGCGGGGGTGCAACCCTATTTCTCCGTTGATCAGTTACCTGACCTCATCAAGTGCTTGCCGGCACCACCGGCTTTCGACAGTCCCGAGTTCGCCAACGACATGATGCGCTTCGCCTGGGGCAAGCAACAACGGCTCGATGCCGAGCGCGCCGAGATTGCTAAGCGCGATGCCGTGTGGACCTATGAGGCGTTACTCACCGAGTTCTCGGTGCCTTTCGGGATGAATATCTCAAAAGAGAACACGCCCGAGCTATGGAAACTGATAGAAACCAGCCTCACCACCACCGACGCGATGCGAGTGGCTCCCAAGGCCTACTATCATCGCCAACGGCCTTTTGAGCGTTTTGACGACAAGATGCTCACCGGCGAGGACGAAGACCTGCGTGGCGAGGGCTCATATCCGTCGGGCCACACGATGCGTGGATGGACCGCGGCGCTATTGCTCGCTGAGGTCAATCCAGGCGCTGCTGAAGCCATTTATGCGCGCGGATGGAAGTATTGCGAGAGCCGTGTGATAGCAGGTGCCCACTGGCAGAGCGACGTGGATGCCAGCCGCGTGGCAGCCAGCATCGCCTACGCTGCGCTGCAAAACAGTCCTGAGTTTAGAAACCAAATGGCGAGGGCGAAGGCCGAGTATGCCCGCAAGAGCGGTGCAAAGAAAGCTGTGGCCACCGACGATTCGAGCCAGTTTGTGACACTTACCGATGCTATTCCCGACGCTATCCTCGAGATTCGCTACTTCTCGACTTATAACTTCATGGGTGAGCGTGTGGATGGTTACGAGGAACCCACAGCGTTGCTCACGCGTGTGGCAGCCGACAGCCTGCGTGCCGTAAGCGAGGACCTCAAGCGGCAGGGCTACCGACTGAAAATCTTCGATGCCTACCGTCCGCAATGTGGCGTGGACCATTTTGTGCGGTGGTCGAAGAACTATGGCGACCAGCGTATGAAGCAGTATTTCTATCCCTACCTCGACAAGGGTGTGCTATTCCCTGACTATATCGCCACACGTAGCGGCCACACGCGCGGCTCGACGATTGACCTCACGCTCTTCGACATGAACACTGAGCGCGAGGTGGATATGGGCGGCACTTTCGACTGGTTCGGCCCCGAGAGTCATCCCGACTTCGGCGGTAATCCCGATACGGGTAAGTACACAGGCAACTGCAGCAAAAGTCCCACGGGCCGCACTATTACACCCGAACAGTTTGCCAACCGCATGATTTTGCGCCAGGCCATGTTGCGCCACGGCTTCAAGCCTTACGAGTGCGAGTGGTGGCATTTCACCCTGCGTAACGAGCCTTTCCCCAACACCTACTTCACCTTCCCAGTGAAGCAACTTAAACCTTGATGTGTTAATGAAAAAAGTGTG
>JAGCUP010000121.1 GCA_017962765.1 Muribaculaceae bacterium | reverse complement strand
TCGGACAACAGTCCCGAGAGCGACTACTTTGGACGTATCTATGTGGTTAACCGCATCAGCTCGTCGAGCGCCGAAAATGGTGTCTATGCCTATAACCAAGACTGGACGCGCATCAATAGCACGCCCTACACCGGTGGACGCAGCGGCGGCAACCCGTTCCGCCTCGCCACCGACGAGAACGGCACCATCTATCTCGCCGACTGGGCCAATGGCGCCATGTCGGGCGTATATCGCATCGACCCGTCGAACCTCGACGGCGAATTTACCTCGTTCTTCGAGGGTACGCACGCCAGCAACGGTCTCATCAGCACTCCCGATGGCGAGCCCATCTGCAGCTCCACGCCGTCGGTGTTCGTCACCGGCACGGGTGCCAATACCCACATGTATTGCCACCTTGAGGACTATGGCAACCAAATTGCCCAATACAATATAGGTAACGAGGATGGCTCCATCATGACCTCATGGGACAAGACCGCAACTCGTTTCTGGGGCACCGAGGTTGCCGGCAAGCTCATCAGCACCCATGCGGCAGTCATCAACGAGACCGAAGATGGCGGCATCTGGATTGTCCAGAACCGCAGCGGCGGCAACAATAATTCGGCCGTGCCCTCTATCATGTATGTCAAAAACGATGGCGAAATTGCCTACAACAGCGGCACGACCGGCAATCCTATCCACGAGTACCTCACCGGTACGCAATATGCCGCAGGCGCCATTTCGAAGGACGGCACTGAGCTTGTTGTCAACCAACCCGACGGCACGCTCAAGTTCTTCGAGGTCTCTTACGATGGCGATGGCGTTCCCTCGCTCGACTACAAGTATGAGTACAAGGCTGGTGTGGGCAGTCTGGTTACCCAAATCAACTATGACTACGCGGGCAACTTGCTGGTGTCGGGTAACAAGCTCGTTATCCTCTCCATGCCTACCGAGAACAACGAGAACACTACTCCCGCCAAGAAGCGCCTCATCGTACGCAAGGGCCGCACCACCGGTGTCAACGCCATTGCCGATGCCGACAATGTGAAGATTGTCGTCACTCCCAACCCGACCACGGGCTTGGTTACCGTCAAGGGCGTGGAGGTGAACGACCTCAAGGTTTACAGCATTAATGGTGCACTCGTGGCTACCAGCAACGAGGCTACTGTTGACCTGGGCAACCTGGCAGCCGGCATGTACCTGATCAAGGTGAACGGCGGCGAGGCAGTTCGCGTCATCAAGAAGTAAACCCTTTACATAACTGCATTTCACACATTCGTGCCGGTGGGCTTTTTGCTCACCGGCACTTTTTTAACCCGAATCGGTCATTAGAGCGGTATTATGTGTTGTCCTATTCGGGTTTAATATTGAAAAACACCAGCAAAAAGTGGAAAATGGGGTGTTTGTTTTGTGGTATAGCGGAAAATGAGTATATTTGCAGTTTATATTGAAACTATCACTAATAAATACGGAATAAGGAATTATGAGAACCATCTGTCGCATAACTTGGAGCATAGTAATGGCCGTGACTGTCGCCATGCCCGCTATGTCGCAACTCAACCTGCCCACAAAACGATTGGGCAACGACGACTATTACTACTATAAGGTGAAAGGCGGTGAAAGCGTCTATGGCGTCGCCGAGAAAATCGGCGTCACCGTCAACGACATCGTCAAGTATAACCCGCAGGCGCAAAACGGCCTTGAGAAAAACCAAATGATTTTCTTGCCCGTGAGTGAATTTGGAGCCAAGGGTAACACCGTGGCATCGAAACCCACAACGGTGGCGGCCACGCCGCAGGCCGTCACCCATAAGGTGAAGAACGGAGAAAGCGTGTATGGCATCGCACGCACCTATAATGTGAGCGTCGACGACCTCATCACCGCCAACCCGAGCATTAACACAGGCATCAGTCCTGGGCAAGTGCTCACCATTCCGGCCTCACCAATGGCCAGCACGGGCAACGACGTGATTTACCATACGATTGTGCGTGGAGAATCGCTCTACAGCGTGGCCAAGAAATACAACACCACTATCGAAAGCCTCGTCAAGCTCAACCCGGGCGTGAGTGCCACCAATTTCAAGGCCGACGACGTCATCAAGGTGCAGCCTAACACTACGGCTAACATCACTGTGGACCGTAAAATCTCGCAATTCACCCCCTACACCGCCAAGGATGGCGACACCTATGAGATTATCGCTGCCACCCACAACACCACCGTCGAGGCCCTGCGTGCTGCAAACCCCGAGGTGTCAAAAATCAAAAAAGGTACCGTTGTCTATATCCCTAACACCGCCGTTGACCACAAGACGATGAGCTCAGCCGAGGCCACCGAGCAAGAGCTCGAAGACACCTACGGCAAGCGCCTCAACGAGGTCTACGACCAGGTACACAACATGAATAACGACGATGAAATAAACGTGGGCATCATCCTGCCCTTCCAGCTCCACAAGGCGGAGCCCCCGCGCCAAGCCCTGCTCTACACCGAGTTCTACAAGGGTTTCATGCTGGCCATGGACAGCGTGGGCAACGAATGCGGCAAGAAAATCAACATTAACGTGTGGGACACGCAACACAACCTTAACGTGACCGACAGTATTCTCGCCCTTGACGCCCTCAAGAACCTCGATGTGCTCATCGCACCGAGCGAGCCCAAACAACTGGAACGCTGTAACAAGTTTGGCGCCGCAGCGGGAGTACCCGTACTCAACTGCTTCTCGACCAACAACGATGACTATGTCGATAATGCCATGGTGATGCAGGTCTATATTCCGTCGTCCTACCTCTCGGCCCGCGTGGCTTCTTGGATTGATAACCGCTTCAAGAATTATACCATCGTTTATCTCGAAGACCCTGATGCCGAGAAGAAGGAAATCTACCAAGACCTGAAGCGCCACTTCGCCGAGACCAAGCAACCCACCAAGACGCTGACCATCATCAATGAGCTGACTTCCTCGAAGCTCACGCAATACATGGACCCAGGTGTCAACTACCTGTTCTTGCCCAGCAACGGCAGCAAGACATTGCTCAAGAAGGTGGCACAGGCCATCGACGAAGTAAAAGCGTCGCGCTTCGACTGCGAGGTGGCCTTGTTGGGCCATCCCGAGTATACGATGTACGCCAAAGAATACCAGCAGCGCTTCTCGTCGATTGACACCTACATCTTCTCGCGCTTCTACGAATCGTCCGAGGCCCGCGACCTTGAAAGGAAATACAAGGCACGCTACGGCGAGGGCTTCATGCCGTCGGCACCAGTGATGGGCACTTACGGATTTGACGTGGGTATGTTTATCGTCAATGCCCTCAGCAACAACCACCACCTGTGGGACGCTGAGGCCTACCACAAAGGCTTGCAGACCACCTTCAAATTCAATCGCGTGAGCAACTGGAGCGGTGCCATCAACGAGAGCGTGCAATTTATTCGTTTCAGTAAGAGTGGCGTCAACATAATAGCACGATGAAACGCGCTTCGTCACTCCTTGCGCTCCTCCTCGCCATGGCTGTCACCGCCGTGGCACAGACCCACTACGAGGCCAACATCGCAGTGGGTGGCAAGGCCGGTATGACCTTATCACGCACCAATTTCCAGCCCTCGGTGCCCCAGTCGTTGGTGGGCGGCTTTGTCGTGGGCGGCACGTTCCGATATATGGAAGAAAAGCATTTCGGCCTCATCGCCGAGCTCAACGTGGAGCAGCGCGGCTGGAAGGAGAAGTTTGAGGGGTACGACTATGCCTACTCCCGCAAGTTCACCTACTTGCAGCTGCCTATCATGACCCATGTGTATTTCGGCAGTGACAAGTTCCACGCCTTTTTCAATGCCGGTCCTTCAGTGGGGCTAATGATTGGCGAGAGTACGTCGAGTAATTTCGACTACAATCACATCGCCGACATCGAGGGCTTTCCCCGCGAGAACCGCTACACCGATCAGATGGCACTGAAGGTGAAGCGCAAATTTGACTACGGCATCACAGCCGGACTGGGAATGGAATATATCGCACAGCACAAGCAATCGTTCACCCTTGAGGGCCGCTTGTATTACGGTCTGGGCGACGTGTTTAGCAACAAAAAGAGCGACACGTTCTCGGGCAGCGGCGGCATGTCGATTGCAATTACTTTGGGCTATTTTTACCGTATTAAATGAGCAAGCTTCTGTCACATATCGTCTGTTCTTGCTTTCTTATAGTGCTTTCATGCGTTAGCTTTTGTGCGCATGCGCAAGACACGCTAACGGTAACAACAACTGCAGACACGACCGCCGATTACCGTTTCAAGCCCGTGCAACTAGTGGCACCGGCAGCTGCCATCGTTGCTGGCGTCGCCCTGTCGATTGACTACGACCACGGCATTAACAAATGGGTGGACGACGGACTGGGGGACGCCGATAAGGGTCGCCACACCACTGCCGACGACTATCTGCGTTTCGTGCCCTCGGTGGCCCACCTCACGCTGGGCTTCGCCGGCGTGAAAAGCGACTACAACTTCAAGGAACGTCTCGTGACGAGCGTCACCGCACACGCCATCACCGTGGCCCTCGCTTGGGGATTGAAATATAGCGTGAGCGAGCGGCGCCCCGACGACAGCAACCACCATTCTTTCCCCTCGGGACACGCAGCCATTGCCTTCACGGGCGCAGAATTGATGCGCATCGAGTATGGTAATGCGTGGGGAGCGGTAGGCTATGGCGTGGCAGCCCTCACCTCGTTCCTGCGCCTCTACAACCACAAGCACTGGCTGGGCGACGTGGCGGTGAGCGCCGGCATTGGCATCCTGAGCGCGCGCATCGCCCATTGGATGCTCCCATTCAACCGCCGCTGGTTGGGTCTTAACAAGCAATCACACGGTGCGACTGTAGCCGCCGCCCCACTCTACTATCCCACGCAACGCGCCGCAGGTCTCTCCCTCTACGTGCAGTTTTAAACTATTTGCTTGTTCAGTTGTCAACTTGTATACTTTGTTTACTAAATATTTATGATAATCAAAACGGCTTATTTCGAAATCAGCAACACCGATGTGAGGCGTTGCCCCCAAAGCACGCTTCCAGAGTACGCTTTCATCGGGCGCTCCAACGTGGGCAAGTCATCGCTCATCAATACGCTCGTCAACCAAAAAGCGCTTGCCAAGACATCGTCAAAACCTGGCAAGACGCTACTCATCAACCACTTCATCATCAACAATGAATGGTATATTGTGGACCTGCCCGGCTATGGCTATGCACAGCGCAGCAAGACTCAGCGCGACGAGTTGCGCCGCATCATCGAGAACTATATCCTCATGCGCCAGCAACTCACCAATCTGTTCCTGCTCGTTGACATTCGCCTCAAGCCGCAACCCATTGATCTCGAGTTCATGCAGTGGCTCGGCGAGAACGAGGTGCCCTTCAGCATCGTCTTCACCAAGGCCGACAAGCTCGGCACGCTGGCAGCGGCCAAAGCCATCGAGGAATACAAGAACATACTGCTCGAAACGTGGGAAGAGCTGCCGCCCATCTTCGTCACTTCCAGCCTGCGCAAAAGCGGCCGCGACGAGATTCTCGACTATATCGAAGAAATCAACAAGAGTTTAACTGCAAAATAACTCCACATGAACTCGTTTCACGAAATGCTGTTCACGCGGCACAGCATACGCAAATACACGCCGCAACCCGTCAGTCCCGATGACGTAAAGACCATCCTCGAGGCCGCACTGCTCGCACCCACATCAAAGAACGCCCGCTCATGGGAGTTCACCGTAGTAGATGACCGCGAATTGCTTGAGCAACTATCGAAGAGCAAGCCGCTCTACGGTACCTCAATAGCACGCAGCGCCCTCTCCATCGTGGTGAGCGCCGACCAGTCGAAGAGTGATGTGTGGGTAGAAGACGCCAGCGTGGCCGCCACCTTCATCCAGCTTCAAGTTGAAGCCCTGGGTCTGGGCAGTTGCTGGATTCAACTGCGTAACCGCATGCACGACAACGAAACAACTGCAAGCGAGTTTGTTAAGCAACTGCTCAACCTTCCGGGCGAACAACAAGTGGTGTGTGTCATCTCCATCGGCCACAAGGACGAAGTGAGGAAACCCGTTGACCCCGAAAAACTCAAATGGGAAAAAGTTCACATAGGACCTTGGCAATAGGCAGCGATACGCGTGTCGTGCTCATTGGTGCTGGCAATGTGGCTACGAGCCTCGCCTTGGCGCTATGCAGCAAATGTCACTTGGTGCAAATATACAGCCGCACCCTTGGCCATGCCAAGGAGCTGGCCGATAAATGTGGTTGTGAAAACGCTACATGCGACCTAACTGCACTAGCCGATGCCGATGTGTATATTGTGAGCGTGACCGACGACGCCATTGCCCCGGTACTCAAAGTGGCAAGCGGTAATCGCAAGGCGCTTTGGCTCCACACCTCGGGTTCCACACCCATTGGCGTATTTGGCCTCGAACGTCCCATGCACGGCGTGCTCTACCCCATGCAGTCGTTCTCACGCGAGCTGGTGGCCAAGATGGATGAGGTACATTTCTTTGTTGAGGGCAGCACTGACGAGGCCACCACGCGCACTGAAGAACTGGCACGCGCCATGTCTCAACACGTGCATCGTGCTAACAGCAGCCAGCGCGAAAGCCTACACATGGCCGCCGTCTTTGCCTGTAATTTCGCCAACCACATGTTTGCCCAGGCCGATGACCTACTTGCCAACGAAGACCTTCCCTTTGAGGCCATGCTTCCGCTCATCCGCAACATGGTGGCCAAACTCGAATACCTCTCCCCCGCCGATTCCCAAACCGGCCCGGCAGCACGTGGCGACAAGGCCATCATCGAACGGCACCTGTCGCGCCTTGAAGGTCGTCAGAAAGAGATTTACAAACTCCTTAGCCAAAGCATCCTTGAAAAATATGCTCCAGAACCTCAATAAATATAAAATCATCCTTGCCAGCAACTCGCCTCGAAGAAGGGAACTGCTCGCCGACCTCGACATTGAGTTCGACGTGCGCGTCTTGCAAGGCATCGACGAGAGCTACCCGCCCGACACTCCCACCGCACTCATTGCCGAGCGTATAGCCCACGCCAAGGCCGAAGCCTACCGCTCACTCATTACTGGCAACGAGTTAATCATCACCGCCGATACCATTGTCGTGCTCGGTGACAAAGTGCTGGGCAAGCCACGCGACAAGGACGAGGCCCGCGCCATGTTACGCGCACTCTCGGGCAACACCCACCAGGTGATTACCGGAGTGAGCGTCACCACAGCATCGCGCCAGGAAACATTCAGTGCCGTCACCCATGTTGTGTTTGCCGAGCTTGACGACGACGAAATCGACCATTATGTGGAGCACTACCTACCGCTCGACAAGGCAGGCGCCTACGGCATACAGGAATGGATCGGTTGCATGGGCATTAGCCATATCGAGGGCAGTTTCTACAATGTGATGGGCCTTCCACTCCATCGCCTCTACTCGGTACTTAAAACTTTCTAAAAAACAATACAATAAGACAACATTCTAAATCGTTTCTCCATAAAAAAGGACTCATCATGTTAAAGAAATTATCTCTTCTCGCTTGCACATTGCTCATTGCCCTCACGGCCAGCGCCCAGGGCGTGGAACGTCCCAAGATTGTCGTGGGACTCGTCGTGGATCAAATGCGTTGGGACTACCTGTACCACTACCGCGACAGCTATGGAGAAGGTGGACTTCGCAGACTTGTCGACGAGGGTTTCTCGTGTGAAAACACAATGATTAACTATTTGCCCACCGTTACCGCCATTGGCCACACAAGTGTCTATACAGGCAGCGTGCCGGCACTACATGGTATCGCTGGTAACAATTTCATTGAAGACGGTGTGAACAAGAGCAGCTGCGGCGACGAAACCGTTCAGACCGTAGGCAGCAACACCAATAAGGGCCAATCTTCACCACACAACCTACTAGCTGCCACAATCGGCGACGAGCTCAAGCTGGCTACAGATTTCAAGGCGCGTGTTTACGGTGTCGCCATCAAAGACCGCGCAGCCATTCTGCCGGCTGGCCACGCTGCCAACGGTGCCTTCTGGTGGGACAAAAAAGCCGGAAACTTTGTTACCAGCACCTATTATATGGACCGTCTT
>JAGCUP010000120.1 GCA_017962765.1 Muribaculaceae bacterium | reverse complement strand
GTTAAATTTTTGTTTATTTTTGAAAATTAATTAATCTGAAATCTATTTTCGCTGCTATTTTCAGTATTTTTGTAGCCTCAAAAAGCATAATATTTGTTTTTTAACAGTAGATTAACGGAATAGTACATCCTTTAACAAAGATGGGAGTCATAAAAGGAAAAAATATAACCCTGATTGCCGAGAGTAGCACCACGCGCACCGAATGGTCGCTGGTGGAAAACGGCGAGGTGCTTGAGCACGCCTACACGTCGGGCTTGAACCCGTTTTTCATGTCGCGCCGAGAAATCAGCCACAGCATCCGTCTTGAGTTGCCCCCGGGCTTCTTCAAGCGGCGGTGGAGTCACGTCTATTTCTATGGTGCCGGTTGCTCTGGTCCCGAGAAGAACAAGATCATCGAGGGGTCGCTGGTGGCTCAGTTTAAGACGCCGGTCACTGTGATGAGCGACCTGTTGGGCGCAGCGCGAGGTCTCTTGGTGCGTGAGCCGGGATTGGCATGTATCTTGGGAACTGGTAGTAACTCATGCCTTTATAACGGTAAAGAGATCGTGAAGAATGTCCCGGCGCTGGGTTTCATCCTGGGTGACGAGGGCAGTGGCGCCGCATTGGGGCGCGTGTTCCTGGGCGATGCCCTCAAGGGTTTGGCTCCCCATACGTTAATCGAGGACTTCTTCGATAAATATAAGGTCACCCGTGCCGAGGTGCTTGATGCCGTGCTCAACAACCCTGCAGCGACGCGCAACTTGCGTGCCTACTCGTTTTTCCTGAGTGAGCACTTGGACAGTCCTTATGTCCACGACTTGATTGTCGGAGAGTTCAAGCGTTTCTTTGAGCGCAACGTGTGCCAGTATGACTACAAGAGTTACCCCGTGAACTTCGTCGGCTCTATCGCCACGACCTATAGCGAATTGCTGCTTGAGGTAGCCAATTACTTCGGGGCCACGGTGCGCAAGATCGTCCTCAGCTCTATGCCTGGCCTTGTCGCCTACCACAGCGATCAGCCTTGATGATGGTATTTACAACTAGCGTTTTTTATATAATCTGGTAGAACAATGAGAAAGTATATTCTTTTGGCCATTGTGGCTTTAGCAACGGCACTTGGTGCTAGCGCCGAATCTGGTGACATCTCTGTGGGCGCGCAGTTTGCCTATGCGAGCAAGCATTCCATGGCAGGCCTCGGTGCCCAGGTTCAGGTTGAACCAATCACTAACTGGCGTTTCGCTCCCGAGTTCATGTATTATTTCAAGAATGACGGCATGAGTGCCTTTAATGTGAACGTGAACATCCATTATGTGATTCCTACAAGTTCGACATTTGCCATCTATCCCTTGGTCGGTTTTACTTATGCCAACTTCCGTGCGGATGCCCTGGGTGGGCATGTGACAGATGACCGTTGTGGTGCCAACGTCGGCTTGGGCGCGCAGTACCATATCAAGGAGCACCTGCACTTCTTCACCGAGGCGCGTTTCCAGATTCTAAAAGACTGGAACCAGTCGGTGACTTGTTTGGGCCTGAAGTACACCTTCTGACCTGCGCAACATCGCATTAACGATTAAAGACGCTGAGACGATAAGTCCTGGCGTCTTTTTATATGTCTTGAGAACATCCCGTTTATTGCTCGAGAGGGAAGGCTACGCTTTGGTCTGCGATGTGTTGTTGAAGCGAATCACCATTGTCTTCATGTGGTTGAGAGATGGATGGGAAGTTTTCTGAGAATTTACTTAAAAAGTGTAGTTAAATCATAAATAATGTTGTAAAACAGGTGTTTGCGGGGGTTTAATTTTGGTTTTTCGTTGGGTTTGTCTACTTTTGTTGCATAACAATCGTACAAAAACCTAATGATGATATGAAGATATTAAGTCAAGTCTTGTTGTGTGTTGCGGTTTGTCTAGCGGCTTTTTGCCCAGTACAGGCCCAAGAGTTCACCCCAGAGCAGCGGGATGCTGTGCAGCGTGTGGTGGCCAGTAAATTGCCTGAACACATGGGGGTGGGCGACCTCAAATTGCGCTCATTGGTCATCGAGAACGATACGGTCAAGGTGGATGTGAGTGAGAATTTCGGCGATGTGCCTTTTACCGAGGCGGGCGTCGAAAAGATGCGGGGTGAAATCCGTGAGGCGTTGGGCGCTGAATACAGTGACAACCCTGTGCTCATTACCATTTTGGGCAACGATATTGAAAAGTACTGTGCCGACTATGAGCAAGCCTACAAGAGCTCTCACAAGCCGTTTATCAGTGAGATGGACGCTAACCGCCATTACAAACATGGCTTGGACGGAAACATTGTCGCCATGTGGCCCAGCCACGGCTGGTATTTCGAGCCCAAGCTCAACCGTTGGGAGTGGCAGCGTGCCCGCTTGATGCAGACTGTCGAGGACATGTACACCCACAGTTATGTGCTGCCCTTCCTGATCCCGATGTTGGAGAACGCAGGAGCCTATGTGTGGAATGCGCGTGAGTGTGACACCCACAACTTCGGTGCCGTGGTTGATAACGATGGTGGCGAAGCTCAGCAGGGTTATAGCGAGCATAACGGCAAGCAGAAGTGGGCGGCTGGCCAGGATGGCGGCTTCGCCTACCTGCGCCCTCAATACAAGGACTTTGAAAATCCCTTTACCGAAGGCACTTATCGCATGGTGAAGGCCGAAAAGGACAAAAAGAAACTCTCGACCGCCACTTGGGATGTGGATATGCCCGAGGCAGGAGAGTTTGCCGTCTATATCTCTTATAAGTCATTGCCCAACAGCGCCCGCGACGTGAACTATACCGTTAACAGCCTGGCTGGGGCGCGCTCCTTCCGCGTCGATCAGACGATGGCTGGCGGCGTCTGGGTCTATCTGGGCACTTTCCCCCTGGCCAAGGGCATGAACAAGGCCGTTGTGGAATTGTCTAACTTGAGCGATGACAAGGATGCCGTGATCACTGCGGACGCGATCAAGGTGGGCGGTGGCAAGGGCAATAACGCGCGCCGTGTGGCTTTGCCCACCGAGGAGAACCGCCGCATCGCCGCCGAGCAGGAAAACGAGAAATACTTGGGTAAGGAAGGCGTGGATTACAGTTATATCGGCAGTGGAGAACATCCCTGGTTCCATCTGGGTTCGCGTTACTACTTGCAGTGGGCAGGCTTCCCTGATACCGTCTATTCGACCTCTCACGGCATCAATGATTATACCGATGACTACCGCAGCCGTGGCGAATGGGTTAACTACCTGGCTGGTGGCAGCGACGTGCTGCCCGACCGTGGCGGCCTGAATGTGCCTGTGGACATTTCCTTCTGCCTGCACACCGATGCCGGCACCACGCCCGACAACGAGATCGACGGCACTTTGTTG
>JAGCUP010000119.1 GCA_017962765.1 Muribaculaceae bacterium | reverse complement strand
GCGATACGGCGGCAGGAAGCACGGCGGCCTCGGCCTTCGAGGGCTTGGGGGTAACGGGTGCCTGCTGTTCTTCTTCGGGAGTTTCCTTGTCGAAACTGATTTCCTTCACGGGCACTTCCTTTTGAGCAGCGATTTTCTGTCCGCATTCGGGGCAGAAGATGGAGCCCGCCGGGATGGTGCTGTTGCAGTTGGGGCACTCGATGGTGCTATTTTCGGTGACCACCTTCGTTCCGCACTGGTTGCAGAACTTGGAGCCTTCGGGGAGCGTATGTCCGCAATGTTTACACTTAACCATTTTCAATGAATTTATGAATTAGAGAGATTTGTCGTTGATTTTAACTCGCAAAATTAAACATTTGGCGGCAACCTGCCAAGAGCAAGCGGCAAAAAACGCCAAAAAGCGCCCATTTTCATGATTTTTCGGCTATAGTCAAGACAGAATTATTGGTCTACGGAGTTTAGGGGAGTTTAGGAGTTTGTTTATCATACAACAAGGAACAACAAAGGAACAACAAAAAAATCATCACCCCAACCCCTTAAACACTCTCAACTCAGCTGAATTAAACCCGCCTCAGTGTTATTACGAAATTTTTCGTTACGAAAATTTTCGTAATTCAGAAAATACTATTAACTTTGCAAGGTAAATGTGTCACGATAAACCTATTTAATGATGAAAAATCCTTTTAAATTCGGGACTATTGTGGAAGACGAGTTCTTCACCGACCGCACGGCGGAACTTCGGTTCATAGAGCACAAGCTCAACAGCGAAAACCATGTTATACTGATAAGTCCACGGCGCTTCGGCAAATCGAGTCTGGTGATGAAGGCTGTGAAGACGAGCAAACGCCCCTTCATCATGCTTAACCTACAAAAGGTGGTGAGCGTGCAGGACCTGGCGGGGAATCTGCTTAAAGAGGTGTTCAAGCTCTACCGCTGGGAGAAAGTGAAGCACCAACTTAACCACTTTCGCATCGTTCCCACTATCACGACGAGCCCTATGGGCGACGGCATCGATGTGATGTTCCAACCCGCGAGCAATGGTGTTGTGGAGCTTGAGGACGCGATGAAGACGCTCGAGAAAGTGAGTTCGCCTGAGAAGCGACTCGTGGTCATCCTCGATGAATTCCAAGAAATCATGTCAATAGGGAAAGGGCTCGATAAGCAGTTGCGTGCCATCATGCAGCTACAACACAACATAAACTATATCTTACTGGGCAGCCAAGAGTCTATGATGACCGAGATTTTCGAACGCAAGAAGTCGCCATTCTACCATTTCGGCACCTTGATGCGCTTGGGGAAAATCCCGTTTGACGACTTTCATGCCTATATTGTCGAGCGTTTGGCACCGGTTGTGGGAACCGACAGCGAAAGTGCCGCCGCCGACATCCTGTCAATCACCGATTGTCATCCGTACTACACACAACAACTCGCATCACAGGTATGGGAACTCGCTCATTACGAGCACGTCCATGAAGGGATTGTAGACATAGCCGTCGAAAGGTTGAGCGACATCCACGACCTGGACTTTGAGCGGTTGTGGATAGGGCTGAACAAAATGGACCGGCGCGTGATGCAAGCCCTATGCAGCATGACACCCAACCTGCCGTCGATAACGCAGCCCACGAGCACGATTTACAGTACCGTAAACCGCTTAATGAAAAAAGGCTATGTCATCAAAAATGGCACCTACGCGATTGAAGACCCATTCTTCAAGCGGTGGATTATAAAGAACCGGCTATAATCTATTCAGTGCTATTACGAAATTTTTCGTTACGAATATTTTCGTAATGCGTAAAATACTGCTGGTAAAGAAAGAATTTTGTGATTTTGCGGGGTAAAATGTGGTCGGGTGGAAAATTATGATTAACTTTGTGGTTTGGGACATAAAATCACTACACATAATCCTTAAAACTATTTTTGCTTATGGTTAAAAACAAACTACTTCAGTTGCTTGTCGTTGTTGCGACGATTATGACGTCGGTAGGGGCCGCGGCCCAGACGACGGTCATCTTCGACGCCACGACCGACAAGGGGCCAGCCGAAGCGGGGCGTCCCGTGAGCGTCGAGAAGGACGGGGTCACAATAGAGTGCTCTTACGGCCTCCTGGGCGACGGGGTGGCCTACCGCTTCTATAAGGGCTCGACCATCACCATCACGGTGAGCGAAGAGAACGCGGTGCTCGACCAAATCGTGTTCACGGGCGGCAGCTCCAACCCGGTGAGCAACATCACCGACCCGAGCAGCGGCACTTACGACGGCAGCACGTGGACAGCGAGTGCGGCAAGTCCGTCAAACACGGTGACGTTCACCGCGTCGGTCCAGGCGCGCGCATCGCAGGTCGCCGTCACTTACCACGGTGCGGTGGCCGACGACCCGACGCCGTCATTGACTCCGGCCTTCACTTTCTGGCCCGAGATGGATGCGGCACCCAGTGCCAGCGTGACCATCACGGTACCCGTGGCCACCACGGTCTATTACACCACCGATGGCAGCACGCCGAGCGCCACCCATGGCACCGCCATCACTGCCACGACCACGCTTAACATCACTGCCACCACCACGGTAAGCGCCATCGGCGTGAGCGGCGATGACACCAGCAGTGTGGTGAGCGCCACCTACACGCTGGGCACCACGGTGAACAGCATCGCCGAACTCAAGCAGACCAACGGCGAGGAGGTGCGCCTCTACTGGAGCGACGAGGCCAACGCGCGTGTGCTATACGCCACCGACAACCAAGCCTTCGTGCGCGACAACACGGGCGCCATCTGCATGTACGCCCTGCAAACGAACAAAACTAAGCTCAATGCCAACGACCACCTCGCAGGATGGATTTTCGGTAAGCTCTCCGATTACAACGGATTGCCCGAATTCGTCAGTACCAACCGCACCAACGGCTACCAGCTGCTCGCGGCTGCGCCCGTCACCGAGGAGGAGCCCCAACCCCGCCTCATCGATGCGGCACAGTTCGACGACTATGTGGCCGACTGGGTCACCATCCACGACCTGCGCATGAACGCCGAGGGTGTGGGCACCCATGGCGACAGCCAAATCACCCTCTACAACCGTTTCCACGTGGGTGAAGAGCAATACTACGTCCAGCCCTATGAGAACGCGCTCGTCGATGTGAGCGGTATCGCCATCGCCTATAATGACAAGCGTCAGGTGGCACCCATCTATCAGAACGAGGTGCGACCCGTGGTCTATGTGGTGAGCGAGAATGAAGACTTCTATGCTCCCACAGCCGACCTGGCCGACGCCGTGGTGCGCCTGCACCGCACGCTGACAGCTGGCGAGTGGGGCACGATTACCCTGCCCTTCAGACTTGAGTCGTTCGACGGGCAAGTGGCCGAATATACGGCCCTCAACGGCGACGATATGGCCTTTGTGAGCGTCGATGCCATCGAGGCCCGCACGCCTTACCTCGTGAAAGCCAACACCGACATGAGCGACGCCACATTCACCGGCGTGACGCTCGTGGCCGGTGAACCTTTGGCCATCGACAAGAGCAACTTCGTGTTCAAGGGCACCTACGTGAGCGCAGTCTTGGCACAAGACGACTTGGCAGTGGCCGCCAACGGTTCGCTCGTCAAGGCACAGGAAGCCGTAATGCCCACATTTGCCTACGTCACCGTGCCGAGCGGCACCAGCAAGGTGTATATCTCGGTTGACGGCACGCGTCTGGGAGGCGGTGGCCTGCAAGGCGACGTGAACGGCGACGGTGTGGTGAGCGGCGCCGATGTGACCGCACTCTACAACAAGCTCCTCGACAACATCGAGCCGGCCGGCAACGCCGACGTGAACGGCGACGGTGTCGTGAGCGGCGCCGATGTGACCGCATTGTATAACATATTGTTGAACAACTAATCATGAGGGAGGACAAGACAATGAAAAAGCATATTTTCATCGCCCTCATGGGCATCCTGGCAACGATGTCGGTCGTACGTGCCCAAGCACAAGAGCAGCGCGTGGTGACCAACGTGAGCCAAGTGACGATTGAGTTGAAGAACAATACAACCGTGACCATCAGCGAGAACATCGATAGTGTCGTCTATATCGGCACCAATCTCGGTTTCAAGGTATATGTCAACGGTGAAGACACCCAAGACTTCCTCTTCTCGCAGGTGCTGAACGTTGAAATCACCACCGGTGGCGGGCCTGGCCCCGACCCGGGTGACAACAACAAGAACGCCAACTGGAACATCAGCGGCTTGAACATTCCCGAGTCGAAGGGTGATCCCACGTTCACCAACATGAGTACCAACGACTATGCTTGGCGACTGGAATACCCACACATCAACACGGCCAGCGGCAACCAGCGCGTGGTGAAATCGTGCAACCCCTACGGCATCACCTACTCGGTGGAATGGGACAACAACCTGATTGCCAACCGGTGGACATGCTACACAATGTGCTCGAAGAATAACGCAAGCAACGTGACGCGAACCAATAAATTCTACGTGGACGATGCCGTCACCACATCACCGGACAACTCATACGCGGAGAGCAACACCTATTCACGAGGCCACCTTTGCCCGAGCGCTGACCGCCTCGCCTCAACGGAGCAGAACAAGCAGACGTTCTACATGACCAACATGCAGCCCCAGTACCAAAACCACAATGGCGGTATTTGGGCCACGCTCGAGGGAGACGTGAGGTCGAAATGGCAACCCACCAACAACATCGACACGCTCTATGTGGTGAAGGCTGCCACCATAGCCGACGTCACGCTCAATAATGTCACGAGCACAGGTATTATCACCACCACCACCGATGATGAAGGGCAAACGCTGGTAGTGCCCAAGTATTTCTACATGGCTTTCCTCTACTTCGATAAGATGGCCGAGGACAACAAGAAGTACAAGGCGTTCGCCATTTGGACCCAGCACCTGAACTCCAACAACCCCAACGAGTCAACCGTGCTCAACCCGAACGCGGGATATATCATCTCTATCGACGAGCTGGAAAAGCGAACAGGAATCGACTTCTTCTGTAACTTGCCCGACGACATCGAGGACAAAGTGGAGGCCACGGCTACCTATTGGGATAACTCCCAGAATAACAACGCCCCCAGACATTGAGACATTCTTTGCTGGTGGAGTAAAACCAAACTCATAGTTGAGGGACGCCAACTGGGCGCCCCTCACTTTTTGGCATGACTAATCCGAATCTGTCGTTAGGCCGATTCAGGTTAGAAAGTTATCTGCTGGGAGCATCCATGAGTTGGTACTCCTGTGTGTCGTAGGTTTGTGACTCTTTAGGGATGATGATGCCCTCCGACAATGGGTCGGTGAGGATGCGCGCATATTCGGCACGGGCTTTGGCGAGCTGCTGCTGGTAGCCCTCGGTGGTGACGATATTGGCGAAGACGCCCGCAATGAGCATCAGCGACGCATCGATGTCGCTTTTCCAGTGATGACCGCAGATGATGCGGTTCAGGGCATACTCGCGGGCGCGCTCCATCAATGCCTCGGTGCGTTCTGGGGCGACGGTCGATAACACCAACGCGTACATCCATCCGCGCGAGGCGTGTCCTGACGGATAGCTGAGCGTGAGCGCCTCAACCTCGTCTTCTTCGGGTTTGAGCGACGGCTCATTGAACGTGGCGAAAGGTCGGCG
>JAGCUP010000118.1 GCA_017962765.1 Muribaculaceae bacterium | reverse complement strand
TGCCTGTGGGCAAGGACCAGGAGCAGCATCTGGAACTGACCCGCCGTTTCGCCCGTCGTTTCAACTCGTTCTATAAGACGGAATACTTCAACGAGCCGCAGAACTTCAACTTTGGCAGCGCGCCTGTCAAAGTGCCCGGCCTGGACGGCAGCGGCAAGATGGTCAAGAGCGAGGGCAACTGCATCTATCTCGTGGATGATGAGAAGACCATCCGCAAGAAGGTCATGCGCGCCGTCCCCGACGGTGGCCCCACCGAACCCAACCAGCCCATGGCCGAGCCGGTTCAGAACCTCTTCACCATCCTCAAGCTCGTCGGCACTCCCGACAAGGTCGAATTCTTCACCGAGGCCTATAACAACTGCTCAATCCGCTATGGTGACCTCAAGAAAGAGATTGCCGAGGATATCGTGGCCATGACGACCCCTATTCGCGAGCGCATCATCGACATCGAGAATGACGATGCTTACCTGCACCGCGTCCTCGAGATGGGTGCCGAGCGTGCACGTGCACGTGCCGGCAAGACCCTCGCCGACGTCCGCGAAATCATGGGCATCACCAAATTTTGACACCAATCAAACAACTTGAACAACAAACAATAACACGAACAACTTAAATATTTAATTCATAGTTGTTTAAGTAGTTCCACGTTGTTATTGTTGTTTGATAACAAGAGGAGATGAAGGGGTATATCCAGGACAAGGAATTTGGGAAAGTATATGTGGAACTGCGCCGGGGCATGACCTCGGTGCGGTTCACTTTTCACCCTGACGGTCATCTCCTCATGCGTGCCCCGCTGGGCGCAAGCGCTGCCCATCTTCAGCAGATGCTCGACATGAACCGCGAGCAACTGCGCCGGCTGCCTAAACCCCAAGCCGTCTCGTTTCAGTTCGGCCAAGTGATACAATGCTTCAGATGCCGCGTGGAGATTGAACCCACCAACCCGCGTCCGGGCTACCTCAAAACCGAGTGGGACGATGACAACGTCCTGCATGTGACCATGCACGAGAGCGCCGATTTGGACGATTTCTCTGCCAAACAGTATATCTCTGACCGCATCAGCGAGGCCATGGGCTATATCGCCAACAAGGAGCTGCTGCCATTTGCCCGTGAAGTCGCCGAAGGGTTGAAGCTCCAGCCCGCAGGCTTCGAGATCGGGCGCGGCATGCGCAAGTTGGGCCACTGTACAACCAAAAAGGTCATCCAACTTTCCCGCAACCTCATGTTCCTGCCCGAGGAGCTCATCCGCTACATTATCTGCCACGAGCTGGCCCACCTCACCCACATGAACCACTCCCCTCAATTCCACGCCTTGTGCAACCAATACTGTCGCGGCCAGGAAAAACAACTCGAAAAACAACTCCGCAATTTCCACTTCCCCATCCTCAAATAACAAAACGCCAACTCTCCACTTTAAATTTGTACACAAAACCTTGCAAATTTAAGGTCAATTGCGTAACTTTGCCGTGCTATGTTACTGCAACAATAACTAAATCATAACGCCCTAAAAAGAAATGACAAGATGAAAAAGTATTTATTCTTATTATTGATGCTCATGTCGCTCAACCGCGCACTGGCAATTGAAACCACCGCTGTTCCCGAGGTCAACGTTGAGTTCACCGACGACGCTGTTATCATCTTTGCAATAGGTGATGGCGAGGTTGTACTCTATGTAAACGATGAGGCAGTTGAAAACCCCTACACCATCGCTCGCCCCGAGCCTGGTGAAGATGCCATTACCTATTACGTTTACGCTACCGCTCAAGAGCCTGGCAAAGAGATGAGCGAGAGCGACATTATGCCCGTAGTTGTTGAGCCCAAGGAGGGCGAAATACCCTCTGATCCCCACAAGACTGGTGTATGGCTTGTAACCATCGACATGGATGGTCGAGAGCTATGGAAGGAGCTAATGTACTATGATGGTGACTTCACCGGTTTCCTGAGACTGTCCAGCGGTATTTATGGTGATTCCAACATGAGGCCTCTCGTTCAGCTCTATATTTGCTATGACGGGGTTAGGTACGGTGCGACCTCACCCAATCGCCATATTTCTTCCGATAATATGTTTGAGAATCTCCTCATTAAAAGCAGTAATTATTTTGTCGTTGAAAATGGATATAAACATATCATAGGAGTGTTCATAACTTATAATGGAAACTTATATCTATATGCTATCAAGTTACCTCTCGATAATGAAGAAGATCCGAATGGATACATCCTTGGCGATGCAGACCGAGACGGAAAGGTCACCATCACTGATGTGACAACAATGATCGATTACCTGTTGAGCGAAAACAGTACAGAAGGAGAAATTCCACAAATTAGTAAGGTCAACGCCGACTGTGACGGCAACGGCCAAGTCACTATAGCCGATGTAACCCTCCTCATAGACTACTTGCTCAAGGACAATTGGTACTAACAGTTGCTAGCAAAAGGGGAGAAATCATCCTCGAAACCTAGATGACTCGCTTACGCAAGCATCGGGAGTGGAGGCCTCTTCTAACTCTAAATCCTAAACTTCATTAGGTTGAAGCACGCGCTTGAACCTAATGAATCGTCACTTGTGTGGCCCCGAAGCCGTACTCGCGGAAGCTGGCGTCCTGGGCAGTGCAACGCGGGTAACGACGCTTGAGCTCA
>JAGCUP010000117.1 GCA_017962765.1 Muribaculaceae bacterium | reverse complement strand
GAAGTTTATTTTGAGTGGATTGCTGTTAGTGAAATTGAAGGCATAGCGGGCTATGTCGAGATTTCAATGACAGCAAGACGCCAAAATAAAGCCGTTATGGCATAATTAGGGAAAGAAAAATACATGATACCGGTCTAATGACCGATTCGTGATGAATAGTTGTGTCTATTTTTTCTTGCGGCGACGAACCAAAAGAAGGATGGCGGCGACCACGGCGGCGGCAATGAGGCCTGTGAGCCACGGGTGGGCCTTGAACCAGGAGAAGGGGCAGCTGCCCGTGGAGCAGGCGGCACCGTTGGCGGCTTGCTGCTGGGCCGTGGTGTCGGCTGCGGCAATGCGTTTCTCACGCTCTTCCATAAGTCGTGCGCCAGCCTCGGCTTCGGCCTGGTCGGCATACTCTATCTTATAGAGGTTCACGGCGTTGCCACCGCTACCTTTGATGCCTTGCGAGGTGACCGCAACGAGCGAGCCATCGACTGAGATGTCGAGCCCCACAGGGTAGGAATCGACATTGATTGATGCGGCCACCTTCATCGTGTGCGTATCAATCACATAGAGCTTGCTCACCGTGTTGCAGGCGGCAAACACCCATCGTCCGCTGGGCGAAGCCTCGATGGTGCGGGCTCCGGTGCCCACCTGACAGGTCTCCCACTGTCCCACATTGATGTTCTTGCCCTCGCGGTTAGCGATACCTTCAAGCACCTTATCGATAAGGACACGGCGCACGATACCCGCCGAGTTGTTGCTGGCATAGAGGTATTTGTCCTTGATAATGAGGTGACGCACATTGCCAGCGCTATTGATACGCCCCAGGTATTCGCCCTTTTCCACGTCAATCACGGCGATGGCGCCACCGCTCATCATGCCCACAAGAAGATATTTGTCGTCGGGCGTGAACACCGTGCCGCGCAACGTGAGGCCGCTGTTGCTGTCGCGGTTCACGCTACTCGTGAGGCTGAAATTGAGTTCCAGCTGGCGCTCGACGACGACGGGCGGCAGGTGGTGCCACTGCGCCATGTCGGGGGAGGAGATGTCGATGATGCCCACCGTGTTGTTGCCCCAGTGGGTGACAGCGATGTGCTTGCCGTCGTGGGAGCACGCCACCATCTTGGGCAGCGGTCCCGTTTCCATCATGCGCACGATGCTGTCGCCTTTCGTATCAATGATGGCGATGGCACTCGGGTCTTGCGCGTTGATGTCGAACGAACGGCGATAGTACGGCACCCACAAGTAACGGCCATCGTGCGAGAAAGCGCTCTCCACCGGTTTGCCGTCGAAGGCCCGATTCTCACCGCCCTCGTAATGCGTGAACTTGTAATAACCGCTGGGCTCGCTCCACGTCACGCCTTTCTTGTTGGCCGTGAAGTGATGGTCAATGACCTTGAGGCGCTCCAGGGTGCGCGCGTCATAGACCACGGTCTTGCAGCCTTCCAGCGAGTTGACGTAGAATCGGGTGCCATCGGGGTGGAAATTGACGCTCTTGGGCGAATTGATGGCATCGTCGTGCGTCGCCTTGTCGTTCCAGTTAAAGTTTTGTTTCTTGCCCATGCAGGTGACGGTGATGGCACCGTCGGGCGAAGTGACGCTCTCGCCAATGCGCGAGTGCAACGCACCTGGCTGCGCGTGTCCCGTGGCGAGCGCCGCCACGAGAATGGCCATGAGGAAATGACGTAGGTTCATGTTTCGTTGAATGATTGATTATAGCTTACTTGTTAACTAAAATAATCAAAACCAGAGGGAGAAGTGCTGCAGCGGCAACTTGGGGTTCGCCACGAGCACGGCGAGGCGCTCGTTGGTAAACGTCTGGCCGTAGGGGGCCACCTGCAGGCAGTGAGACCACAAGCGCTTGATGGCCGGCGAACGCGACAGGTTACGTAGCACCACCACACCACGGCCTGTCATAATGGTGGTGAGCAGGTCGCGCACCGCACGCTCCACATTGGGGTCGGCAATGTCGGTTACGAGCACGAAAGGGTCCACGTCGTCGGACAACGCGCGAACATAGTTGTCGAGGGCTTTCGTCACGTCGTCGTAACAGGCCACGCGGTCGAGATAAGGGCGCAACACCTCGGCTGAAATGGGAAACTTGTCGAGTTGCGGCTCATAGAGCCATAACCGGCTCATGGAGCTCACGGCCATCATGCTGGCAGTGGAGAAACCGTAGTGCGAACCCACCTGCAGCAGGCAACGCGGGTTAAAGAAATTGACGATGCGGAAGAGCATCTTGGCGTTCTTCAGCGACATGACGCGCGGGTGTGGCCAACGGCTGCGCGCCGACGTGACGATGGCTCGGCGCAACACCTCGAGCTCCTCGTAGGCATAGTAGGGCAAACGCTCGCTCAGCACCGTGGTCACGAAGCCGTAGGCAAACGGCGAGTGGACGCCGAAGCCACGGCTCCGGCGATGTCGCCTCCAAGCTGTGCGATAGCGTTTCAGCCGGCCCATTACTTCTTCTTCAAAGGCGCTTGCTTGGGCGCCACCTGTTTCAAAGCCTCTTTTTCGTCCTTGCGAGGCTCATCGACCGCGGTGTCATCCTAGTTTTTATCGTCTTTATTGCGGCGCAACACCAACAGGACGATGGCGGCAATCAGCGCAAGAAGGATAATGGCAATGGCGATGCGGGCCACGGTGATGGTATTATCGACCTGCTCGGGCTTGAAGGTGAGCTCGATGTCGTGGTCGCCGGCGGGCAGGCGTAACGCACGCAGCACATAGTTAACGCGTCCTATCTCCACCTCGTCCTTGCCGTCAATCACGGCTTTCCAACCCCACGGGAAATAGATCTCGCTGAGGACGGCCATGCCACCCTTCGCACTATGGCTGTGGTAGACGAGGCGGTTGGGCTCGTAGCTTGTGAGATAGATGGTGTCGCCGGCGGCTTTAGGAGTCGCCTCGCCCAAGACATTCTTAAACTTGGCATCGGCCACAGCCGTGGTGGCAGGGTTGAAATCGTTCAGGAAGGCCATCTCCTTATCGGCGTTATCGACATAGGTAAGCGTGTCGACAAACCAGGCGTTGCCCAGCGCATCGGGGTTGCGTTGCGCCTCAGCATCCGAGACAATGAACCACTTGGCGTTGAGCATATTAAGGACGTTTATATTCATCTTATCGCCCGTAATCTGCCTATCGATAAGGTCGTTGTAGCGGCTCAACTTGGCGGCATGGTAACCGCCCACCGTCTTATGGAAATAGCTCGAGCGGGGGCCACCAAAGTTTGTGAGGTCCATCACGCGGTAGTTGGGATCGGTGTCCTGCAATATCGTCTGGTCGGCGGCCGTGGGTTGGAACGGCTCGTCTTGGGCCTCGACAGCATTGACAAAGTTGTCGCTATTGAGATAACGCTTGTTAACGGGGTACATATCCATGACCACAAGCAACGTCATGACAACAGCAACAAGGAAGGCCGCCACCGGCGACTCTTTCTCTTCTTTGCGAGTCAAGACAAAGAAGATGCCCAGCACGCCGCTACCAACCAACACAAAGAGCAGGCTGCGCAAGGCGTCGCTTTTCACCAGCCACTGGCGCAGAGCGGTCACGGTAGCATCGAATGTGGGAGATGCCGCACGCACGTCGTCAATCGACACCTGCCCCTGCGAGGCCGTAAACAGTCGGCCGGCGTCGGTGTCGCTCACCTTGCCGCCCATGATGCCCGGGTCCACGGCAAGCAGGATGCAGAAGAATACCGTGACGCCCAAGGCCACAAGACACTCATACTTGTAACGTCGCCAGAAGTGGGGCGTGGTCAATATCTTGTTCAATGCGAGGGCTGCCAGCAACGGCATGGTGAGTTCGGCCACCACAAGGATGCTCGACACGGTGCGGAACTTGTTGTACATGGGCACATGGTCGATGAAGAAGTCGGTGAGCCACATCATGTTGTGGCCCCACGACAAGGCAATCGACAGCAACGTGGCCACCAGCAGTGCCCACTTGACGGGGCCGCGAACCACCATCAGACCCAGTACGAACAGCAGGAAGATGAGCGCGCCCACATATACCGGGCCGCTCGTGAACGGCTGATCGCCGAAATATTGCATGAATACCGGCATCACCATGGCGGTAGGCTGGTCGATTTCGCCATTGGCGCTGAGCGTCTCGTAAGCCTCGGTATTAACCAACGATTCGCTGGCGCCGCCCTTGGCGTTGGGCACGAGGAGCGTTATCGTCTCATCGATGCCGTAGCTCCACCCGGTGATATATTCCTTCGTAAGGCCGCTGCTCGTGGGCGTCTCCTGGGGGGCTTGTTTATCGCCTGATGCTGGAGGCTGTGTGAGCTCACTGTGGCCGCCGCGCATCGTTTCCTCGGCATATTTGTAGGTAAAGTACAGGTTGGGAAGGCTCGTGAGCGCCGCCACGCCTGCCGCCACGGCGAGCACGCCGCTGGCGATGGCCCAGCGCTTCACCTTCTTATCAATAATGGCTTTGACCAAGAAGGCTATGGCGAGCGCAATGATGATGATGAGCGAATAGTAGGTCATCTGCGTGTGGTTATAGAGCAGCTGCATCGACGCGAAGAGCGCCGTGAGTGCCCCACCCAACAGATATTTGCCGCGATAGGCGAGCACCATGCCGGCGATGGTGGGCGGTATGTAGGCGAGCACGACGAGTTTCCAAATGTGTCCCGCCCCGATGATGATAAAGAAATAGGACGAGAAGGCATACCCGATTGCGCCCAGAATGGCCACATACCACTTGGTCTTGAACGACAACATCAGGATAAAGAAGCCCAGCATAAGCAGGAACACCCAGCTCACCGGCTCGGGGAGGCCCAGCGTGAGCACCCTGTGCACCCACTTGAGCGGCGTATTACTTGCATAAGTCGGGTTGATTTGGAATGTGGGCATGCCGCCGAACAACGAATTGGTCCAACGCGTAATTTCGCCGTTGTGCGTTTCGCTATAGAGCTGGCCTTCATGGCCGTTGGCCAAGCCTTGCATCACATCATTCTGTCGCAGCTCGTCGCCATTAACCACATTGGGCGAGAAATAGCCCCAGGCCAGCGCTAAGAATACAACCACACCGGCCACAAAAGCAAGTACCGAGCGCCATGTTACCACGCCCGCAATCTTCCTATCTAAAAAATCATCCATATCTTTGATTAACGTAATTCATCTAAAATAGTGCAAGCCGAACACAATAGGTTGATTTTATAATTGATCGACGAATAGTTTTAGATTCACATAATCCTCATCAAAATCAGACATAGCAAACAACAAAGCCTCTTTGGTATAATTGTGTTCTTTCATCAAATAATAAGCATATTCTCGTTTATCATTCAGTAAACTATCCTCATCACATGCTTTATTTCTTTTGAAGAATAATTCACATCTCTTTAAAACTTTTCTATCCATAACCCTTATGGACAAAAAAATGCAACAAAAAACCACCACATTCATCACTATCAGGAACATGTTGTCAATACCTTTTGAATGAACCAAACAGTTTACCCATGTCAATCCAATGGTACCAAGAATTGAGAGTATCAACATCACCAAACCAACCCAAAACCTGTGGCGGTCAAATTCAATACCAATTTCATTGTATTGCACCACCTTATCGACCAACTCCCCGCTTTCTTTAGGGCTATAGCCTTGGCTTTGCAAATATAACTGCATCCTATAAACTTGACTTCTCGCCCTGTTGGCCACATTTTTCTTCCATGCGACCCCTATCATTCCCAAAGCGAGGAATGTCGTTGTTGAATCCTCATCGGCCTCCAATTTACTTGTTGTCACTATATACTTCCTATTTAAGCTAAGAAGTCCTTCAATCACATGAACCGGTATTACTCTTTCAAGTTCCATATTAAGGGGGTAAATTATTGTGATAAAACCAAATTAACCATTCGGGTTTAAACGGATAAACCACACGTCTAAACCTTGAAGAAAAAACTCAACATTGTATGGAGTGGAGCGTTAGAACTCGGTAAAGGCGAGCGGGAGCAGGGAGCGCAGGCTGTCGAGCACATAGACGGTGTCGCGGCCGGCCAGCAGCACCTCGACGGGCTTGCCGCCCTGCGTCTCATATTCAAGCAATGACTGACGGCACACGCCGCAGGGCGCACACGGAGCCTCGACGAAATCGTCCTCGTGCCAGGCGGCGATGGCGATGGCACTGAAAGGCACGTCCGGATATTTGGCGCCAGCATAGAAGCATGCGCTGCGCTCGGCGCAGGTTCCGGCCGGGAACGAGGCGTTCTCCTGATTGGCACCCGTGACAATGGTGCCGTTGTCAAGGCGAATTGCGGCCCCCACACGGAAGTGGCTATAAGGCGAATAGGAGCCCTTTGTGGCCTCACGCGCACGGTCGACCAAAATTTTTTGGTCTTCGTTTAGCTCATTGTAAGCATAAACTCGTATCTTTGTGGCGATATTTTTTTCGGTCATGTTTATAAGGTTTGGTTATTAATCGATAAGGATAAAGTGTGCAAATATACTAAACATTTTTCATTTTGCAATAAAAAAAGTGCATTCTGTGCGCTTTTGGGGCTATTTTTCGCACTTTTAGCCCCCGCACAGACCCGCACACAACGCGAATACGTCGAGCGGTGGGCGCCGTTCGCCGTCGAGCAACAGCGCCTCCACGGCATCCCCGCCAGCATCACGCTGGCGCAGGGACTGCTCGAGAGCGCGGCCGGCACCAGCTATCTGGCCACCGAAGGCAACAACCATTTCGGTATCAAGTGCCACCGCTCGTGGAAGCTCGACAGCATCTTCTCGGGCTCCAGTTGCTACCGTCGCTATGCCACGCCCGAAGAGTCGTTCAACGACCACTCGCTCTTCCTCAAAGGCAACCGATACACCACCCTTTTCGAACTTGACCTCGACGACTACGCCGGCTGGGCGCGCGGTCTCAAAGCGTGCGGCTATGCCACCGACCCCACTTACGACACGAAGCTCATCGCCATCATCGAGCTGTGCGACCTTAACCGGTTCGTGGGCAAGGAGGGCGAAAAGCTACTGGCCCAGCGCGACAAGGAGGTAAAAAAGGATAAGAAGAAGAAACCCGCGCTGCCCGCCGCCATGCACCCCGTGAGTCGACGATGGGGACTGCACTGCGTCAAGGTCGTCAAGGGCGACACCTATGAGAGCCTTGCCGAAGAGTTCAACATCAAACTTGACAAACTGCTGTCGTTCAACGACCTCGACAAGAAACACGCCGAAGAGCCCCAGCCCGGTACCCTCGTCTACCTCGAAAAGAAGAACAAGCAGGCACAGGAGGGACACGACACCTACCGCGCACGCAAGGGCGACACCCTATGGAGCATCGCCCAAACCTTCGGCATCAACGTCAAAGACCTGCGCAAACTCAACCACTTCGACGGCAAGTACGAACCCACCGAGGGCGACACCATCGCCCTGCGGTAACCCCCTAGAAGCCCCGTTTCCGAGGCGGAGTCTTAAACTACGCTGACCGTGTCAACGTTACTTGATGCCGCGCTCGTTGAGGGCCTGGTGGTAGCGTCGGGCGTTGGCTTCGTGCTCGGCGTTGGTGGTAGCGAAGTTGTGGTAGCCGCTGAAGTCCTCGCGTGCGCACATGAAGATGTAGTCGTGCTGCGGAGCGTTGAGCACGGCTTCGAGCGTCGCTTTCTCAGGCAGTCGGATGGGGCCCGGCGGCAGTCCTGTCACACGGTAGGTGTTGTAAGGCGATTCGACCTGGAGCATGGCATTTGTGATGCGCCTGATGGTGAAGTCGCCGAGGGCGAATTTCACCGTGGGGTCGGCCTGCAGTTTGATGCCGCGTTCAAGGCGGTTAAGGTAGAGTCGCGCCACCATGGGCTTCTCGTCGGCCTTGGCGGTCTCCTCGTCGACAATCGAGGCGAGCGTGGCGACCTGCTGCGGGGTGAGGCCAATGGCCTTCGCCTTATTGAGGTTGGCATCGGTCCAGAATTTATTGTAGTAGGTGTGCATGGCGTTGAGCAGGGCCTCGGGCGAGATGTCCCACTCGAACATATAGGTGTCGGGGAGGAACATGGTGACGATGCTCGTGGTGTCCATGCCGTAGCGCTGGCACAGCGTGTCGTTGTCGAGGGCCTGCCGCATCTGCGTGGAGTCCATCATCAGGCGCGCGGTGAGGCGTCGTGACAGCTCACCCTTGGTGCGCACGTTATTGAAAGTGACGCGTATCGGCGTCGTAGGCCCGCTGCGCAAGTGGCGCATCAACGCCCAGGCACTCTCGCCTTCCTCAATCTTGAAAGCCCCGTGTCGCACACTCAGGTTAGCCTTGGTGAGTCGTAACAAGCTCATAACTCGGTCGGTATATTCGTCGCCGAGCTTGGCTCGCAGCGAGTCGCCCACCTCCTCAAGTGGCGTGCCCAATTTCATGTAGAGCATGGCCTCGTGTGGTGCTTTTGTCGTGAAATAAGGTAGCGCCCAAGCGGCAGCGCCGAGGACGATTAACAGCAATGCGCCGCCGGCGATGAGCCATCCTTTTTTCCTTTTTGGCGATTTTTTCTCGGGTTGTGGCTTATTGTCAATGTTATCCATATCGTTTTCGTTTTATTGCCACAAAGGTAATGCAAAATATCCACATTTTTCATGTTCGGGCTAATTATGTGGACAAGTGGTTGCGCTTTTTCATCAAGAATGTGTATTTTTGCAGACAAATTCGGGATTATGGAACCACTTTTCACAATTATCACCGTCACGTTTAATGCCGCCGGCGTCATCAAGCCCACACTCGAGAGCGTGGCAGCGCAGGACTGCGACGACTTCGAGCTGCTTGTCATCGACGGCGCCAGTACCGACGACACCGTGGCCCTTGTCAACGCCGCCGCCATCGACGGCACGCGCGTGCTCAGCGAGAAGGACCGTGGCCTCTATGACGCCATGAATAAGGGCATTCGCCTGGCACGCGGCCGCTACCTCATCTTCCTCAACGCTGGCGACGCCTTTGCCGCCCCCGACGTACTGTCGCGCCTGCAGAAAGCTGCCAGCGACGAGCCGGGCGTGCTCTACGGCCAGACTGTGCTCGTTGACGACGCGCGCCAAGTGGTGGGCAAGCGGCACCTCACGGCCCCCGACGTGCTCACTGCCGACAGCTTCAAGCGCGGCATGCTGGTGTGCCACCAGGCTTTCGTCGCTCGTCGCGACCTGGTGCCGGAGTACGACTTGCAATACCGCTTCAGCGCCGACTTCGACTGGTGCGTAAAGGTGCTGAAAAAGTCGCCCAAGAACGTCTATCTCGGTCCCGAGCCCCTCATCCACTTCCTCACGGGCGGCACCACGACGGCCAACCATCGCGCCTCGCTCCTGGAGCGCTATCGCATCATGTGCCGCCACTATGGACGCATGAGCGCCACACTGCACCACATCACTTTTATCCCTCGCTTCATCGCCTCAAAATTCAGGGGATAGTGCGAGAATTTGAGGCTTGAAATGTGAAAATTCAGCCTTAATTCATAAAAAATGTTAACAAGCGACGTTTTTTAGGCGTTTTTTTATTGGTAGAACGAAAAATGGCCTTATATTTGCACTGTGTTTTTCATGGTATTAGATTTAAGGTTAATTAAAAAAATGGTTGTCGGGAGACAACCATTTTTTCTTTTCCTTCTTTTATAAGCGACAAGGTACTGTGGGACGAGAGACCGTCTCGGCCTTCACTCCCCCATTAGAACTGGAAGTAGATAAAGGGCTGGACATCGCTGCTCTTGATTTGCACCACGAAGAGGACGATAAGAATGAGGGCGAGGCAGTAGGTCCAAGTGGGCCACTTGACAAAGGTCATCTTGCAGCGCTGTTCCACTCGGTCGGGGACGAAGTGGAGCATAAATCCCACGACAATGAGCACGAGCACTTTCCAATAGCCCTCGACGACGCCCGCGAAAAGCTCGACGTGGAAATTGGTGAAGATATTACTCAGGATGACGACCGTCTTGGACGTGGAGAACCCGCTGAATGAGAAACTCGGGTCGCGGAAAAGAATCCAAGCAAACAGCACAAAATGGAAAGTAAGCAACACGCTGATGACGTGCCACCAACGCATCGATACCCACCTGCGCCCCTTGGTGACCGACATCCACTGCTTGTGGACAGCCAGCGCAATGCCGTGCATCGAGCCCCAGATGACAAAATTCCATGCCGCGCCGTGCCATAATCCGCCCAAGAACATGGTGATAAACAAGTTGAGGTACTGCCTCACCTTGCCATGGCGGTTGCCACCCAGCGAGATGTAGAGGTAGTCGCGCAACCAGGTGGAGAGCGAAATGTGCCAGCGACGCCAGAAGTCGGTGATGCTCACCGCCTTGTAGGGGCTGTTGAAGTTTATGTTGAAATGGAAGCCCATGAGCAGGGCGATACCGATGGCCATGTCGCTGTAGCCCGAGAAGTCGCAATAGATTTGCAGGGCATAG
>JAGCUP010000010.1 GCA_017962765.1 Muribaculaceae bacterium | reverse complement strand
GGCTGGCGACAAGGCAGGTGCCGTGGCATGGCTCAAACGCGCCGAGGGGCTGGCCTCCGATGGCGGCTTCACATTCGATTTGGCATTCTCGAAGCTGCGTATGGCGAAAATCTTGCAGGCGCAGTTCACGCAAGACAGCGTGCCGTTGCTTAAATACAAGGAGGCGGTACCGCTGTTTCGCACCACTGGCCATCACGAGTATGAGTGTGCGTGCCTGACCGAAGTGGGCACGCTTTATCGCACGAAAGACCTCGACAGCGCGTGGCACTACTTGAGCGCGGCGCAAGAGATGGCGGCTGAGCTGGGCGACAGCAGTCGCATCTATAATATTCGCGGTTTCATGTCAGGTTATTATTATATGCGAGGCGACTATGCCAAGGCGAAGGACGTGGCGGTGATGACGCTGCGCGAGGGTGCACACTATATGTCACCCAATCCGTTGAGCCACACCTGTGTGAACGCCTCGTTCGCTTACGCTCAGCTGGGCAACCGCGATTCGGCCCTGTACTATATCGAGCACAAGCCTCGCGCCGATGCGGCGCAAGACGAGATGTTCCGCTGCATGACCTTGAAATACTTGGCCGAAAAGGAAGGCAACTTCGACGAGTATGACCGAAACGCCGAGCGCAAGAGCGAGATAGCCGACTCCATTCTACTGAACACATTACAGACCCAGCTGAGAGAGGTGGAGGCGCGCTACGACAAGTCGCAGGCCGAACTCAACGCGCTGACTTGGCGCAACAAATTCCTAATGGTGACGCTCCTTGGCGTGGTGCTGACGGCGATACTTGTCCTCGTGGCCTACCGCCTGATGACGCGCAACCGTCGCTACCGCAACCGCTTGGCGACGATGCAGGCCGACCTTGAAGCGGCCTCACGTGAGGTGGCTCGCAGCCAAGGGCTTAACGTCGAGTTGCGCGAAGCGCTGGCGCGCGAGTTGAGCGCCGACCATGAACTGCTGCTGAATTACTACACCTATGGGGAAACGTCACAAAAGAACACCCGCCTGCTCTCGCCCCTTTTCAGCGAGACTTTGTGGGACGATATCTTCACGTTCCTCAATGTTGAACATGACGACTTTATCATGCGACTACGTTCAGCCTACCCCATGCTCAAGGGAGACGAGGTGCGCTTCATTGCCATGGAGTGCTGCGGTTTCTCGAATCAGGTGATTAAGTTGATGATGGGCTACGATAATTTGCGATCGGTTGACACGCGGCGCGTGCGCATCGCCAAGCGCATGGGGCTTGACCTTCCCTTGCGCAACTGGCTGGAAAAGTTTATGGTGCAGTGAAAGCGGTTTTTCGCGAGTCGGGTGACTCGCGAGAGAGGTGGGGCGCGGTGGTGGTTGCTGCGGCCCGGTGGTTGCTGCGGGGGCGGGTTTTTAAAAAAAGCGGGGGCGGAGGTTGGTTTGTTTGGGAAAAAGTAGTAAATTTGCGCAATTTAGAACTACGAGAGAATGGAAACGAAACGAATGCAAAAAATAGCTCGCTTGATTCAGAAAGAATTGAGCGAGATTTTCCGCGTCGAAACGGCCAAGATGAACGGGGTGCTGGTGAGCGTGAGCCACGTGCGCGTGTCGCCCGACTTGAGCGTGTCGCGCGTGCATCTGAGCATCTTCCCGAGCGAACGTGCGCAGGAAATCATCGACAACGTGAACAGCAACGAGAAATCGATACGCTACGCGCTGGCGCAACGGGTGCGCTACCAGCTGCGCAAGACGCCCGAGCTGGTGTTCTACGTCGATGATTCTCTGGATTACATCGACCATATCGACGAGTTGCTCTCGAAATGAGCTTTGGCGGTTAAACCCTGACACCCGAAGGGTGTCGTACTAGTAGAATAGCACGAGATGTTCCTGTCACTGAAAATAGCGACACGTTACCTCAAGTCGAAAAAGACCCACAATGCGGTAAACATCATCACCATCATCGCCACCCTGGGCGTGATGGTCACCACAGCCGCGCTCATCGTCGTGCTCAGCGTGTATAACGGCTTTCACGACCTCATCGAGGACAAGCTGGCGAAACTCGACCCGCCCGTGGCCATCGCGCCTGTAGAGGGGAAGACCATCGCCGGCGCCGACAGTCTGGTCGATGTCATTGCAGGCGTCGAGGGGGTGGAACTGGCCATGCCCGTGCTCGAAGACCAGGCGCTGGCCGTCTTTGCCGACTTCCAGATGCCGTTGCGCGTGAAGGGCGTGCCCGACGACTATCACCGCTTGACGGCCATCGACAGTGTGATCGTGGACGGCGAGGCTGTGTTTCGCGACGACGTGTCGAGCTACGCCATCGTGGGCGTGGGCCCCGCCGTGCAGCTCAATGTGCGCCCGGGCGGCATCAGGATGCTGCAGTTCTACGTGCCGGAGCGTCAAGCCGAGGTGAACCTCGCCAATCCCGTCGATGCGTTCTACAACGATTCGCTTTTCGTCTCGGGCATTTTCCAGGTGCAGCAAAACGCCTATGACAACGACCTGATATATGTGCCGCTGGACTTCGCACGCAACCTCTACGACTATGACGACGAGGCTTCGCAAATAGAGGTGAAACTCGCGCCGGGTGCCGACGAGGCTGCGGTCATGAAGCGAATTGAGGATGTGGTGGGCTCGGGTTTCACCGTCAAGAATCGACTGATGCAGCAGGCCGAATCGTTCCGCCTCGTCAACATCGAGAAGTGGATGACGTTCCTGCTGCTGGCTTTCATCCTATTGATTGCCACCTTCAACGTGCTTAGCACCCTGTCGTTGCTTATCATCGAGAAAGACAAGAGGATTGCCACCCTGCGTAGCCTTGGCGCCAGCAAGCGCCAGGTGAAAAACATCTTTGTGGCCGAGGGATGGCTCATCACCCTCGTGGGCGCCATTGCCGGTATCGTGCTTGGACTGGTGCTGTGCTTGTGCCAGCAACACTTCGGGTGGCTTAAGCTCAACGCCGACGCCAGCCAGGTGCTCGTGCCGGCCTATCCCGTGACCGTGGTGTGGACCGACGTGCTCGTGGTGCTGGCCTTTGTCATTGTAATCGCATTACTCACCGGCGTGGTGACGGCTTGGACGATGCGTCGCCGCCTTAACTCCGCCACAATCAATAAAACCTCATGAAAACAAAGACTTTCACATTGTTGTTCGCATTGTTCCTGCTGGGGACTTTCACGGCCCAGGCCGACAACTATTATTCGAGCCAGGCACAGTCTTATATGCGCGAGGCCGAGTACTACAACCGTCAGGCCAACGAGTATGAGCGCGACGCCCAGTACTACTACAAGGAGGCGCAGGATTGCCTGCGCGAGGCCGAGTACTACACCAAGGAGGGCAATACCGACCGTGCCCAGTACTACACCGAGCGCGCCCACGACCATGCCGAGAAGGGCGATAGCTATATGCGCAAGGCCCGCGAGGCCCGCGCCAAGGCCCAGCGCAAGATAAAACAAGCGCAAGACGCGATGGAAAAAGCGAGACGAAAGTAATTGACAGATAACAGTTTATAGATTATGGTTTAAGATGAAGACTATTGGTAAAGTTTTGATGGTGGCGGCAATCGCGATAACAGCTATTGCCTGCCAGAATGCGGGCGACGCTTCGCAATCAACAGCCGTGCCCAGTGACAGCACCGGCAACACCGTGCAGGTGGAAAAACTCGCGCCCAGCGACACTATCAGTGCCGAGGGCTATAAGCCCACGGGCGACATGACGCGTGACGCGGTAACCTTCGTGCAGGTGCTCTACGACAAAAACATTCCTGTCGAAATGAAAGAAAGAGTGCACGGCAGCTTCACCGCCTACTATACACGCGAGGGCAAAAGCGACGAGTTTATGAAAGCCGTCGATGTTGAGAGCCGCAAGCTCACGGGCGAGAACGAAATAGCAACCGACAGCAATAAAAAATAAGTCACTATGAAACTTTATAGACTGTTTTTCGCCTTACTCACTACGGCATTCGCTTTGCCGTTAGTGGCTCAGGAAAGCGACTGGGACAGGCAGTATAGGATATGGCTTGAAGGTTCGCAATACTATGCCGACCGCATAGAGCAAGTGCTTGAGATTTTCGATGCGCGGCATGCTGGGCAGCACCCCTCCTATGCTAACCAGCCCGAGAAATACGCCGTCAGCGATGTGGATGGCGACGGGAAGCCCGAACTGTGGTTGCGCACTTGGGACGGAAGCTATGGCACAGTGCTCACGCAGCGCGCCGGCAAAGTGGTTCACATGGCCGACGAGACCCCTGGCAACCGTCTCTCTTATCCACTCGTGAATCCTGATTCAATGTTGTGGACGGGCGTGGATGAAATGACCCACAGACTTACGCCCGAGAACGATATCACGATGCGCTATGCGCCATGTGCCGTCTTCCACGTGAAGCAGTCGGGAAACAAATTTATCACTCAAATTGTGGGTGATGAGCGCAAATCGTTCACACCTGCCAAGTACGACCGCATGATTTTCAAGCCCCATGTGGGCGAAGTGCGCTACGTCTCGCAACAGGTCGATGACAAAAAGGAACTCACGCAGTATACCTATTCGCTCAAGACGCCGAGCCTTGTCAAGAAGATGTTCCGTGGCTATAAGGATGAAGAATTCACCCCATTCCTAGTGCCGGCCAAGTTCCTTGACGACCACAATTTATTGCAATTCTCGCGATGGAAAATGGGTGAGGCCAAACGCGCCATGAACCGCGATGAGAAAGCTCTCGTGAGCCGCTATTATGATGGCCGTGGCATCGTGGCCTCGCAATGGCTTGCCTCGGCCCCCGAGTCGGAGCGCTCGTTCTATGCTGTGCAATTTGCCCACCAAGGCACCGACGCGCTTGCCGCGCTGGTGTGCATCGCCGAGGGCGAGGTGGTCTCAACCTTCAATTATCATGGCACGGCACAGAGTGGAGAAATCCAAAGTATCTGGTTTGTCGATGATGAAGGTGACTTTATGGAGCACATTCCCGAAATCCAGTGCATGGTGGCCACGCCTAAAGGCTTGGAGATTTACATCCGCCAGTTTGGCGGCGAAAGCGTTAGCTACCGGATTTTGCGCGAGGTGGGCCGCAACTGGATGGAGCTGTCGTCGGAATATGAGATTTATTACTGGGATTAAATAATAACCAATTAAATAACTACAGTCATGAAATGGTTTAGCAAAATTATGTGTGTGGCTATCGCAATGGCAGCGATTGCCGTGGGATTCACGGCGCAAGCCGGCGACCTGCGCAACGCCAACAATGCCTATCTGGGCAAGGTGGAGAACGACGGCACGGTGCGCAACGCCAACAATGCCTATGTGGGCAAGATTTACAGCGACGGCACGATACGCAACGCCAACAATGCCTACGTGGGCAAGATTTACAGCGACGGCACCCTGCGCAACGCCAATAACAGCTACATCGGCAAGGTGTACAGTGACGGCGTGTTACGCGACTCGAACAACAGATACGTTGGAAAAATCGAGAGCGACGGCACGGTGCGCAATGCTAACAATGCTTACATCGGCAAGGCCTCGGGCGTGCCGCGCGAGTGGGCCGCAGTGCTGTTTTTCACCGACTTGCTGTAATCCTCCCTGCTGAGCATCGATGCCTTTTGAATTGTTCATAGCCTCACGGTTGCGGCTGGCGCGCGGCGATAAGAACTCGTCGGCGAGCCTCAACGTGGCCCTTGTGGGCGTGGTGCTGGCCATCGTCATCATGATTTTGTCGGTGGTCATCGTCATGGGTTTCAAGAACGAAATCACCAACAAAATTTACCACCTCGACAGCCATGTGAAAGTGAACAGCTCCATGGTGGGGCGCGAGAGCGACTTCGACATGGTGAACGGCGATGGTATTATCCCAGTGCTCTCTGTCGACCAGGCGCTGGCGCCGCAGGTGGCCTCGATGAGCCTCATGGCCGACAAACCGGCCATCCTCAAGACCGACAACGATTTTAAGGGTATCATTTACCGCGGTGTGGATAAGAACTACGACTGGTCGTTCATCGAACAGCACCTTGTCGAGGGACGCGTGCCGCACAACGACACTGCAGCCATCGCCGAGATTGTCATGAGTCGCCTCACGGCCTCGCAGTTGGGCGTGAAAACAGGTGACAAAATCCTCACCTATTTTATCGACAACAGCGTGAAGATGCGTCGCAGCCGCGTGGTGGGCATCTTCAACACCGACTTCAGCGAGCACGACAAGTCCATCCTTATTGGCAACCTGGCGCAAATCCAGAGCGTGAACAACTGGGAGGAAAACCAAGGCAACTATGTGGGCGTGAATCTCAAGGATGTTCACCATCTCGACGCCGCGACCGAATTGATTTATACCGACTTGGCTCAGGCGGCCATTGACGGAGAGGGTGAGCTCTACAGGGTGACCGAGGTGGAAACCAACAACCAACAGTTCTTCACCTGGTTGCAGATGCTCGACATGAACGTGGCTATCATTTTGGTGCTCATGTTCATCGTGTCGGGCTTCACTCTCATTGCCGCCCTGCTCATGATCGTGCTCGAGCGCATCAGCATGGTGGGCTTGCTCAAGACGCTGGGAGCCGCTGGCGGCTCAGTGCGCCGCATCTTTATCTACCTAACCTATAAGCTCATCTTCAAGGCCATTATCATCGGCAATGTGCTCGGCTTGGGACTGGCGCTTATCCAGCAGCACTTCCATGTGCTTAAACTTGACCCCGAGGCCTACTATATGCCTTACGTGCCCATCTCAATTGACCCCGTGACGATTATCATCCTCAACGTGGCCATCATCGTGGTGTCGTTCCTCACACTGTTGCTGCCCTCGTTCATTATTTCATCCATCAAGCCCAGCGCCACCATGCGCTTTGAGTAACATGGAGCGGCTGATTGAAATATTGAGGCGTGAGCAGTGCTCACTGGTGGTGGAGGACGCCGCCGGTGAGGTGACAACCTACAACAAGCCTGGTGTGCGCGACCTCATTTGGCTACTCGACAACGAGTCCGCGCGCTTGCACGGCGCGCGTGTTGCCGACAAGGTGATTGGCCGCGCGGCAGTAGCCTTGCTCATCAATGGCGGCGTGGCCGCTGTCCACGGCGAGGTGATGAGCCGTCGTGCATTGCCCCTGCTCGAAAGTGCGGGCGTGACGGTATCGTGGAGCACGCTGGTCGATGCCATTGTAGTTCCCGAGGGCGACACACGTTGCCGTCTCGAAGAAATCGTGGCCGATGCTTCAACGGCCACCGAGGCCGAGGCACTGTTACGTCGCCACTTCGCCGAGAAAGCCGCCCATCGAAAAAGCAATTAGCTCGTTTACTTATTTACTCGTTTACTTGAAAAATATTATGACAAAACTTTACTCACTTAGCTACAAAGAGAGCCGTACCTTCCTTTTTGCGGCACTGTTTATCGTGGGCAACGTGGCGTTGCCGCAGTTATGCCACCTCATGCCCAACGGCGGCCTCATTTGGCTGCCCATCTATTTCTTCACACTCATCGGAGCCTATAAGTACGGCTGGCAAGTGGGATTGCTCACCGCAGTGGCTTCGCCGCTTGTCAACCACTGGTTGTTCGGGATGCCGCCGACCGATGTTTTGCTGCCCATCCTCATCAAATCGACGCTGCTGGCCCTTGCCGCCAGCTATGTGGCCGCGCGTTTCAAGAAGGTGACGTTGTTGCTGCTCGTTGTCGTGGTACTTGCTTACCAGGTGGTGGGCTCGCTCATCGAGAGCGCGATTACCGCTTCGCTTGCAACGGGTTTCCAAGATTTCACCATCGGTCTTCCGGGCATGGCACTGCAAGTGGTGGGCGGTTACCTGTTCATCAAGTATGTCCTCCACAAGTAAATTGCGGCCATGAAAAAGTTGGGTTTCGGGCTTATGCGACTGCCGTTGCTGCCCGGTGGCGACACGACGCAGATTGACATCGAGGCCGTCAAGCGCATGGTGGACACATTCATGGCGCGTGGCTTCACCTACTTTGATACTGCCTACCCCTACCATGGCGGGAAGAGCGAGGCGGCTTTCCGCGAGGCTGTGGTGAAACGCTATCCGCGTGAGGCGTTCACCGTCACCGACAAGATGCCGTGTTGGGAAATTCATGAAGAGGCCGACATGGAGCGCATCTTTAACGAGCAGCTGGCGCGTTGCGGTGTGGACTACTTCGACTATTACTGGTTGCATGCCCTCAATCACGACCGTGTCGAGTCTATGGCACAAGTGGGTGCCTGGGAATTCATCGCGCGCAAGAAAGCCGAAGGGAAGATACGCCACATCGGTTTCTCGTTCCACGATGGCTCGGCGTTGCTCGAACAGTTGCTGCGCGACCACCCCGAGGTGGATTGTGTGCAACTGCAAATCAACTATATCGATTGGGACGACGCATCAATCGAGGCGCGCCGCTGTTACGAACTGTGTGAGGCTGTCGGCAAGCCCGTTATCGTCATGGAACCAGTCAAGGGTGGCTCGCTGGCCCATGTGCCCGAACAGGTGGAGTACCTGTTCCGCGCCCATAATCCCGAGGCAAGCAACGCCTCATGGGCGGTGCGCTATGCGGCGTCGCTGCCCGGCGTGATGATGGTGCTCAGCGGCATGAGCGACCAGGCGCAGATGGAGGATAATACGTCCTATATGCGCGATTTCGCGCCCCTCGACGATACGGAGCGCGACATCGTGGAACGTGCGGCTGCAATCATCAAAGGCACCATCGCTATCCCATGCACGGCATGTCACTACTGCACCGACGGCTGTCCGATGGGAATTGCCATTCCCGAGTATTTCGCCGTCTATAACTCACTCTACCGTTACGGCGAGGAGCAGCGCGGCAACACCTCGACCTACTTCGGGGTGCTTGCCCAGAGCCACGCCAAGCCCAGCGAATGCCTCGAGTGTGGTCAGTGCGAGGCGCATTGTCCGCAACGTATTCCCATTATCGAGAACCTTAAGAAAGTGGCCGAGACGTTTGAGCGTTGACGAGAATTGATTCACGAATTATGAATTAATGATGAGAAAATACTTCATTGTCCTGTTCATTGCTACAATGAGTGTTGCGGCGCAAAACGTGCAGCTGCATTACGATTTGGGCCATAATCTCTACGATGACCTTGACGGAAGGCCCAATGTGACCACCACCGTCGAAGTGTTCAAGCCCGACGACTGGGGCAGCACGTTCTTGTTCACCGATATCGACTATTTCCCTGATGGAGCCGCAGGGGCTTATTGGGAGTTCGCCCGTGAATTCAACATCAGCCGCAACAAGCAATGGGCGGCGCACATCGAGTATGACGGCGGTGTCACCTCGCTCAAGCATGGCGCCATCGCCTCGCGTTTCC
>JAGCUP010000116.1 GCA_017962765.1 Muribaculaceae bacterium | reverse complement strand
TTTGAACTTCACAACCTTCTTGGCAGCGATTTTGATCTTAGCGCCAGTTGCGGGGTTCACACCCTGACGAGCGGCCTTCTTCACAACAGCGAAGGTGCCGAAGCCAATCAGAGAAACCTTGTCGCCCTTCTCAAGAGCGCCACCTACTGCGTTCAGAGCGGCCTCGAGGGCAGCCTTAGCCTGAACCTTAGTTAACTTTGCCTCATTAGCGATAGCATTTACGAGTTCTGTTTTGTTCATAGTTTTGTTAATTTAGGACTTTTAATAGTTTAACAATATAGTTATTAAGCTTTTATTGCCGCAAATATATAAATATCTATTCGTTTGGCAAAAAAAAATGAAGAATTTTTTTAATTTTTTTATAAAAAAAGGCTAAAAGAGTCAAAAATGCTGCCCATTCGCGACATTTTCACTACTTTTGTAAGCCGAAACGTTGCGCATCGTGGCTGGCACGATTTTTGCTGCCCGTGGTCTAAAACGAACATTTTTCTAACAATGAAATTACGAGACATAACACAACACGTCACCCCAGCCACGCTGTGGCTTCTCGTGGCCAATGTCGTGATGTATATAGCCGCCGAGCTACTCGAATTGGTAGGCGTGGACTTGCGATACCTGTTGGGCACCCATTTCTGGCGGGGTAGCGACTTCGCGGTTTACCAACTGCTGACGGGCATGTTCCTGCACGATGGTCTGCTCCACTTATTCTTCAACATGTTTGCCCTGTTCACCTTCGGGCCCTGGCTGGAGCGCGCCTTCGGCACCCCGCGCTTCCTCATTTTCTATTTTGTGTGCGGCCTGGGCGCTGGCGTGGTTCAGGAACTCGTGTGGCAGTTCACTTGGCAATCGCAAATGATTCCTGTGCAGCTCACCAACGGAGAGAGGGCCGAGGCGGCCATCTGGCAGGTGCTGGCCGAGCGACCCGAGTGGCAAGAAAACATTCTTAACTCAATAATAGCCATCGGCGCCAGCGGCGCAATGTTCGGCGTATTGCTTGCCTTCGCGGTGTGCTATCCCAACGTACCGCTATACCTGTTCTTCATACCCATTCCCATCAAGGCCAAGTGGGCTGTACTGGGTTATGGCGTGCTGGAACTCATCTTCGGCGTGAGTGGCACATTCAGCGGCGTGGCGCATTTCGCGCATTTGGGCGGCCTGCTCTTTGGCGGCCTGCTAATCATTCTATGGCTTTCAACCGGCACATTAAAACGATATCCTCATTATGGCAAATAGCATCCTCAACACCCTATTCAAGCGCAGTTCGCTGCTCACGCGCCTCATCGTCATCAACGTGGCCGTATGGCTTGTGGTGAGCATAGCGCTCGTGGTATGTTTCTTATTCAAGGTGGACACCCATGGAATACAAGAATGGCTCGCCATGTCGAGTAACTTTACCGAGCTGGGTCATCACCCGTGGACGGTCATCACCTATATGTTTGTCCACTTCAACGTGTGGCATATCCTTTTTAATGTGTTGTGGCTATGGTGGATGGGGCGCATTTTTGTGGCATTTTTCCGTCCCAAGCAACTGGGAGGCCTTTATTTCTTGGGAGGCTTAGGCGGAGCTGCCCTCTTTTTGCTTGCCTGCAATACACTGCCCGTGTTTGCTGATTCCTACTTTTCGCTGGTGGGTGCCTCGGCCTCGGTGATGGCCATTGCGGTGGGCATTGCGGTTTATGCACCTAACTTTGAAATTGGTATATTATTCTTCGGACGTATAAAAATCAAGTGGCTCGCCATTGTCATGGTCGTCATTGACATTGTGAGTATCTACGGGCTGAGCTACGAGGGGCATATCGCTGAGCTGGGTGCCGGGCACATCGCCCACTTGGGCGGTGCACTCACCGGTGTTGCGTGGGCCATTGCCATGCGGCACGGTCACGACCTCACTGCTGGCCCCAATCGTCTGCTCGACTGGTTCGTGTCGCTCTTCAAGCGCCACGAGCACACCAAACGCTCTCGCATGGGCACGCCCATCAAGGGCGGCGCCAGCACTACGTTCCACTACCACCCCGACGTGAGCGACGACAAGGCGACCACCAGTGGCGACGAGGCCCGTCTCGATGAAATCCTGGGCAAGCTCAAGCAGAGCGGTTACGACGCTTTGAGCGACGAAGAAAAAGAATTCCTGTTCTCAGCCTCGCGCAAACGCTGATGTCCCTTAAAAAGAACATATTGGGAACCCTCAAGTGGACGGCAATCGTCCTCCACTGCCTCCTTGCCGCCACGCTCGTGGCATCGGCCTGGGGCGGACTGGTGGCCCCCGAGCGCGGATGGTTCTTCCCCATGCTCACCCTCAGGCTTCCATTCGTGCTGGTCCTCGCCGTCGTTGACATCATCGTCCTCGCCTTAATGCGCAAGTGGAAGTGGCTGCTGGTTATGGTAGGCGCCCTCCTCGTCGCGTGGCCCACAGTGCGCAACCTCACTCCACTCAACGTGGTGAGTTTCAAACCCGAGGTGAACCCCGCCGACAGTACACAGTTCACCATGATTACCTTTAACGTGGAGACCTTCGGGCGATATGACACCACCAATTACGTGCCCAACGCCTCCATGCGATATATCCTCGACCGTGATGCCGACATTGTACTCGTACAGGAGGGGTCGCCCGAGCGCGACTATCTGCAGCTCACCCAGCTCAAGAGCATGATGGATGAGTTCCATCGCAAATACCCTTATCACAGCGATGGCAACCGCGACCTGCTCATCTTCTCGAAATACCCCTATACCGTGGGGCCCGACATCGAGGTGAGGCCCGTGGCCTCTTCGGTCAACTATGTGGGCGGACAGTACCACTACTATGCCAAGACCTTCGACGTGGAGCTGCCGCAGCGGCGCGTGCGCTTTATCAACGTGCACCTGCAGTCGACGGGGCTGAGCAACGCCGACAAGATGCAATACCGCGACCTGCTCCACGGGCACCTGCCACAGAACGAAGAGACAACGGCCGTGACCCACTCGGTGTTCGAGAAAATGGGCAACGCCTACCGGCAGCGCGCCTTCGAGGCCCGCAACGTGAGGAAACTGCTCAACGAGAGCCCCACCGACGTCATCGTCGCAGGCGACTTCAACGACACGCCGGGCAGCTATGTGTACCGCACCATCAAGGGCGACGACATGACCGATGCCTGGACCGAGTGCGGACTGGGGCCGCTTTACACGTTCCGCAGCGACCACATGTATTTCAAAATCGACCAGGTGCTCTATCGCGGCAATCTCGAAGCCATCGACATCGTTTGTGAGCACGAGGGCGAGAGCGACCACTACCCCCTTGTCACCACTTTCAAACTTAAATAATCCCGACATGAAACCAGGACGCAAAATTTGTAACACACTCAAGGAGATACGTCAGCGCATCGCCGACGCAAACGACATCGCCTACAGCCCTAATGAATGCCATCACGAGGGTGACTGCGCCGGCACCTGCCCGGTTTGCGAGAGCGAAATGCGATACCTCGAGAGCGAACTCACCAAGCGGCAACGCATGGGACGTGCCATCATGGTAGCCGGATTGGGTGCAGGTCTGGCGGGCCTCGTCTCGCTTAGCTCCTGCAATATGTGTACACGCACTGCCGGAGCCGTGGTCAATCCAGATACCCTTTCGCAAATCATGTGCGATAGTAATGTGGCACAGACCGACACGGCACTCCTCCAAAACTTGAAAAATGACACCGATGTCATCACGCGGCGCACCGAAGGCATGGTAGCCCGTCCCCGCGCCACCTTCCCTGGCGGCCACGAGGCCATGATGCAATACATCAACGACCACCTCGTCTATCCTGCCGATGCTCGCAAAGACGGCGTGCAGGGCAACGTGATAGTGACTTTTGTGGTAAAGCCCAATGGCGAACATGTCGACCACGCGGTAGTGCGTGGCATTGACCCGCGCCTTGACGCCGAAGCGCTTCGTGTGGTCAAGTCACTTCCTCGCTTCAACGAGCTCAAAAACGGCAACTACGACACCCCCGAGACGGTCACCGTCACCTTCTCCCTCGACTAAGCGTATTACCTACTTTTATTGTACCGTCGGCTGAGGCAATTCAATAGTGGATTCCGTGGGCTGGCCAGAGGGCGTGCCTACGGAGTGCTCAGGCGCGTTTTCATGGTGTTCGTGGTCGGCCCTGATTCTCACTTTCATCTCATCGAAGCCCCGGCCATAGACGCCGCTCACATTGGTGCGCGAGATGAAGGCCTCGGGGTCTATCGACTTGACGATACGGAATATGTGAGTCGACTCGAAACGGCGACACATCACCATGAGCACTTTCACGTCGTGCTTGCTGTACCATCCCATGCCGGTGAGCACAGTGCAACCGCGGTGCAACTCGCTGTTGATGGTATCAGCTATTTGGTCCCAATGCTTCGAAAGTATAAAGAACTGCACGGCCTGACGGTTGTTGTTGATGACCATATCAACCACAATCGAGAAGATGATGAGGAACACAAGACCATAAACGATAGTCTCGACCGACTTGAAGATGAACCACGACGACCCGATGATGCACAGGTCGCAGTAGAGCATCATGCGACCAAACGACACGTTGGTGTGCTTCGTCACCATCGCCGCGATGATGTCGGTACCTGCGCTGCTTCCGTTGTTGGTGAACACAGTGCCGATGCCCACGGCCGCCAGCACGGCGCCGATGATAGCATTCATGAACGGCTGGTCGGGTACCAGCGGTTTGGCGAAAATGGGCTGCATGATGCCGATAAGCAGCGAACACACGGTGGCACCGAAGATGGTACGTATCACAAAGCGTTTGCCCAATGTCCTGAAGGCGATGGCGAGCAGAATGGCGTTGATGGCGTAATAGGTGATGGCGATGTTCCAATGCAGTCCGTAGCCGAAGAGTGTAGCGAGACCCGTCACGCCTCCCGTCACGATTTCGTTGGGAATGATGAAGGCGGTGTAGCCAAACACGTAGATGAGAAGCCCCAGGACAATCATCAGATAGTCCTTGAGCGCTGAATAAATTTTCTTCTTATCCATGATTTTCGTTGTTTCAGGCCGCTAAATTACTGAAACATTTTTATTAGTTAAGCATTTTTCGCTATTTTTGCACAAAAATTGTAACTATGATGAACTGGGACCAACTAATTTGCGACACCCGCCTCGGCCTCGAGCACTATCACGACAACAAGGGCGGAGTGCGCAGCGACTTCGAGCGCGACTATGACCGCCTCGTGTTTTCCTCGCCATTCCGACGCCTACAGAACAAGACGCAAGTGTTTCCGCTACCGGGGAGCATTATCGTCCACAACCGTCTCACACACAGCCTTGAGGTGTCGTGCGTGGGACGTTCGCTGGCTAACGAGGTGGCCAAACTGCTCAGGCCGCGGTATGCCACCGAGCCTTGGGCCTACAAGCTGCGCGAGGCTGGCGATATCGTCGCGGCGGCATGCCTGGCCCACGACCTGGGTAACCCGCCGTTCGGCCACTCGGGCGAGAAGACGATAGGCGAGTTTTTTGCTAAAGGCAAAGGGCGGTTCCTGCAGGAGCGCCTCACCGATGAACAGTGGCTCGACCTCGTCCATTTCGAGGGCAACGCCAACTCGTTCCGCACACTCGTCCACCAGTTCAAGGGCCGCCGCCCGGGCGGCTTCGCCATGACCTATTCCATGTTAGCCTCCATCGTCAAGTATCCCTACTGCTCGCGCTATGCCGGAGAAAAGGGTAAGTTCGGTTTCTTTACCACCGAGCGCCCCCATTTTGAAAAAATAGCCGACGCATTGGGGCTCATCAAACTCGACGAGGGCCGCTATTGCCGCCATCCGCTCGTCTATCTCGTGGAGGCCGCCGACGACATCTGCTACCAGGTGATGGACATCGAGGATGGCCACAAACTCAAGATTATCGGCACCGATGAAACCATCGACCTGCTACTCAGTTTCTTTGACGAGGAGGAACGTGTCCACAAGCTCGAAGTGATGGAACGCGTGACCGACCCCAACGAGAAAATCGTCTATCTGCGCTCGTGCGTAGTCGGCACTCTCGTCCAGCAATGCGCCGTCGTATTCGCCGACCATGAACAGGAGATTCTCGAAGGGACGTTCGAGGGCACCCTCATCGACCGACTGCCCGCACTCGCCGCGCAGGGCTACCTGCGTTGCAGCGCCGTAGCCCGCGAGCGACTGTACCGCGCCGGTTATGTGGTGGACGTGGACCTGGCCGGTATCCGCATCATCAACGAGTTGCTCGACCGTCTCATCGACGCGGTGCTCAACCCGCAACTCAACTACCCGAAGCTGCTACTCAACAAGTTCCCACAGCAATACGACGTGGACGCCCCCACCCTCTTCGAGAAAATCCAGTCGGTTCTCGACCACGTGAGCGCGATGACCGACCTCTATGCCCTCGACCTGTACCGCCAGTTGCACGGCATCACACTCCCATCGGTGTAAGCCCCGCAAATAACATCAAAGAGGGCGTGCCAAATAATGGAGCACGCCCTCTCGTTTATCTGTGAATTAACATCTAAATTAGTCGACCTTGAGCGACTTAACGACAGCGTCAACGTCGCGGTCAAGCTCGGCCTGCTTGTCGAGAGGATAGGTGAACATGAGGTCAATTTCCTTGCCGTTCTTGACCAGTTTGTATTGTGCCCTGAGGCCAAACTCATCCTTGCCCTTGATGAGATAGTGGTCTTCGGCAATCTCCTGGGAGGTGAGTTCAGAGCCGTCCTCCTTGTAAGCATAGTTCACAAGGTAGTCGAAGCCATTTTTGAGCGTTTCCTCAACGGTAAAGTTGGGATTGAGTTCCTTGCCGGTGGCGTCAAGCATGCAGCCGTTGCCAAGGAAAACCTTTCCACCACGTTCGGCTTCCATCTGCTTGTCATCGTTCTGCTGTTCGAAGCCCTCGGGGAGTGTGAGGCTGAAACCAACCTTCTCGTTCTTGTAGACATTAGTTTCTTCGCTCACAGCCGAAGATTCTTCACTGGAGCCCGAGGCGGTGTTACCACCCGAGCAGGAGCCCATCAAGAAAGCCATGGCAGCGACGGCCATAAGAGTAAATCTGAATTTTTTCATTGTTAATATTGTTTTTAAGTAATTAATAGACAAAGGCGAAGTTATCAACCCACAGCACCATGCCCACAACGCCCGTGTAGGCCGTGCCGCAACCGCTCGAGGCCATCAGCAGCACGTGGGTGGGCGTAGCATTGGGCTCATCCCATTGTTCCTCGATGACGGGCACCAACTTGCCCTTGCTGTTGCGGGCATAGTAGGCACGGTCCTTGGTGCTAATCAGGCCCATATAGGACTGATAGCCGGGTTGGCCGGTGATGTCGCCATACTTAATCTCAAGGCGGTGGCCGTTTTGCCACGAGGCCACGGTGGAGCCGAAGCGCTCACGTCCGGTGCCTACACGCGCGGCATGCAGCGAGCCATCGGGGTTTTCCCATCTGCGTTGCAGTAGCACGAACACCTCGGCATAGTCCTTTCCGCTGAGGGTCTTCTTACTGCCGAATCCCGGGCAATAGACCATGCTTCCGGCGGGCACCGTCACCTTGTAGTCAAACTGCAAGTACTTGGGGCGCTTGGTGAAAGGTATGCCCATCTCCATCTTGCTGTAGGGGTTCTTGGTGTCGGAAACCGGCTCTATCATCTTACCCAGGAAGATGCTGCCGTTCACGAGCACATCAATATTGAAAAGGCCCAATGCCTTGGCATGTTCCATCATCGTGGTGAGCTTGGCGCAATAGCCATTGCCGCGCTTCTCGGGGAAAACTGCGTTACTGGCCTTGACGACTCCCATCTTCTTGGCATAGACATTGCTGGTAGCCCAGGGCGAACCTCCCTGCGGATAATAAGGATTGTTACCCTCGACTGTTTTGGTGGGTGCGATTTCAAACACATACTTGGTTTCTCCGCCCAGGATTTTCGACTCCTTGATTTTGCGGGTTTCCCACTGGTTCATATCGCCATAGTTGATGAGCACTGCCTGTCCGGCTGCCATCAGAGTTGCTCCTGCCATGAGGAGCGCGAAAAATGCTTTCTTCATTTTTTCCTATAATATTAATTTAAAAATTCACATTAAAACACGGCGCCCGAAGTGCCTCGCGGCGCAATGCGACGCAAAAGTAGGCATTTTTTTCCACTCTGCGCTCATTTTTACAAAATTTAAGGGAGCCGACCTTATGTTTCGCCCATGCGCGCCGCGTCGCTCAACAAGTGGTGGCCAATCTTGCAATAGATGCACTTGCGGCGTTCGCAATACTCGCGCTTGAGTTCGATAAGTGCCTGCGACGTGAGCGCATCGTCACACGCCAGGCCCGCGCTGCGGAACTTCGCCACCACCGAGTTCTCCTCGGGACGCAGGCTCTCAAGCAGCGACACGGCACGGTCGGTGAGGGCGTAGTCGCCCGTGGCCTCGCCGTAGCCGTAGAGCAGCGGCGCCACCGTGTTGATGAGCACCACATCAACCGAACGCGGCCCCAACACACGCCCCACGTTGTTCGCCGGACGGTCGAAGGTATAATGTGCGGCCCAGTAGCCGGTGAGCTCCACGCTGAAGAGGGCGCGCAACGCCTTCTCGTCGGGAGCCTCGATGATGCGGCGCATGAGGCTGAAGCCGCCATGCACCCACTGGGCGAGCATCGCCAAGCGCCGATAAGGGAAATTCTGCGGCCTGAGACGGAACAACTTCCAAGCCTCGGCCTCGAGGGGTTGCAGCGAGAACTTATTGCGCAAGAAGGCATACTCGGCGCGCAACCGGCGGTAGTAGTCGTCCATGCCCGCCTCGTCACGCTCGAGCAGACCCGCCTGCCCGTAGAGCAGCGCCTCGACCTGCAAGAGAGAATCGCTATGCTTGTGCAGCAGCCGCAGTGGTGTGCATCGCGCCAGCCGCTCGAAAGCGTCGTTGTTCACCCCGAAGCCCAGGTTGCGCGACAGCGTCACATAGCACACGTCCTCCCAGCTGCCGTTATACAGTTCTAGCAATGACCGCAGGCGCTCCACCTTGTGGTGCAACCGCTCGAAGGCCAAGCGCTCCACCCACTCGGTGACCACTAAGCCCGGAATAGACGCGTTTGCATGGGCGCACGGCAGTTCCACGCGCCCCTCGTGCAACACGCGGTAGCGCTCGAGGAACGAGGGAGCCACCTCGAGCACCATCTGCGCGATGAGCTCGCCGCTGGTGCGGTACACGGGCGCGTCGTCCTTCTCTACCACATGGAGGATGACGCTATCGTAGGCACGGTCCTTATCGTGGCCGTGCCGTTTCCAGTCGCTGGCCCGCACGTGCATCTCCACGTTACCCACCCACATCTGGCCCGCCACTTCCACCTTGGCATTGAAAAAGTCGGGACCCGCGTCGGTGTTGAGCAGCCCGGGGTCGATGACGCGCACGGGACGGCCGTCGACGGTCGTCATCGGGCCAGCCTTCCACAGGCGGTGCTGCCACACGTAATGCATCAGTTTCTCCATCTTGGCGATTATGAGGTTTTCCCAATCGGCTAAATTACACATTTTTCACCACACAAAAGCCAAAAATCACAAAAAATCGCCCCTCGCCGAAAAAATATGGCCATTTTTTTGGCCATGTCAAAAAAAGTCAATAACTTTGCACCCGCAAAATGCACAACGAGTACTTCTCGCAAGTACGAAAACACTGATGGTGCCTTAGCTCAGGTGGTAGAGCAATGGACTGAAAATCCATGTGTCCCCGGTTCGAATCCTGGAGGTACCACGAAACGCCCCCGCAACAGCGAGGGCGTTTTTGTACCCTTTCCTAAACCTCATGTCACAAACCCACAAAGCGTCTCTTATTATGACGTTGCTGCCTTAGGCCCAAATCGTTTAATTTGGATTAAAACGTAAAAACGCTGGTTCTTAAGCAGCCACATGCTTAAAAACCAGCGTTAAGTTTGTCGGGGTACCTGGATTCGAACCAGGGACCTCCTGCTCCCAAAGCAGGCGCGCTAACCGGACTGCGCTACACCCCGTTGCTCAAAAAGCGGTGCAAAGGTAGTGGTTTTTTGGTAAACGGCAAAGCGTATCGACTTTTTTATTAAATTTTGCGAATTCGTACACTCATGTTCTGGCACAAATCCAAGTGACCGATTTGGGCTCAAAACAGCCAAAATCATCGAGAAAATCGTTGACAGAACAAACCAAAATCATTGGAAAAATCGCAGGAATTGGCCCAAAACAACGAGGCCCCCGAAATACTGCTTTCAGGGACCTCGCTTGGTGGTATCATGAAATTGCTCAACGCAATATCTTCGTAGTGGTAACCGAGCCATCGCGGTGGCGCGTAACGACGATGTTCACACCACGTTGAGGCGTGTCGCTGGCGCGTCCCATCACGTCGTAGTAGGTGACCCCGACCACTTCGGCCGCGTTAATGGCATCAACGGCGGTGACGATGCTCTCGGCCTGCAGTTGGATTACGGTGGGATAGAACACATAGCTGGCCTCTCCCGGAGCGCGGCGTGGCGCTCCTGAAGACGTGCCGCCCAGTTTCACCACTCCTTCCATCCTATAGATGGCGCCATTAGCGAGGTCACTGACCGAGCCATTCTTGAGGTAGGCATCGTTAATGGTGAACGAGCCTTGTAGGCCAGCCAAGTTGGAGCTGGTGCTATTGTTCGTAGGCACGGTGATGAACTTCTCGCCATCCCATTGCGCCCACATGATGCTGGCGTACTCCATTGGCTGCGGCTGCACGAAGAAATAGGTCTTGCCGTTGACGGGCGACACCTGCGTGCCGTAGAAACTGGCCGGAATGTAAGTGTTCAACGTATAGGCGTTATTTGTGCCGCTGGTGGGCAGCACATCAAGCTGAATCTCGGGATTCGTCGTGTTCACGAGTTTACCCTGCACGTTGGTCAGCGTCTTATCCACGTCGATGACATTGCTTGCGCTTTGGCCATCGGGCACGCGCAACGTCACCCAGTTGCTTTGCCCGCTGTTGGGCCGCGTGATGCCAGCCAGTGCCATGTAGTCAATTTGGTCGCCGGTCGCCGTAGCCACGCTCTGCGTGGTGTTGTCCTTGGCAATGATGAGGTTGCCGTTGTCGGCGAGGGCCACGGCGGTCAAATCGGTAACCTTATATTTTTTCGTCATATTGCCTCCATCAACAAGAGTGGCAAGGGTGGTCTCACTAATCGTAGCCGGCACGGCCACATCGCTTGCAATGCTCAGATAAGCGCGGTTGCCGTCAACTGATGTTTTCGTCGTTCCGCCAAATCCCAATCGGCCATCCACGAGCTTTATTCCCTTGAGGTTGAGGGAGCTCGCCACCGATTGATTCTTATAATAATATTCGCTGCTGGTGAGCAAGTTGGCGCTGGTGTTGAACGACGAGGTCGAAGTAGTTGGAATCATCACGTTGCGAGTCACATCGGTGGAATTGCACCTCAACAGCACGCACGTCTTTTCGGGGATAATGCCGCCAGTGACCTCGGGAAGCGTCATCTCCCCGGTGCTGGCATCGGCAGCGGTGACGATGTAAGGCGTAATCTCGCTGGTCTCATACTTCATGTTGAAGCACACACGCAGCGTAGTCCAGTAGAACCCATCCTCGTCAGGACCTATAAAATTCCCAGGTGCCACCGCAAAGTAGTTCTCCTTAGTCGTCAAGTCCTTGTCCATGCCCTCAAAGCGCCAGTTTGCCGATTTTGGCGCAGAGGTGCTCACGTTTACTTTTTTGTCGCTTGACTCTGTAATCGTGAACGCTCCATTATTACCTTGGATATAATATGTATTGTCAGTCTGATGAGCCATTTGCAGATACACACCCTGAGCAATCATTTCTTCACCATAATACTGGTTTGTGTGCTCATCCTGCACATAAATATCCAATATCTCTCGATGCGTATTGGGTGCGTAACCACAAATCCACAATTTCATCATCGAACCCGCGTCTGTTAATGCTGTAGCAAGGTCATCGTCAAATGACAACTGCGTCTGCAATGCCGATTGCACAGCGGTTGTCGTGATAGCACCAGTATAATGTGCCACCGAAGTTAAGTAATTGTCATATTTGACATTTTTCACCCTCCAGAAATTGTACCCGCTGGCATAGCGGGCATAATAGGCTCCCTTGTTTTGTTCGGTTATTGTAAAAGTGTAAATATAATCATCTGAAACAAATTCCTTCTCTCCGGTTGTTTCATTGAGTCGATACCACCCTAAGAACATGATGGTCTCACTGCGGGGACTATTCCCCGAATTGCCGCACCAGGCAGAAATCGTCACTTCATCGCCCACATAGTTGGTAACCTTGTCGATATTTGCTGTCCCAAGCGAGGAATTCTCGGTCTGCACCGTCACGGTCTGCATCTCAGCACGCTTGAAATGAGCGACCCAGATAGCATTGGTGTCACCGCTGGCTGTGACTGCCGTATTGTCTCCACCATCATTATTTTTAGGATACATTATTGACAAAGCAGCTTTCTGAGGTGTTTCTGAGGTAGAGGCCGGAGCGAGAGCAGTATATAATTTTTTCCCCACATTAGTTGCACCGCTGGCATTATTGTAATCACCATACTTCTTTGTACACTCCCAATAATCAAATTCCCAGCCATCGTCAGGTTTTGCCGCAAGATATATAGAAGCGGGAGCGTTTTTTGTGTCGTGGGTTTTACCGTAAATGGATTCTAACGTTTCAGTTTTCTTACAATTTGCTGTGGTCTGGCTACCCGAACTTACGGTCACATAGACCTTTCCTCCGCCTGTTGTACCATCAGGCTTTTCAGCTTTCACCAGAACATGACAGTCGCACCAAGGCATACTGCTGCCACCACCTGCATAAGCGACATTGCAGGTGACCAACAAAGCCGTAACAAGCAATAAAAATTTAATTTTTTTCATTTCTTATTCTTTTTGATATTTAATTTCAGTGATTCATTTTCCACTTTTCCAGTTAGATAGTGATATAAGCACCGTACCGTCAATGACGCCGTTATAAGTTGATGCGGCATGTCAAGTTGCTGACTGAGTGGTGTCGCTAAAATGAACAACACCAGTACCACAACATAGAATAGGTATATTTTATAGAATCCCTTTCGCTTGCGCCAAACCAGCCAAATAATCAACGGCAATGGGTTGAAAGGAATGAGATACCAGTTCCAATGGATGCCGAACAGGCCCGACACGTAGCTGGTATAAATCAACACTACTCCAGCTATTGTGACAAGCGCCATAAGCAATATATCGAGCGCTTTAGGCAACCAACGCAGTTTCCACTTGAGTTGAGCCAGGGTAATCAATACCGTGACCAGCAACAGAATGCCGAATACCCAAAGTGGTGTCACTGGCGAAGCCTTAAACTTATTGACTAATGGCAGAAGCTCCTGCTCGCTGGTGACCAATGGTCTTTGGTTGCCAACACTGTCGACAATCACTGCCATCTTTAAGACTTGTGGCAACAACTCGGGACTCATGCGATCTTCTTGCCTCCAAGAAACATCACTTTCTGTTCCCGAAAAAGAGGTACAGATGAATTGTAACCATGAAGTATTACGAGTGTAGTACCTCATTTGTTCACCATTATTCATTTTAAACTGTTCTGGCCAGCCCTTGAAATCAATAGCCTCATCCGCAAACACATTTTCAACCGACTGTAACGACACCGACGAGCAGTTATTCTGCAAGAAATTGAAATGGCGCATTTTGGTATCTACATAGTCAAGGTCAAGAATCCGCCACAGCTCCTGCTTCTCATGCAAGGTTAGATTCAAGGTGTATTGCATCACCTGCCTGCCCTCTTTTTTAAACACATCGAGGAATTGGTCAGTGGGTACCGCCCACATGTGTGCATTGGTCTTGCCAAAAAAGAACTTGAGCACTCCTGCCACACCCGGTTCTTCCTCAAAACTGAAACAGTAATCAAGGCGATACCTCGGGCACTCCATTCGCAGGGCCGCATGTCCCAATTGGGAATATAGCGCTTCGCCGGGCGAGGCGACTATCATGCTGGCCGTGACAAAATTGCTGCTGTCGGGCAACAACACAAAGGACGTGTCCTCGTCTTGTGCATGAAGCAACAAAGACGAGAGAACTATTGCGCTTATGGATACGAGTAACCTCATTACACTTTGTTTCAACCTGCAAAATTACTCAAGAATATTCAAATAAACAAGATTCATATAACATTTTATAACATTTTTATAAAAATCACGTCCGACACAACAATCAAGGCCCTTAACTTATTCTATATATTAGCCTTTCCAATGCAACATAATCGGCGACTATCAGCAGTTTACCCACTTGAAATAATAGCGCACAAACTGTTAATATTATTAAATTATCAACAATGATTTGTTAATTTATATAAACAAAATTCATTATTATTTACACGCATTTGCCTAATTATATATATTTTTTTTATTTTGCATGAAATTGTATTAACCCGCTAACTATTAACGAAGAGAATCATCATTTTTAATTTAAACATAATTGCTTATGAAAATTTTTACTAAATTTTCCCTTTTAATGGCATTGTGCCTTATTAGTTTAACCGTCAGCGCTTCGGCTCTGCCCAAGGCAGCCAAGTACTACATCAAGAGCGCTGAAACTGGAAAGTATGTTGTGCTGCAAAACGCCAACCTCGCCGACATTTCGGGCAGCAAGGAAGATGCCAACCTCCTCAGCGTGCTCTATATGCTCAAAGGTAACGATGAAGGCCTCATCAAAGAGTTAAAGAACACCGAAGGCGAAGGCGACATGATTGCCACCCTCAACCTCATTAAGAGCAGCTTTAAAGAAGTGCTCGAAGACGAGGAGATGGCCACCGACTTCCTCGACCAGATGTTCACCATGCTTTTGGTGCCGGCTGGCGATGGAGCAGTGTATTTGTGTGTGGACATCCCCGAGATTGAGGACTTCGACAATGTCAGGGAATACCTGATTCAAACGTCGGGCGGCAACACCGCCGTTAACTTCTATCTCAGCCACATGGAAGCTGGCAAGCGCCATTACCTCACCGTGGACCCGGACGACTCGTTTGGATTTAGCACCGACAACTCTGGCGACTGCAAATGGGTTCTTGAGATGCCCGAAGCGCAATCCAACCTTCCCGAGAACGGTGACTACCGCATCAAGAACGTCTCGACCGGCAAATATGTATGCTTGGTCAACTCGTTGCTTGCCGAGGTCACGGCTACCGAGGACGAGGCCGACGTCATCTTCCTCAACTATGACAAGCAGCCCAACGGCGAAGGCATCGTTACCCGTCTCAACAACAGCAAGGGCGAAGGCGACATGATTGCCACCCTCAACCTCATTAAGAGCAGCTTCCAAGAGGTTCTTGACGATGAAGAAATGCCCACCAACTTCCTCGACGAGATGTTTACGCTCAACCTCGTGGCCACCGGCGACCGCGATGTCTCGGCTCCTGTTTATCTGTGCGTCGACATCCCCGACATCGAGAACTTCGATGAAATCAGGAATTATCTGCAGGCATCTTCGGGCGGCCAACAGGCTGTGAACTTCTATCTCAGCCACATGGAACCCGGCAAACGCCACTATCTCACCGTGGACTATGACGACTCCTTCGGCTTCACCACTAATCCTTCGGCTACCGCCAAGTGGGTACTGGAAATGGCCGACACCGGCGTCAACGACATCGACACCAACAAGACCGTCACCAAGGTCACCTACCTGAACATGATGGGCATCGAGAGCGCCACCCCGTTCGACGGTGTGAACATTGTCGTCACCAACTACGACGATGGCTCGGCCCGCATTACCAAAGCACTGAAATAAATTTGTTTCATAGAATAGATATCTGGGGAGCGAAGGGACACTTTCGCTCCCTTTCTTTAACCCGAATCGGACATTAAACCGGTATTATCTCTTTTCTTCTAATCATGCCGTGAGGACCATAAGCAGCGGCTGTCAGTTAATTATCCCGACAACCGATTTGGGATTATTTTGCGGGTGTCCCGAAAATTCACTAACTTTGCACCGCTTTAGAGAATATGGAACAAGAACTGGAAATTACTAACGAGATGACGCCGCAGGCAACCGACTTCGGCGGATATGATAAACTGACGACGCTCACGCCGCGCGAGCACATACGCTTGCGCCCGGGAATGTATATTGGCAAGCTGGGCAACGGCAGCCAAAGCGACGACGGAATCTACGTGCTCGCCAAGGAGGTTATCGACAACTCCATCGACGAGTTCAACACTGGCTACGCCAAGCCGCGCATCGACATCGAAATGACCGAGGACACCGTCACCGTACACGACTATGGCCGTGGAATCCCTCTCGATCAAGTGAAGGACGCCTCTAGCAAAATGAACACGGGCGGAAAGTACGACACCAAGAACTACAAGCGCAGCGTGGGCCTCAACGGCGTGGGTATCAAGGCCGTGAACGCCCTCTCGAGCGAGTTCTACATCCGTTCGGTACGCGATGGCCAGTGCTCGTGGGTACGTTTCCACGAGGGCGTCGTCGAGGAAGAGAGTGGCATCATCGACGCCGAAGAAGGCGAAGAGAACGGCACGCTGGTGCGTTTCATGCCCGACAACACCATCTTCAAGGGCTATGCCTACCGCGAGGAGGTAATCGAAACGATGGTCAAGAACTACTCGTTCCTTAACACGGGGCTCTCGTTGTGGCTCAACGGCAAGCGTTTCCACAGCCGTAACGGCCTCAGCGACCTAGTGACCGAGAACATGACCAACGAGCCGCTCTACCCGCTCATCCACTTTACCTCGCCCGACATCGAGGTCGTCATCACCCACGCGGCACAGATGGGCGAGGAGTTCTACTCATTTGCCAACGGGCAGCACACCACTCAGGGCGGTACCCACCAGAGCGCCTTCCGCGAGGCCCTGTCGCGCACCATCAAGGACTTCTACGGCAAAAACTTCGAGTACAGCGACATTCGCAACGGCATCGTGGCTGCCGTGAGCCTCAAGGTGGAGGAACCCGTATTCGAATCGCAGACCAAAATCAAGCTGGGGAGCACCACCATGTGGAAAGACGGCCCCACCATCTATAAGTTCATCAACGACTACATCAAAAAGGAACTTGACGACTACCTGCACAAGACGCCCGAAACCGCCGACATTCTGCTCAAGAAAATCCAAGAAAACGAGAAGGAACGCAAGGCTATCGCAGGTGTCACCAAAGTGACGCGCGAGCGCATGAAGAAAGCTGCGCTGCACAACACCAAGTTGCGCGACTGCCGCGTGCACCTCAACGACGCGCGCGGACAGCGCCGTGACGAATCGTCTATCTTCATCACCGAGGGACTGAGTGCAAGCGGTTCCATCACCAAGATTCGAGACGTGGAGGTTCAAGCCGTGTTCTCGCTTCGCGGCAAGCCGCTCAACACCTTCGGTCAGCCTCCCGCCACCGTCTATAAGGATGCGGAGTTCGGGTTGCTGCAGGCCGCCCTCAACATTGGCGACGGCATCGACGGGCTGCGCTACAACAAGGTCATCATCGCCACCGATGCCGATGTCGACGGTATGCACATCCGGCTGCTGCTGCTCACCTACTTCCTGCAATTCTGCCCCGAGCTCATCAAGACCGGGCACCTCTATATCCTGCAGACGCCGCTCTTCCGTGTACTCAACCGTAAGGAGGCCAAGCGCAAGAGCCGCGCCTCGGGACGCGAGGCCAAGAAACAGAAAGTCGAGACCTATTATTGCTATAGTGACGAGGAGCGTATTGCCGCCATCGACAAACTCGGCGAGAATGCCGAAATCACCCGATTCAAAGGCCTTGGCGAAATCTCGCCCGAGGAATTCACCGACTTCATCGGCCCCAACATGCGCCTCGACCGCGTGACGCTGCGCCGCGAAGACAACGTGAAGCAGATGCTCACCTTCTTCATGGGCAAGAATACGATGGAGCGCCAACAGTTCATCATCGATAACCTCGTCATTGAGGACGATGAAGACATCAATAGTTTATAGATTATTGTTTATAGATTATAGTTTATAGATTATAGTTTGTCGATGTACTCCGAGACGGAGTCTCGGACAACTTAACACTTAACACTCAACACT
>JAGCUP010000115.1 GCA_017962765.1 Muribaculaceae bacterium | reverse complement strand
GCTACATCACGGATTCTGGCGACACCATCTTGTCTAATACGCTCACGCTCGACGTGCGCGCCATTGAGGTCGACACCACAAAGGGCATCATGCCCTACCGCCCGCCCGTGGCCCTCAGCATGAAGTTCACCGACCACTTGCCCGACCATGTGGCCCGTTACGCCTGGGCTTATATCACTGCCATCGTCCTTGCTCTGCTCGCCGTCGTCGCCTTGCTGCTCTATCGCCGCTGGCGCAAACACGGCAAGCTGATTGGACCACGAAAAAAATTGCCACCTCCTTACGACGAGGCAAAGGCCGCGCTCGCGCATCTGCGCTCGCGTTCGCTGTGGCAGCACAACCGCGTAAAGGAATATTACAGCGAGATTACCGACATCTTGCGCCGGTATGTGGAACGGCGCTTCAACATAGGTGCCGTGGAGATGACTTCGAGCGAGATTGCAAAAGCCATCGCGCAGAAAGAGGAGCTGCAACCCGTGCAGCATCTGCTCAACGACATCATGAATACCGCCGACCTCGTCAAGTTCGCCAAGATGCAACCATTGGCCTTCGAAAACGAGCAGGCAATGACTGACGCCGAGCGCTTTGTGGAACTCACTAAGCCCGTGGAGCGCCCAGTGAACGAGGGCAACGTGAACGGTAACCCCGTCACCGCCCAAAAAGAAGGAAAGGAGGCGGAGAAAGCATGAAACTGATGCATCCTCACATGCTGTGGCTTCTGCTGCTCATCGTACCCCTCATCGTGTGGTACGTGATGCGCGGCGTGAAAGGGCATCCTGGCCTGCGTATCCCTTCAAGTGCCCCTTACGCTAAATTGGGCCACTCGTGGCGGGAATGGCTCCTTCACGCTTCGTTCGGCCTGCGCATGGCGGCGCTGGCGTGCCTTGTCGTTATTCTGGCGCGTCCGCAGGACGAGAACAAATGGCAAGAGACGCAGACCGAGGGCATTGACATCGTCATCACCCTCGACATCTCCTCGACCATGCTTGCACGCGACCTGCAGCCCGACCGCCTCGATGCCGCCAAGAAAGTGGCTATAGACTTTGTGCATGCACGCCACGACGATAATGTAGGTCTCGTGACCTTTGCCGGTGAGGCCTTCACCAACGTGCCGCTCACCAACGACATGGGAGCTGTGGTCACTGAAATCAAGCGCATCCAGCTGGGACTCATCGAGGACGGCACAGCCATTGGCGATGGCGTAGCCACTGCCGTAAACCGCCTCAAGAGTAGCCAAGCCAAGTCGAAGGTTATCATCCTGCTCACCGACGGTTCCAACAATGCTGGCATCCTGTCTCCACTCTCGGCCGCCGACATTGCCGCCGAAAAAGGTATCAAAATCTATGCAATCGGTGCGGGTACTACTGGCCAGGCCCTGGTGCCAGTGGCGATGGACGTCGACGGCAGTTTCGTTTATGACTACCGGCCAGTGGAGATGGACGAGGCCACCTTGCGCCAAATGGCGAAGAAAACGGGAGGAAAGTACTTCCGTGCCACCGACGCGCACACGCTTGAAAGTGTGTTTGAGGAAATCGACCAACTCGAAAAGACGGAACTCAACGTGAGCGAGTTCCGCCAAAGCGAGGATGTGTATCTGCCGTGGGCGCTGGCGCTGCTGGCGCTGTTGCTACTTGACGTGGTGCTGCGTTACACCGTGTTGCGAACAATCCCGTAAAAGAATTTACAATGTTTTCATTTGCTAATCCACAATATCTCTACCTGCTGGCACTGCTGCCGGTCGTGGTGCTCCTTTACTGGTGGGCGCGACGAAGGCGCGTCACCAAGCTCAAGCGCTATGGCAAACTGCCACAGGTCGAGCGTTTAGCCCCCACCGTGTCGCGCTACAAACCAGCCATCAGACTCGCCATTGAGCTGGTGTTGCTCGCTGTGGTCGTTGTGATGCTGGCGAGGCCGCGCGCCGGCACACGCCTGGCAAAAGGCTCGGTGAGCAGCCTTGAGGTGATGATAGCCATAGACGTGTCCAATTCGATGAACGCGCCAGTAAGCGCCAATCCTAACGACGTGTCGCGCCTGTCGCGCGCCAAGTTACTCGCCGAAAAGCTCATCGACCGTCTCAAAAACGAGCGCGTGGGCCTCATGGTATTTGCCGGTGACGCCGGCATCATCATGCCACTCACCACCGACAACCAGGGCGCTAAAATGTATCTCAACGACATACAAAGCGGCATGGTGGTGGCACAAGGCACCGCCATTGGTGCTGCCATCGACCTGGCCAACGAATCGCTGGGCATCGACAGTCTGTCGCAACGAGCCATCATCATCATCACCGACGCCGAAAACCACGAGGACGACGCCGTCGAGGCTGCCGCACGCGCCGCACAGGGCGGCACGCAGGTTAATGTGGTGGGTGTAGGTGACGGTGAAGGCGCACAAATCCCCGACCGACACGGCGAATTCATGACCGATGAAGAAGGGCACGTCATCACTACGGCCCTTGACGAAGAGACTGCACAGGAAATCGCCAAAGCCGGAAAGGGCACATACGTTAACGCCGCCGACAAAGACGCCATCGACGACTTGTCACAGACACTTGACAAGCTGGCCAACGGAAGCAATGCCTTGGTTACCTACACGCAGCAGGGCGAGCAGTTCCCGTGGCTTGCGTGGATAGCGTTGGCGCTGCTGATTGCCCACACGCTGTTGCTGATTCGCAAGAACAAATGGTTAGGTAAAATCAACTTTTTCACAAGGGAGAACAAGTCATGACATATCGACACCATTTCGCCATAACGCTCCTAATAGCCATGTCCCTAGCATACATGCTTGCCGCTTGCTCACAAGATGAGGGCATGGCTGGGCAAATTACTTTGGCCGACACAAGCTCGGTAAGGGAAGAGCGCGTCCATATTAAGGCTGGTAACGAACTCTTTGAGCAAAAAAAATATGATGAGGCCGAAATCGAGTACCGCAAGGCACTCGAGGCTAATCCTAACTCAGCACCCGCCACCTTCAACCTGGCCACAGCCCTGCTCTATATTAACAACGAACGAACCATTGTCTCAGCCGATTCGCTGCTACTCAAATTGCAAAACGCCCCCGACGTGCTACTGGGTTTTGCCCACTACGACCGTGGCAACACCCGCTACATCAACGAGGATTATCAAACGGCCATTGATTTCTACAAAGAAGCACTGCGCAAAAATCCTAACGACGATTGGGCACGATACAACCTGCGCATGGCCCAGCTCAAGTTGCAAGAACAGCAAAACCAGCAGCAACCCCAAGGCGGAGGCGGCAACGACCAGCAGGACGAACAAAACAAAAAAGACCAACAGCAGGACCAGCAGCAACAGCAGGACCAACAAAAAGATAAAGAACAACAGAAGCAGGACCAAGGGCAAAACGACAACGACAAGTCGAAAGGACAGCCTCAAAACGCGGAGCAAAGACAAGGACAGCCCAACAGCGACCAGGCCCTGAACGCCGTACAACAAAAAGAGAACGAAACAAAGCGCCGCGTAGACCAACGCATCGGTGAGCAAAACAATGAGCGCCGAGAACGCACCCGTAAAAAATGGTAAACGGCAATGAAAACGACCGCATATAAGTTCTTATCGATTTTGGCCACGATGATGCTCACGCTCACCGTGAGTGCCGCCTCATTTGTCGTTGAGGCACCAAGCCAGGTCGTGGCGGGACAATCGTTTCAAGTGGTTTACAAGCTCAACAATGGGCATGGCACAAACATTAATGCGCCACGACCCGAAGGCCTCAAATACCTATACGGACCGGCCCGCAGCGAAATGTCATCGACAACTAACGTCAATGGACACGTGAGCTCGTCGAGAATGGAAGCCTACACCTATACCTACCGCGCCGAAAGAACCGGAAAGGTCACCATACCCGCTGCCACTATTGAAGCCGACGGACATACATTAAAGTCGAACTCCTATACCATCGATGTGGTTGCAGCTGGGCAAAAAGGTGGAGGAGGAGGTAACTATGGTTATGGCGGCGGTGGGGCGGCACCACCCGTCGACCCATACGAGCAAACGGCGGGCCGCACCATCTCGCCCGACGATGCTTTTGTGCACGTGTCACTGGGCCGCGACAACGTCTATGAGCAGGAGGCCGTAGTGTGCACCATCAAGCTCTACACGAAATATGAGGGCAACATCTCGTGCACCAAACAGCCCTCTTTCGAAGGCTGCCTCATCGAGGAGATACCCACACCGCGTGACGGCAACCCCAGGACCGAGACCTTTAACGGAAAGCAATATCTTACGCTGGACCTGGGCAAATATATCCTCTATCCGCAGCAAAGCGGTACGATGACCGTGACCAGCGGCAACTATGACATCACCGTGATGCAGCGCGACGTGTATCAGGCAGGCGGATTCATGGTTTCGTTGCCAGTGGGCACGCAGGTGCGCGTCAAGAGCAACCAAGCAAGCATCACCGTCAATCCCCTGCCCACACCTCGCCCGGCCTGATTTAACGGCGCCGTGGGTGTGTACGAAGTAACGAGCCACATCGAGCCGTCACAGTTGAAAACTTACCAGCCGTCAACCTACAGGCTCACAGTGCGCGGCACCGGCAACCTGAAATATGTCACGGCACCCGAAATCGCGTTCCCCGACCAGTTTGACAGCTACGACCCACAGACCAATCTCGACGTGTCACCGAACGGCAATGACGTGAGCGGCAAAGTCGACTTCGAATATCGCTTTATCCCGCAGTTCGAGGGCGAATTCGACATCGAAGGCGTAGATTTCGTGTACTTCAACACCAATACACGCCAGTACGAAACCATCCATATCCCATCGAAGCACATCACCGTTGCCAAGGGTGAGGGCGAACCGTCAAGCCACTATAAGCTGCGCAACCAGGATATTGCCGACATTATCGAGGGTGACATGGGGCTGACGAAAGCACCCACCTTCCTCGTGGCGAAACCCGCCTTTTGGGCCACCTTCGCCACACTGCTGGCGGCCACTGTGGCGGCCCTCATCATCAACCGAAAGCGCATCAAGCGACACAGCGACGTCAAGCGCACGCGCAGCCGCCGCGCCGGCAAGGTGGCCACGCGACGCCTTAAGAAAGCGCGTGAACTGATGCGCGACGAGACTAACCGAGATGCCTTCTACAGCGAGGTGCTCAGCGCCTTCTGGGGATATTTGGGCGACCGACTCGACATCGCGCCGTCCGAGCTCAGCAAGGACAACATCAGCGCAGTCATGGATGAGGCCGGCTTCGAGCAAGGACACATCGAGGCCACGCTCGACGTGCTTGACAAGTGTGAGATGGCGCAATATGCGCCCGAACTTGCCGATCACGACATGGGTGCCGCCTACGACAAGGCCTCGGCCGTGATGGATGACCTCGAAAATGTGAAACTCAAAAAGCAACGACATGACACCAATGCATAAGTTATTTTTCAGAATCATCGCACTGGTTTTGGTGGCATGCGCCTCAATACCGTGCCTGGCACAAGACAGCGTGGCCGAAAAGGCCGCACGCGCCTACTACGACAAGAACTACAACGAGGCCCTCGCCCTCTACAAGCAAGCCGCAAGCGAGCAAGGCGTGTCGGCCGAGCTCTACTACAATCTGGGCAATACATACTACCGACTGGGTAATCGCGCCCAGGCCATCCTCAACTATGAGCGGGCGCTCAAACTGTCGCCCTCGATGGACAAGGCACGCGACAACCTGCACTTCGTCAAGGAGAAGAACGTGATTCGTGACGAGGGCGAAGTCACCTTTTTTGCCGCAGGAGCCAGCGCCGTGGCACGCCTTATGGACAGCAACGGGTGGGCCACAACGGCACTGCTGCTCTTCCTCGCCACCATCGCCCTCGCACTTTGCTACGCCTTCGCCTCGACGGTAAAATGGCGCAAGTGGGGTTTCTTCGGCGGCATCG
>JAGCUP010000114.1 GCA_017962765.1 Muribaculaceae bacterium | reverse complement strand
GCTAGCATGGCACGCATCTCCTCGTCGGTGTGCGGATAAAACTTATAACTCATTTATCTATTAGTTTACAGTTGTCGGTTAAGTACTAACTTCTAACTACTAACTCAGAATTACTCGCCAATCATGGCCTTGTAGGCGGCGGCGTCCATCAGGTTGTCGAGCTCGCTCTTGTCGCTCAACTCAACCTTGATGATCCAGTTCTCAAAGGCATCCTTGTTGATGAGGCCGGGCTCGTCCTCGAGGGCTTCATTTACCTCGACAACGGTGCCGCTCACGGGCGACATCAGGTCGCTGGCAGCCTTCACGCTCTCTACGGCGCCGAATTCCTCACCTGCGGTAACCTCGTCATCAACCTCAGGCATGTCCACGTAAACTACGTTACCCAGCTCGTGCTGTGCAAAGTCAGTGATACCGATAAAACCGAAGTCGCCTTCTACCTTTACATACTCATGTGACTCGCTGTAATAGAGTCCGTCGATAATCTTACTCATTTTGTTAAATTTATTAGATAGTTAATATTTTGTTTGTTGTTAAAAATCAATTGATAATTGCCTAAAGCCTATAGCCTTATTTCTTGTAATTCGGGGTATAGAAGCGTTTCTTGACCACGGTGGCGGGGAACACTTTCTTGCGAATTTGCACGTTCAAGGTGTTGCCCAGGGCGCCAACGGCACGGTCAACCAACGCAAAGGCCACGCTCTTGTCCAACGTGATGCTGTGGTAGCCGGTAGTGATATAGCCCACGACCTTATCGCCGTCGAGCACGTCATAACCGTGGCGGGGAATTGCCTTGCCTTCGAGCTCCAGACCCACGAGTTTCTTGGGAGTGCCTTCAGCCTTCTGCTGGGCGCATGCATCGCGACCAATGAAGCCGCCTTCCTTGTCGAGTTTTACAAACATGCCAAAGGTGGCAGCGATGGGCGAAATCTCAGGAGTCAGCTCGTCGCCGTACAAGGGCAGACCGGCCTCAAAGCGCAGGGTGTCGCGGCAACCCAGACCGCAGGCCTGTACGCCGGCGTCCATGAGCATATCCCACATCTTGCAGATGATGGCGGGATCGGCATATACCTCGAAGCCGTCCTCGCCGGTATAACCGGTGCGGCTTACGATGATGGTCTTGCCGTCATATTCCAGTTTCTTGAATGTATAGAACGTCAGGTCGGTGGTGTCGATACCCAGCACGGCGCCCATGGTCTTCTCGGCCTCGGGACCCTGAACGGCGATCTGGCCGTACATTTCGCTCTGGTGGTCAACCATCACATCGAAGTTCTTGGCCTGCTCCATGATCCAAGCCACGTCCTTGTCGATGTTGGCAGCGTTGATGACCAGGAAAAAGTCGTTATCGTCAACGCGGTAAACCAGCAGGTCGTCAACGGTGCCGCCGTCGGGGTACAGCATCATACCGTATAGGATTTGACCGGCCTTGATGGTGTTGATGTCATTGGTAAAGATGTAGTTGGTGAACTTGGCGGCGTCGGGACCGGTGATTTCCACCTCGCCCATGTGCGACACGTCAAATACACCCACCTTTTGACGCACTGCGTTGTGCTCAGTGGTGATATCTACATACTGGATGGGCATGTCATAACCCGCAAACGGGGACATGAGGGCGCCTTGCGCCACGTGCCTGTCATGCAGACAGGTAACTTTGATTTCTTCAGTCACGGTTTAAAATGGTTAAATGGTTAATATTTTAAGTTATTAATTTGATTTCTAAATTGTTATCTAAGAGCTAATTGCTAAAAGCTTTATCAACTCTTCGTTAGTTAAGTTCAGTATCCATTGGCCTGCATCGCTGCCCTCAAGGGCGGTACGCAGGGCGTCGGCTTCGAGTTTCACGCCGCGCAGTTTGCCAAGCATAGCCTCACGTACATCATCGCAAACCGGCAGGAAGTCGCCCGTCAGCTTTAGGTCGTGGATCACGTCGTGATTCAGCTCCACGGTGACATGGATGCTTCCCACGCCCTCGATGCGGCCGCCACGGGTAGCCTCGTGATGAGGATCGTTGCCCCACAGGAATGAGGGTTCCAGATAGGACTCAGTGATATGCTCTATCTCGGCAACATCATCGGCTATGAGTTGTATCTCTCCGTCGCACAGTGTTTCACGAACATAACGCTTGAATGCCTCGATGTCGATCGACAGGTGCTCGCTCAGCGTTGTTATGTGGCTGCGAACCGATTCCACTCCTTTGCTCGTCAGCTTCTCACGCGACGGGGTGATGGCGTTGAGCATGTGTTCCATATTGGTGTCAAACAACATGGTTCCGTGAACGATGCTGCGCCCCGGAATGTGGTAGAACGCGTTGCCGCTCACTTTGCGGTTGCCTATGAGCACATCGTTGCGGTCGCTGGCAGTGGCATCCAGGCCCAGCCCGCGCAACATCTCGGCAACAGCGCTAGTGTAGGCGCTAAAGGTCGTCTGCACCTCGTCACTGCGCGTGATGTAGCTGAACATGATATTGTCTCGGTCGGCATACACGCAGCCACCGCCGCTGCGGCGACGATAGAACGCGATGCCGTGTTCGCGGCAATATTCAACGTTCACCTCGTTGTTTATCAGCTGGTTGCGACCGAATATGACAGTCGGGTCAACCTGCCACATGAAGAAGATATCATCATCTCCTATAATGCGTGCAGCATACTCCTCCATTGCCAAGTAGAATGGAAGAATACGTGTCGCGTTGTCCGGCAGACTCAGGTATTTCATCATGTTTTTCTAAACTTCCCACAAAAGTAGTGCATATTGAGCGGAAAACAAAGAATTTATTCTTTTTTTTCCCGAAACACCGCCTACTTTCGCCGGAAAGGCAAAATTAAACCATTTTCTGCACACGATAAAATATAAATCCAAAATAATTATTAAAATTAATTTTGTCGTCTCATGTGGAAGAAGTTGTGACTGTAGTTTGAAATCTTTTTCTTAATTTTGCACACTCATTCATCAACAATCTTAAGAAAATGCCTAACAACAGCAGAGAGAAGAAACTGGAGGCCTTTGGGCGGCTGCTCGACATTCTTGACGAGCTGCGCGTGAAGTGCCCCTGGGACCGTAAACAGACCAACGAGAGCCTGCGCCCAAATACCATCGAGGAAACGATGGAACTGGCTGACGCTATTATGGGCGAGGACGACGAGAAAATGCGCAAAGAATTGGGCGACGTGCTGCTGCACATCGTCTTTTATGCCAACATAGGTGACGAGAAGGGCAAATTTGACATCGCCGACGTGTGCGACGCTCTGTGTGAGAAGCTCATCTACCGCCACCCGCATGTCTTCGGCGACGAAAAGGCCGATACCGCCGCCCAGGTGCTCAAGAACTGGGAGCTGATCAAGATGAGCGAGAAGGACGGTAACAAGATGGTGCTCAGTGGAGTGCCCAGCAGCCTGCCGTCACTCATCAAGGCCGAGCGCGTCCAGGAGAAAGCTGCCAACGTGGGCTTTGACTGGCAGAAGCGTGAGGACGTCTGGGACAAGGTCAAAGAGGAGCTGAGTGAGGTGGAGGCCGAGCTGCGTGGCAACGACAAGGCCGACCGCGAAAAGGAATTCGGTGACCTCTTTTTCTCGCTGGTCAATGCGGCACGCCTCTATGATGTGCGCCCCGACAATGCCCTGGAGCGTACCAACCGCAAATTCATTGCCCGCTTCAACTACATCGAGCAAAAGGCCAATGAACAGGGCCGCCATGTCAACGAGCTGACACTTGCCGAGATGGACGAACTCTGGAACGAGGCCAAAAAGCTCCATTTAGGCGAATAATATTTAAAGTATCACTTTAATGTTTGTTTAAGAATTAGCTAATAAATAGCTATTAACTATTCTCTTTTAACTATTAACTAAATGAAAGTCTGCGTTACTGAGAAACCCAGTGTGGCACGTGACATTGCCAGCCTGCTTGGTGCCAACACCAAGCGCGATGGCTATTTCGAGGGCAATGGCTATCAGGTGACGTGGACCTTCGGACATCTGTGCGAACTTAAGGCGCCCAACGACTATACTGACCAATGGAAACGGTGGACCTTGGGACAACTACCTATGATACCGCAACGCTTTGGTATTAAGCTAAAAGACGATAAAGGTATCGAGCAACAGTTTAATGTTATAAAGAACCTGATAGCCGGTGCCGACGAGGTGATTAATTGTGGTGATGCCGGCCAGGAAGGTGAGCTTATCCAACGTTGGGTTTACCAGAAAGCGGGCTGTGACAAGCCCGTCAAGCGCTTATGGATTTCGTCATTGACCGACGAGAGCATCCGTAAGGGATTTGAACAACTTAAGGACGCTAAAGACTTTGATAATCTGTACTTTGCGGGATTGTCCCGTGCCATTGGTGACTGGATTCTGGGCATGAATGCCACGCGCCTGTACACATTAAAGTATTCGCAGTCTCGTGACGTGCTCTCGGTGGGCAGGGTGCAGACACCTACGCTTGCCATGATTGTCGCCCGCCAGCGCGAAATCGATAATTTCGTCCCCGAGAATTACTGGGAACTGAAAACGAAATACCGTGGTGTGACCTTCAACAGCACCCGAGGACGCTTCAAGACTGAGGGTGAGGCGAACGATATCGTCGCGAAAATCAAGGAGTTGCCGCTCACGGTAACCTCTATCGAAACCAAAAAGGGCCGCGAAGCTCCGCCACGTTTGTTCGACTTGACGAGTTTGCAGGTGGAGTGCAACAAGAAGTTCGGCATGTCGGCCGACGATGCCCTCAAGACCATCCAGTCGCTCTATGAGAAAAAGGCGACTACCTATCCGCGCGTGGATACTACTTACCTAAGTGACGATATCTATCCCCAGGTGCCGGGCATCTTGCAGGCTATGGTGCCTTATGCCAATCTGACTGCTCCCGTGCTGGCGCTCAACAAGTTGCCTAAGAGCAAGAAGGTGTTTGACAACAGCAAGGTGACTGATCACCATGCCATCATTCCCACCAATG
>JAGCUP010000113.1 GCA_017962765.1 Muribaculaceae bacterium | reverse complement strand
GTACCACCCCATGAAGCTGCGTTCGTAGGCTGTGTAGCCACAGGGTGTGTAACCATAGTTGGCGTAGCAGCCATAGTGCATAAGGCTCCATGACCCCATGCCAAAGTGGTTGCTATAGTCGGTTGGATAGAAGTCGGGAAGACCCAAGCAGTGACTGAACTCGTGGCAGAAGGTTCCAATGCCATCGATACGAGTGGGATCGGCACCCAAAAGTTCGTTGAAGACAGCAAACTTATTGATAGTGGTGCCGCCAATTGTAATAGTTCGGCCATAGTCACTCGAATTAAGGTACCACTGGCAGGGCCAAATAGACTCGGGCACATCGCTGTCGGCCTCGCCCACACCTGCATAGAGGACGACGACCACATCGACGTTACCGTCTCCATCGTTGTCATATCGCGACCAATCGACATTGCTGGTGCCCAAGCAGCCCTGAGCAACCATAGTGCCGACACGCACATCGTTGTTGCTCCCGCTGTGCGCACCGTAATAGGCGCGATTATTGGTCAAAGTGACCGGCCCAATGATGTCGAATTGCGGCGTGTAGTTATTAAACGACTGGTCGGCGAAATACTGATAAGCGCTCGTAGAACCTTCGGTGAACTGCGACGTGAAAGTGGGTACCGGGTCGGCATCCTTAAACTTGATGTCTTTGTACTGCACCAAGACCACCGGTATGCGGGGCGAACCAGTCTGAGGCACGTCGCGCGCTTTACGGCGCTCGGCGTTGGCGCGCGCCTTTTGGCGCATGTCGTCGGTGGCGAGGTTCATGAGCGAGCATTCGCTGGCGTGGGCATCAACAAAGGCCTGTTCAGCGGCATCACGCGCCTCAGGGTTGTGTGCCTTGATGTCGGTAATACCGCTCTTGTCGCAGTAGTAAAAGTCGCCCTTACTATCACGCTCGACGGTGAGGCGATCGGTGGTGACATAGCTGCTATGCCACTCATCACCTGCCTTCGACACGGTAATGGTGGTGCCATCGCTTTGCGTGAACTGATAATTAATGGGCTTTGCCGGCACTGCCCATGCCGCGCAAGCGGTTGCCAAGGCGAATGCCGAAAGGAAAATTAGTTTCTTCATTTGTTATATGTTATTTAGGTTATAAAATGGCTTTTATTTTATGATAAGGTAAGTAGTGACGCTCTCCTGACCCAAATAGAAGGCACGCGCTTTCACCATCTTCACGCCACGTGGCACGGCCACCGGGGACGTCCAAAGAGGAGATTCAGTAGTGGGTTCGCTGCCGTCAAAGGTATAGTGTACCGTCATGCCGGGATAGGGCGTGTTGCACTGCAGCAAACCTTTCTTGTCGACCATAGCGCCCGGCTGGGGCACGTGGAAGACGAAGCCGCGACGCTGCAACATAGGCAACTCGCACAACCCGATTTGCAGGTTGTAGCGCCGCTGGGCATAGTCAACGAGGAGCGTGTCGCCCTCGGCGAGACGGTCGGCCCACGCCGGCCTTGCGTTCCATCCGCGTTCCACCAATCCCATCATCTTTGGCAGGCAGAAACGCTGCACCATATCAAAGTTGCGCAACGTCTCGGCCCACAACTGTCCCTGCACGCCGATGATGTTCTGCGGTTTTTCCAGTGCGGGCTTGTCCTGTGCAGCCTTCGCGAAGTCAATTTTGTCTCCGTTTATATCGACCCAAGTAGTTGAGTAGATGTTGAAAGGTTGAGCGCGCCACGAGGCAAATTCATCGACGCAGCCGCCCCAGTGAAGCCCAGGCTCGTCGGGATGCCAGTTGTAACCGAAATCAATGTAGAAGTTGGTCTCGTTGGAGATAATGGTGGGGTATCCGCTGTTGGCCACAGTATAAGGCACCTTACTGTTGCGCCCAATGGTGCTCCAAGCGTTCACTCCGGCCATACGCGGTGCCATGACGCGGTTAAATTCTTCGCTGTGGTTGAGGGCTACCTCTTGCCATCCTTCGATTTTGATGCCGCGCGCGATGAGCAGGTCGCTGATGCGCTTGATATAGTATTCGCTAGCCTCGTGATTGTTTTTGAATCCCATGCGCTTGATGGCGGGCGAATAATCACATGCGTTGGCGGACACATCGTCACCGCCCAAGTGCACCACATCGAGCTTGGTGCCGGCATCGCGGTACATCAGCTCAAGCTCGTGGATTACCTTGTCGAGGAAACGATACACACCATCTTGCGCCACATTGAGCACGTTGTTTTTATAGTTTTGGGTACTCTCGTAGGCTCCAGTGTCGTCGGGGTCCCACAGACGGTATTCGTTGGCCCGTGCCGTGTCGGTGGCGGCATAGCGGTCGTGGCGCACCTTCATGGCCACGATGGCCGCGCGCGCGTGCCCGGGCGTTTCAATCTCAGGTATTATCTTCACGCCACGCACGTGGGCATACTTAATCAGTTCCACCATCTCATCGCGGGTAAGGTACCCATTAGCGCTCTGATTCAAGTCGTTGGGATTGCCGTTGCCATCGAAGATTTGTGCCAAAAACACTTTCTCATCGAGTGTGCAGCCGCGTCGCGAAGCCACTTGGGTGAGCTCGGGGATATCGGGGATTTCGACGCGCCACGCCTCATCGTCGGTAAAGTGGAACTGCAAAGTGTTGATTTTATAGTAAGCCAAAAGATCGACGAAGCGTTTGAGCTGGGGCAGGCGTGTAAAATTGCGCGCAATATCGAGCATGAAACCGCGATAGTGCAGGTCGGGCTCATCCTCGATAACGGCCTCGTCGAGGTGGCGGTTCTCTGCATGGTCGAGGACAGCGATAAGGGTTTTCACGCCGTTCATCAGCCCGATGTCGTCGGGCGCCACGATGGATATGCCCTCGGGGATGATGGTGAGGCGGTAGGCTTCGAGGTTGTTACTGAGTTTTTTGTCATAACCCAGCTTAATGGCGAAATGACTGCCGCCCGCATCATAGATGCCGCGCTGCGACAATTCACGCACCAAGTAATCACGCGCCAGCGAGTGCTTGAACAAAGCGTTGGCACCCGTCACCGCCACCATCGATGGCAGATATAACTCACGCCCCCCTGTGGTAATGCGCTTTACCGAGGGGAAAATATCGTAAGGTGAGAAGGTGATGCCCTCGGTGCCACCCACAAGGCTATTATGGTTATATACCCACGGCCCATCGGGGAAATTCTTCTTCTTCACCCATTGCTCGGGGCGGTCGAGTGGATTTTTCTCGATAGTAATTCCAATAGGATGAGCCATGTCGCCGCCCATCACCACGTGGCCACCGGCAGGGCCGTAGCAGCGATTGAAGAAGGTGCCCCTCATGAGCAGCTCCACCACGAGCGAATCGCCTTTGGCCAAAGGCTTGTAGCGCGCGTTGGGCACGACACGATAATAGGTAGTGCGCACCATGGTAATGTCCAAGGGACAATCGGCGGGCAGCTTGACACTTCGCGAGAACTGGTTGAAGAAGAACTCCCAATTGCGTCCCAGCGTGCTGTCGCCCACATTCTTTATAATGAACCGCGAACTGTATTGCCCAGGCTGCGCCTCATTGGCGCCCATTTCCCATCGCACGGCAATGGGCGACGACGCTGCTGTGGCAAACGTGGCTGCAGCAACAGCAGCCATGGTGAATATTTGTCTTAATTTCATTAGAGATTTTAGTCGATAGTTTTAAGTTGTTAGTTAATTAAGCATTATTTCATCGAGCAGGCCTGAGCAGGCGTCCTCGAGCAGGTCGAGGGCCAGCTCGAAACCCTCGCTTCCCTCATAGTAGGGGTCGGGCACATGGTCGTAATGCGGGTGACGGCTAATGTAGCGGCCCAGTAGCACAATCTTGCGCTCCTCATCAAGCGTGGCCGCCAGACGCCGCAGGTCGCGCTCGTTGCCGGCATCCATGGCCACAATGAGGTCGAAGTCCTCCATGTCGGCACGGGTCACGGGACGCGCACGGTGCCGCAGGTCGTAGCCACGAAGCGAGGCGTGACGACGCATTCGCGGGTCGGGCAACTCACCGTGGTGACCGCTATAGGTGCCTGCCGAATCGATGTCGAAACGACCCGCCACACCACGCTCGTCCACAAGGCGCTGCATCACGCCCTGGGCGGCCGGCGAGCGGCAGATATTGCCGAGGCACACGAACAAAATGCGGTACGGGTCCATGTCGGTTTTCAATTATTGCCGCAAATTTACTATAAAAATTCAAAATAAGCAAGAGAGGGGGTGTTTAGGGAGGAAGAGCGAAGGACAAGGAGCGAGGAGCGTGCGGGTACGAAACATTCCGTCGGCGAACGAAAGGCCTAACATGCGAAGAATTCACAACTCATGGTTGGTGCCCCAAAAATGCTTTTTTTTTGAAAAAAAAGGTGGCGTTTCTTTGCATTTTGAAAATAATGTGATAAATTTGCGTGAATTTTCCCTTGCTTAGGTGCGGAGCGCCGTGCCTAAACGGGTGAGAATGAAAATTGTAACGTGCCGCGCAGGCTTTCGCCGTTTTCAACGACCGGGCAATAAGCGGGCCACGCTGCCGTTATTATAAATAATGAGTAACGAAAACTTCTAATTTTTTTTATAACAAACAACTTTTTATTAACAAAACATTTTTTAAAAACTATGGATCCTAAAACTCCTAACATTCCCCAGCAGCCCCAGGCTGCTAAGGTGCAGCCCCAACCGGCTAAGGTGCAGCCCAAGAAGGCTGACAACAAGCCTGTCACCAGCAAAGTGAAAGGCTGGAACGCTCTCGCTGTGATTGCCGTTTGTGCAGTTGTAGCAGTTTGTTTATACATGTTCGTGCTCGGCGCACCCAGTAACTTCAAGGAAGTGGGTGACGGCAAGACTGCTCCTATCAACCTGCTGGGTACCGTCTATAAGGGCGGTTTCGTGGTGCCTATCCTGTTAACCTGCCTTTTCACCGTGATCGTGCTCACCGTGGAGCGCTTCTTCGCCCTCTCGAAGGCTAAAGGTAAAGGTAGCATCACCAAATTTGTGGCTAACGTCAAGGAAGCCCTCCGCAATAAGGACATTGCCAAGGCAGAAGAACTCTGCCGCAAGCAGAAAGGCACTGTGGGCGCTATCGTCTATGCCACCCTGCAAAAATATAAAGAGATGGACAAGGACACCGTGCTCGAGAAAGAGCAAAAGCTCACCAGCATCCAGCAGACCCTCGAAGAGGCTACTGCACTCGAGATGCCCTCGCTGCAACAGAACCTCCCCATCATCGCAACGCTCACCACGCTGGGTACCCTCCTCGGTCTGTTCGGAACCGTGCTCGGTATGATCAAGTCGTTCCAAGCCCTGTCTCAATCAGGTGCCCCCGATAGCACTGAGCTGTCGACCGGTATCTCTGAGGCACTTGTGAACACCGCCACCGGTATCGCCACCGCAGCCCTTGCACTTATTTCTTACAACTACTTCACTGGCCGCATCGACAACATGACCTATGCTATCGATGAGCTCGGCTTCTCGATTGTCTCGACCTTCGCTGCCACTCACTAATCCTGGCAACGTGCTACAATCAACCAACACAAGTAGAATAAAAACCATTTTAAGAAATAAGTAAACAATGGGAAAAGTCAAAATTAAGAAAAAAGACACGCGCATTGACATGACGGCAATGAGCGACGTTACCGTTCTTCTGTTGACTTTCTTCATGTTGACTTCTACTTTCTTGTCTAAAGAACCTGTTCAGGTCATCACCCCGCCCAGTGTGAGTGAAGAGAAAGTGCCCGATGAGAAATTGCTCTCGGTGCTCCTCAGCCCAGACGGACATATCTACATGTCACTCACAGGTAGTAAGGATGAGACCCTCAAGACTGAGGACCTGCGCGAAGCCGCTTTGAAGAACGCTGTGGGACAATGGAACTCACTGCACCCCTCAAAGAAGGTTAACCTCACCCAAGAACAGGTCGAAACATTTAAGAAACTGGGAACCTTTGGCGTACCCATGGAGAAGCTCTCCGAATGGCTGAACCTCGAAATGGAGAAACGCGACAACATGCTCAAAGAGAGCTCGATTCCCATCGACATGAACAAAGACACCAGCCGACCCAACGAGTTCCAAATTTGGGTTACCGCCGTCTATAAAGCTATGATGGAAGCCGGTATCCAAAAGGACTTGACTAACGGAAAAGGTATTGCAGTAAAGGCCGACCAAACTACGCCCTATGACATCGTCCAGCAAGTGATGGACAACCTGCAGACGGTGAACATGACCAAGTTTAGCTTGATGACGGCCCTAAAAGTTGTGGAGGACTAAAACATGGCAAAAAAAGATAAAAGTCGTCAGAAAAAATTTGACACCCGAATCGACTTTACGCCGATGGTGGACATGAACATGCTTCTGATTACCTTCTTCATGCTGTGTACGACTATGATCAAGTCGCAGACCCTGCAACTTGCATTGCCTACCAATGAGAAGATTGAGCAAGAAGAACAAAACCAGGCCAAGGCCAGTGAGGCCATCACCTTTATCGTCACCGGTAAGCTCACCGAAGTGAACGTGGGCGGCAAAATGATGGAAATCTCCAAGCCTGCCGACGGCCGCGTGTTCTACTATGAAGGACAAGCCGACACCGAGAACCCCGACGCTTTCAAAGAAATTAAGCTCGGCGGCGGTGGCGAAGGCTATATCCGCACCGTGTTGCAGGAACGCAACAAGGAAGTGCTCGCTGAAATCAAAAAGCTGAAAGAAAGATGGAAAAAAGGCGAAATCCACGACTCGACCTACCAAGCCCTGGCCGAGAAAGCGCGTAACAATGAGAACTACAAGCGCCCCGTCGTGATGATTAAAGCCACTGCAAACGCCAGCTATGCTGACGTGGTTAGCGTACTTGATGAGATGCAAATCAACAACATCAGCCGTTACCAGCTCGAGCGCCTGAGCGCCGACGATTCGACGATGTTGAAAAACAAAGGCATCAATCTTGAGTGATGTGCGGTGAAATATAAATTGGTATTTAATGTAAAAGGAGATTTATATTATGGCAAGATATGTTAACTTAACATCACAAAATTGGTTGAACCTCATTTTTGAGGGACGCAACAAGGAATTTGGCGCATACGAATTGCGCGCCACCTCGCCTTGGCGACACCTCAAGGCAATCCTGCTCTCAGTTGCCGGCCTCATCATCATCGGTTTGGTTATTTGGGGATCGCTTAAAATCCACGAATACATCATTGAGCAAGAGCTCAAAGATAAAGCCAACCAAGAAAACGTTGCCGTCGCTATCGACACTGAGGTGCCTGAAGATGAGCCCGAGATTCAACAAATCGAGGAGCAAAAGCCCGAAATGAAGCCCGAAGACGTGCAGAACACCGTCAAGGCTACCGAGCTGAACATCGTCGAGGACAGCAAGTTTGACAAGGAGAAAGAAGTGGTCAACCAGGACGAACGTAAGGAAGACGACCGTAGTGCCGGCGCCCAAGACGTGAAGGATGGTACCGACGACAAGACTGTGAAAACGGTCAAGGAAGAGGTGAAGATTACCGAAACTCCTAAGGAAGAAGTGAAGCACGAGCCCGAGAAGGTCTTTACCGCCGTCGAGCAAATGCCCGAATTCCCCGGTGGACAGGCCGCTCTGCTCAAGTTCATCAGCAACAACATTCAGTATCCGCAGGCTGCTGCCGACAACAATGTGCAAGGTAAGGTTTACGTCAAGTTCGTCGTCACCAGCACCGGTAAGGTGGACAAGGTGCAAATCGCACGCTCGGTCGACAAGGCTCTTGACCAAGAGGCCCTGCGCGTGTGCCGCATGCTGCCCAACTTCACCCCGGGTCGCCAGAATGGCCAGCCGGTGAACGTATGGTACACCCTGCCTGTGACCTTCAAGCTGAACAACTAATTCGCTCTTTACGACAGCGTGGCACATAGCCACAATGTTTTCCACCCATAGCCGTGGCCGCCAAGCCCTCATCACGAGGATGGCGGCCACGCTTTTTCATTAAAAAACTTGCTGATTTGTTGACAATCTCGGGGATTTTGACTAATTTTACACGTTTTTTATCTGTGAAGGGTAAAAATGCCAATAAACCTTTTGAAACGTCAGAAGTCAAAGTGTGAAATTTAACAACTCAGTGTTAAATACGAAAGATGAAAAAGTTTAGTGGATATAGCGTGCTGACAGTGTTGAAGGCTTTCTTCGGCATCTTCATGATCGTGGTCTATCTGGGCATGGCTTACCTGCTCTTTATTAACTACTTCGACTGGGATGAGACCCCGACATGGAACTTGGGCCGTTACACAATGGCCATGGTGCTGGCACTCTATGGGTTCTATCGATGCTACCGCCAAGTGAAGGGCATTGACTACTATCGCCTCAATGACTTGAACGACGAGGATGAGGATGAACAAGAAGAGAGAGTGTTTAAATATGACCAAAAACTTGAGCAAGATGAAAAACGGTAAATTTTTATTGATGACAATGTTCCTGGCCGCTTGCATGCTTGCATCCTGTGGCCGCACCGACGACAAGCCAGCAGTGTCGGGACTCTCCAAGATGATCTGTGACGAATCGTTCCAGAACATCATGGACGACGAAATAGAGGTCTTTGAATATCAATATCCCAAGAGTCATGTACTCTCGCGCTATATGGGCGAAAGCGCTGCTTTCGACTCGTTGATGGACGGCACCGTGGACTTGATTATCACCTACCGTGAGCTAACGAGCCAGCAACGCGAATACCTCAAGAGCAAGAGCCGCGCCTACCGATGCCGCAAAATCGCCATCGATGGCCTCGCCATTATCGTCAACAACGAAAACGACATCGACGAGCTCACGATGAACGACCTGAAAGATATTTTCACGGGTGCGTCGCAGCGATGGGGGCAGGTCTATCCCACCAAGCTCAAGAACGACTCCATCTTAATCATCTTCGACGGCAACGGGACAGGGGCTCTGCACTACATCCAAGACAAATTCAACGACGGCAAGCAACTTAGCGTCAAATACTTTGCGCAAGGCTCGACCGAAGATGTGTTTAAGGCTGTTGAATCCCACAAGAATGCGCTGGGCATCGTGGGGGTGAGTTGGCTCTCGCCCAACCTTGACGCGGTGGCTACCACCATCGATCAGCGCGTAGAGGCTCTCAGCCAAAACACGCCGCCCCCCGAAAACACCTTCACCGACCGTATCAAGGTGATGAAAATTCGCGATGACGACAAACTCGAGGCATACAAGCCCTACCAGGCCTACCTCTACGACGGCAGCTACCCGCTCTTCCGCATCATCTATGCCATTGATGCTTCACCGGTAGGCTCGCCATACCACGATTTCTTCGCCTTCCTTACTGGCGTAATTGGGCAAAAGATTATCCTGCAAACCGGTATTGTTCCGGCCAGCGTACCCATTCGTATGGTAGAATTGCAGTGAAACTTGAGAAAACTAACGAAATTTTGTTTAACACTATAAATGTTTAAAGAAATGAAAACCAAAGCTTTATTCGCATCGCTGCTCGTTGTGGCATGCGCCATCACCAGCCAAGCACAAGGCTATATGGATGGCATCGAATTTTACAAAATCGGACAGTATAGCAACGCTAAAGACTTGCTCGAGCGCAACCTGAACAATGCCTCGACCGACAAGGCTGAAGCTTACTACTACCTTGGACAAGTGGCCCTGCACCAAACCGATGACGATGGCAACGCCAAGCCCGACCTGGCAAAGGCTAAAGAATACTTCGACAAGGGTGTGGCCGCAAATCCCAAGAATCCCTTCAACTATGTAGGCCTGGGTGCCGTAGCCCTCAAACAAGGCAACAAGGGGGGCGCCGGTGAAGCCTTTAAGCTGGCCGAGAAGAACGCCAAGAAGAATCCCGCCGTGGCCATCGAGATGGCTCGCGCCTACTACTTCGCCGATGCCACTGCTTATCACAAGGACATCGAGAAGCTCAAAAACAATGCGTTCAAGTGGAACCAGAACGACCCCAACTACTATATCTTCCGCGGTGACGAGTACGCCGATGAAGAGGAATGGGGCAAGTCGGCAGCACAATACGAAACTGCGCTCCTTAAGGATGTCGACAACGTGGAGGCTTACGTTAAGTTCGCCAACACCTACTTCTACGTGAACCGCGACCTTGCCGTGGGAAAGCTTGAGGAACTCTATCAAAAGCAACCCAATTCGGCACTTGTGATTCGCCAGCTGGCCGAGAAATACTACGAAGTGAACAAGAGCAAGAAGGCTGCCGAATATTATGGCAAGTACATTGAGCACCCCAACCACTTCGCTCAGGACGAGCTGCGTTACGCTCAGTTGCTCTTCGCCGCCGAGAAGTATCAAGAGTCGCTCGACATCATGAACCGACTCGCCGACGCTTCGACCCCCGGCACCAGCGAGAATTTCTTCGCTAACCGCATTGCTCTCTACGACCTCGTGGCTCTCGAAAAATGGGAAGAAGCCGTGGCCCAGGGCAAGAAATTCTTTGCACTGCCCAAGAACGACCGCACTCCCTATAACGAGCACGACTACATGCGTTATGCAAGCGCTCTCCAACAAACCGGACGCGCTGCCGAGGCTGTCGATGCCTATGAGGAGGCCATCCGTCTCGTTCCCGACAATTTGGACCTGGTACGTGGCTTAGCCGAGTCCTACGCCGAGAAAGAGGACTACGATAGCGCCATCAAATATCAAAAGCGCATCATAGAGAATGAGAATTGCGACGTGAACGACTATTTCACAATGTCGATGTATTACTACTACAAGGCAGGAACGGCCACCGATGACGCCACCAAGGCCCAGGCCCTTGCCGAATCGAGGAAGTACATCACCAAAGCTGACGAGTTGCAGCCCGAAAGCCATGTCATCGTTAACCACATTGCTCGTCTTGACAAGCTCGCCGAGGGAGAGAACAAGGGCGGTGCACTCAATAGCTACCAGCACCTGCTCCGCATCCTCGACGCCAAGGGCGACACCGGCAACAAGTATGACAACTACTACAAACTGGCGTACAACTACTTGGGCTTCTACAACCTCAAGCAAGGCAACAAGGAGCTCGCTAAGGAATACTATCTCAAGCAACTCCAGCACGACCCCGACAATGCCGATTTGCGCAACTTCATCGATAACTTGAAATAACCCTCTAAGGGAAACACCTTACCGATACAGAGCGGCCCGTCGCAGAACTTTGCGACGGGCCGCTTCGTATTTTGCTTTAGCGCTAAAGGCACGAGGCCAGTGCACTATGGGTTGTTGGTTTTTCGGTTAAGATGGAAACGTATGTTATCGTTCAACTCGCGGCCAAAGGACTCCAAGTCATTGATGTCGAACTGGACCCAGTGGCGGTTGCACAAGTCATATTGCAGGCTTTGGCAAAACGGCTCATTGTCTATTTTTACTGGAAGCGTGATTTTTTTATAATTCTCGGCTACCCCCACCTCCTTAATGGTATTAGGCGACTTATTGGAATTGGCCGAAGAGACGAACAGCAAAATCATGGAGCTGGCGATGGCCTTAACAATGTCCTCCTTGAAGTTGTCGCCGTGGCGCACTCCATCACGGTCAATCCAATAAGAGATACCGTAGTTGTCGAGCACACCACAAATATGCTCGACGGTCTCACGATCCTCATGGGAATAGCTGATAAACACATCGTGAGCAACCTGCGGGGCGCTTTCGCCATCAGCCACAACCTTTATCGCAGGGAGCTTTACGGCTCTTGTGTCGCGGGTGGGAACACGCAAGGCGAACTGCTCGAAGAAAGCGATATAGTCCATCATGGTGAAACGATCCTCCTTGTTCCACAAGCAGAGCTCCACACGGAACACCTTATTTGTCCTGAGCAAGAACTCGGAAATCACCTCCGACATGATTATTCCTTCTCGCTCAAACGAGAAGCCGGCACGACGAACGCCGATGCACGGAATAGCGATGGAATTCAAATCCATCGCGGCAAGCAAGCGGAAGCATTTGGCAATGGCGTGGCGAATCACATATTCCTCCATGTCGCCACGCATCGCCTCTTGCGCTTCTTCGGCCGTGTTGCCGAAATGCTCGTCGGGGGCTACCGTGACACAATGGAAAATGTATTTGTGCGGCAACCGGCCGGCTGTGGTAACGACCACATCGCCTAGCTCTGCACCGCTCATTTTGTCGGCATCGACTTTAATCTCGGGACCACCCTTCTCAAGGAGATAGAGCGCAAGCCCGTCCTCCATGGGCAACGAATAGTCATCGCTACTCACCAGCACATCGGCATCGCTCTCAACAATGTCGCCGAATTTCAAAACAAGCGTCGAGTTGTTGAACCGGTATTCTCTTTGTTGACACATTTCCATAAAAATCAATTTGGGGTAAATTACTCGCCCAAGTGGAGAGATTTGGCCTCGTCCCAGAGAGCGTCCATTTGGGCGAGGGTCATCTCGTTGAGCTTGAGGCCCTGTTCGCGGGCGCGGCGCTCAATGTGGTTGAAGCGCGCCATAAACTTGTGGTTGGTGCGCTCAAGGGCATTGTCGGGGCGCACGCCGTAGAGGCGGGCGGCATTGACGATGGCGAAGAGCAGGTCGCCGAACTCCTTCTCGCGGTCCACCTCGTGGCCATCAACAAGTTCACGCTCCACCTCATTTAGCTCCTCGCGCACCTTGTCCCACACGTCCTCGCGGCGCTCCCAATCAAAGCCCACGTTTGCCACCTTTTCTTGGATGCGCTCGGCCTTGATAAGCGCTGGCAACGTGGCAGGCACACCACCCAGCACGGTCTTATTGCCGTCTTTCTCGCGCATCTTGATTTGCTCCCACTGTTGCAGCACTTGGCCGCTATCACTGGCCGTAGCATCGCCGTAGATGTGCGGGTGGCGGAAGATGAGTTTGTCGCACAATTTGTCACACACGTCAGCAATGTCGAACTGGCCCTTCTCATCACCTATCTTGGCATAGAAGATGACGTGTAGCAATACGTCGCCCAGTTCCTTCGCAATCTTGCGGTCGTCATTTTCGATGATGGCCTCGGCAAGCTCCATAGCCTCCTCAATGGTATTTGGGCGCAGACTCTCGTTAGTCTGCACGCTATCCCACGGGCATTTGGCCCTGAGCGTGTCGAGCACATCGAGCAGCCGTCCGAAAGCCGCCAACTTCTCTTCTTTGCTGTGGTGTGGCATAGTCGAGTAACTATAATCTATCTCACACTCTCACCTTTGTGGCATATCGTCCCACAACCACGATATACACACCGTGCAGGCCTGGGATATCGTCGTTGTAGCTCTGGCGGTGGTAGCGCAACGTGCCGTTGAGGTCAAACACATTGACCCACTCGCCGTAATGGTTGCCGCTCACATGAATAACGCCGTCGCGAGCCCACACCCGAGCCGTTTCCCACACCATGCGGTCCTCGATAGTCTCCTCGGCGGGCCCATAGAGGCCTGTGGTGGTGGGCACGATGGTGAAGGCTGCATCGTGGTCGGTGGCAGGCAGGTAAAACGAGGACGCGGCGGTGACCGCCACCAGTTCGTCGGCCTCGTTATAAATCCTGAAGGCAAGGAACTCGTCTAGCGGCTTGCGCATCTCCACTTGTTGCCAGTCTTGCCGATATTCCTCGGCGCTGGGCAACAGCGAGGTGGCGAATGGCGCCCCCGAATAGAGCGTGAAATGGTTGCGGTTGCCCCACACAGCGTCGTCGTTATAGCGCTCGGCCACTTCATCGTCAAACACGACGAGGTCGATGCCCTTGAGCCCTGCGAACGTGTCATCCTCAACGGCCAAGGGCGGCTCGGGAGCCGCGCAATAAATCTCGGCCAGCGTGTGGCAAAAGTCGAACGTGCCGTGGTCGATGTAGCGAAGCGACGACGGCAGGAACACCGTGTGCAGCAGGTCGCAGCTCTCGAAAGCCCCATCACCCAGCGCCTCTACGCCATCGGGGATGGCGATGCTTTCAAGTCCGGTGCCCGCAAAGCAGTAGGGAGGCACCTCTTTCAGTCCCAAGGGCAGCGTCACCCCCACCAAGTCGCCGGCACCGGCAAAAGCAGCCTCGCCGAGCCAAGCAACGGTATTGGGAATAGCCACATGGGTGACGGCGCTATGGGCGAAGGCCTCGACATCGATGGCGGTCACACGATAGTTGTCGCCGTCAAAGAACACCTGCTCGGGCAGGATGATGGTGCCCTCGTAGGCGTTGACACCGTCGATGGGACGTTCCACCACGGCGACCTCGCCGGGTGCCGTCACGGCATAGCGCACGCCGTTGCTCTCAAAGGTCTGTGCCTGAACGAGTGCGGCGAGCGCTATGGTGATAAGCGAAAGAGTGCTCCTGATGTTCATTTCAAGGGCGTGTATGGGTGTTTATTTCAGTCCGCGATAGCGCAGCAGGGCGTCGGCATTGGGCTCTTGTCCACGGAAATGGATATAGGCCTTCATGGGATCTTCAGCGTCGCCGGCTTCGAGGATATACTTGCGGTAGTCGTTGGCCACGGCCTTGTTAAACGGACCTTCTTCGGCAAAGCGCTCCCAACCGTCGGTTTCGAGCACTTGCGACCACAGGTAAGTATAGTATCCACAGCTATACTGGTCGTTGTCGAAGATGTGCTTGAAATAGGGGCTGCGATAGCGGAACTCCACCTCGCGCGGCATGCGCAGGCGCTTTTTCACGCTTTGTTCAAAGGCTTTCACATCCACATCTTTGCACCAGTTGAGCTTGTGCCACTCAATGTCGAGCAGGGCGGCTCCCACGAGCTCTGTAGTCATGAAGCCCTGATTGAACTTGTGGCTGTCGATGAGCTTATCGATAAGTTCCTGCGGGATGACCTCACCAGTCTTGTAGTGGCGTGCATAGTTCTTAAGCACCTCGGGAACAAGTGCCCAGTGCTCGTTGATTTGCGAAGGCATCTCCACTAAGTCGCGGTCCACATTGGTGCCCTGCAGGCTGTGGAACGGGGCGCGGGTGAGCATTCCGTGGAGGGCATGTCCGAACTCGTGGAACACGGTTTCAACCTCGTCCATCGAGAGCAGTGAAGGAGCATCCTTGGTGGGCGGCGTGAGACTTGCCACGTTGAAGATGATGGGCCTTACGCTCTTGCCCTGGTAGTTATACTCCGAGTTCATCTCGCTCATCCAAGCTCCTTGAGCCTTGATGGCGCGCGGGTAATAGTCGGTCATGAACACAGCCACATGGTTGCCCTTCTCGTCCTTAACGTCATAGACGGTAACTTCAGGGTTGTACTTGGGCGCGTCCTTCATCTCAGTGAAAGTGATGCCATAAAGTTTGTTGGCGGCATAGAAAATACCATTCTTGACCACGCTATTGAGCTCGAAATAGGGAGCCACCTGGTCTTCGCTGAAGTTGAACTTCTCGGCTTTGACCTTCTCAGCATAATAGTAGTAGTCCCATGGCTCGATGGTGATATTAGCGCCGTGACGGTTGGCATAATCCTGCATGTCGGCCACTTCCTCGGCCACCTTGGCGATGGCGGGACGCCAAATTTGCATCAGCAGGTCCTCGGCGGCCTCCACCTTGTGGGCCATGACGGGATCAACAGCATAATCGGCAAAAGTCTCGAAACCGAGCATCTTGGCCTTTTGTTGCCTGATTTGGATGATGGCGTTAATGTTCTTGCTGTTGTCCCACTCGTCGCCACGGCTGGCGGTATTGGTGTAGAGCTTGTACATCTCCTCGCGCAGGGCGCGGTCGTCGGCACTGCCCAGCACGGCGAGGCGCGTGGCGCCCGTCGGGGTGAATGCCCATCCCTCGTGCCCTTTCTTAGCGGCGAGTGCGGCGGCATCGTCAATGGTTGTCTGCGAGAGTCCCGCGAGGCGTTTCTTGTCGGTGACATAAATGACGTTGCTGCTCATCTCATGCATCACGTTGTTAGCAAACGAGAGCTCGAGCTCGGCCTCCTGGCGGTTGAGTTCCTTGAGCTTTTCCTTATCGGCAGGCGACAACAGGGCGCCATTGCGCACGAAACGCTTGTAGTACTTCTCGGTCAATCGTTTCTGCATGGCATCGAGGCCCAAGGCATCGGCGTTGTCGTGCACGGCCTTAATGCGGGCAAAAAGTGCATCGTTCATGTATATCTCGTCGTTTTGAGCCGTGAGCATGGGCGACACTTTCTTCGCCAGCTCCTGCATCTCGTCGGTAGCGTCGCTCTCGCTCAAGGCGAGAAACACGTAGCTCACCTTACTCAGCGTGTTGCCGCTGTTGTCGAGGGCCAGCACGGTGTTGTCAAAGTCGGGCTTCGCGGGGTTGGCGACGATGGCGGCGATTTCGGCGTTCTGCTCTTTGATACCGGCCTCGATGGCGGGCAGATAATGCTCGAGCTTGATTTTGTCGAACGGTGGAATTTCATACTTGGTTTTGTACTCGCTCAGGAAGGGGTTGCCACTGGCTGCCGTGTTCTTCTTGGCGCCGAAAGTGGCGAGCGAAACGCAAGCTGCTCCAATCATAAGTGCGGTTCTAAGTTTCATTTTTCGGTGTTGTTATTGAGTTATGTTAATGTTAAGATTGTTTCAATGCTTTCAGGCTTTCCTCGATGGTCGCTATCTTGCTCAGCGCGTCGGCCTGTTTCTTGCGCTCAATGTCGACAACGGCCTGCGGCGCGTTGGCCACGAAGCGCTCGTTGGCGAGTTTCTTTTCGACACTGGCGAGGAAACCGCGAGCGTGGTCGAGCTCCTTCTGGAGCTTGGCGATTTCTTCTTCCACGTTGATGTTGTCGGCCAGAGGCACAGCAAACTCGGTGGTCCCCACGAGGAAAGAGGCAGCCATGGGCGCTTTTGCTTCGACTGAAGTGATGGCATCGAGACCGGCGAGCTTGACGATGATGGGCTCGTTGGGGTTGCTCCAGGCTCCCACCACTTGCAACGAGAGGGTCTCGCGCGGCGCGATGTTCTTTGCGCTGCGCACACTGCGCACGTTGCTCACGATGGCACTGGCCTCATCCATGGCGGCGAGTTTCGCATTATCGGCTGGCGCAGGCGTGGGCAGGGGGGCATACATGATACTCTCGCCCGGCTCACGTTCGGCGATGTGTTGCCACAGCTCCTCGGTGATGAAGGGCATTAAGGGGTGCAACAGACGCAACAGAATATCGAAGAAGTCGATGGTTGCACGCAGTGTGACACCATCGATGGGCTGCTGGTAAGCCGGTTTTACAATCTCGAGGTACCAAGCCGAGAAGTCCTCCCAGAAGAGGCGGTACACGGCCATCAGGGCCTCGTTGATGCGGAACTTGGTATAGAGGTCTTCAATCTCGGCCATCGTGGCATCGAGCTTGGCTTGGAACCAGTCGATGGCTAAGCGGCTGTGCTCAGGCTGGGCGAGGTTTTCGTCCACCTCCCATCCCTTGACGAGGCGGAAGGCGTTCCAAATCTTGTTGTTAAAGTTACGACCTTGTTCGCACAGGGCCTCATCGAAGAGGATGTCGTTGCCGGCGGGCGCGCTCAGCATCATGCCCATGCGCACGCCATCGGCGCCGAACTTGTCGATAAGCATCAAGGGGTCGGGGCTGTTGCCCAGCTGCTTGCTCATCTTGCGTCCCAGCTTGTCGCGCACGATGCCGGTGAAATAGACGTTGCGGAAGGGCATCTTGCCCTCGTATTCGTAACCGGCCATAATCATACGTGCCACCCAGAAGAAAATGATGTCGGGAGCCGTCACCAGGTCATTGGTGGGATAGTAATACTTGATTTCCTCGTTACCGGGATTGTTGATGCCGTCGAAGAGCGACAAGGGCCACAGCCACGAGCTGAACCACGTGTCAAGGGCATCATCGTCGTGGCGCAAATCGGCGGCGGTAATGTGTTCAAAGCCGGCAATCTTGTGCGCCTTCTCGAGTGCTTCCTCCTCGTTGAGGGCCACCACATAGCGCTCCTCCTCGCCTTCGGCGGCGGGCAGGAAATAGGCCGGAATGCGGTGTCCCCACCACAGTTGTCGACTGATGCACCAGTCCTGGATGTTTTCAAGCCAGTTGTGGTAGGTGGGTTTATATTTCGGGGGGAAGAATTTGATTTCGTCGTTCATCACGGGAGGCAACGCCAAGTCAGCGAAATGACGCATCTTGAGGAACCACTGCATGCACAGACGCGGCTCGACGGCGGTGTCGCTGTTGCGCTCGCTGTAGCCCACCTTGTTGACGTAGTCCTCGACTTTCTCCATGAGGCTGGCCTCGGTGAGGTCACGCGAGATAACCTTGCGCACCTCCATGCGGTCCATGCCCACGTAGAGCGGCGACTGCTCGCTCACGGTGGCGTCGGCGTTGAAAATGTCGATGCTCTCCAGGTTGTGGACCTTGCCCAACATGTAGTCGTTGGGGTCGTGGCACGGGGTAACCTTGAGGCAGCCGGTACCGAACTCGATATCGACATAGCGGTCCTCAATAACGGGGATGACGCGGTTCACGAGAGGCACAATCACCTTCTTGCCGCGCAGCCACTGATTCTTGGGGTCCTTGGGGTTGATGCACATGGCGGTATCGCCCATGATGGTCTCGGGACGCGTGGTGGCCACCACGGCATATCGGCGCCCTTGCTCGTCACGGTGCACGACTTCTCCTTCTTCGCCGGTCTCTCCAGTAAAGTCGTCATCGGCCACGTAATATTTGAGGTAATAGAGTTTGCTGTTCTCCTCACGGTAGATGACTTCCTCATTGCTCAAGGCAGTTTGCGCCTTCGGGTCCCAGTTGACCATGCGTAGGCCGCGATAGATGAGGCCCTTGTCGTAGAGGTCAACAAAAACACGCAACACGCCCTCGCTGCGCACCTCGTCCATGGTGAAGGCGGTACGGCTCCAGTCGCACGAAGCGCCCAATTTGCGCAGCTGTTGCAGGATGATGCCGCCGTGCTCGTGGGTCCACGCCCAGGCGTGTTTGAGGAACTCGTCGCGGGTAAGGTCGCTCTTTTTGATACCCTGCTCGGCAAGGCGTTTCACCACCTTGGCTTCAGTAGCAATGCTGGCGTGGTCGGTGCCTGGCACCCAGAGGGCATTTTTCCCTTTCTGGCGCGCGTGCCTGATGAGAATGTCCTGGATGGTGTTGTTGAGCATGTGCCCCATGTGGAGCACGCCTGTGACGTTGGGCGGCGGAATGACGATGGTGTAGGGTTCGCGCTCATCGGGGACCGACTTAAACAAGTCGTGGTCGAGCCAATACTGGTACCATTTCTCTTCGACCGCCTTAGGGTCGTATTTCGATGCAAGATTGTTCATTTCAAATATAGAAAACTGTGGGTTATGGTTTAAGAATAGTTAGCAACTCGGGAAGGGAGGCGGTAAAATCGTCCATTGACTTGAACACGAGGTCGGCACCAGCCTTGTACAACTCTTTCTCGGTGATGGGACCTGTGGTGACACCCACAGTGAAACATCCGGCGGCATGGCCTGCCTGCACGCCGAGCGGCGCATTTTCTATGACGAGGCACTCATTGCCGCGCGCGCCACCGGCCGCCATACCTTTGAGGTAGGGCTCCGGGTTGGGCTTGCCGCGCTTGATGTCGGCACTGGTGATGCGAGCCGCGAAAATTTCGGGATAGTCATTGTCGATGCGGTCGAAAATCGACTGCTGGCCCGAACCGGTAACGAGCACGCACTGCACACCGGCTTGTTTCAGAGCCTGCAGTAGCGACAAGGTGCCCTGGATAAGCTCAGGCTCGCCCAGTTCGCTGAAGTAGCGGCTCTTGACCTTGTAGAGCGCAGCAGCCTCGTCGTCGGTAATGTTTTTGCCGGCACCGTTCTTGAATTTCATCTTAATGATGTCGCTGCCAGTCATACCCTCATAGAGGTAAAACTCGTCGCGCGTGCATTTGATGCCGTTCTTTTTCATGAGTTTCACCCAGGCCCGGGTATGATTTTTCATTGAATCATAGAGCACTCCGTCCATGTCAACGAGGGCTGTGGTGAGGTTGAAGCTTTTTGCTCCTGTGAACTTGAAATAGTTCTCGATAGCGTTTTGAATAGTCATTATTGTGATTGAAAAATAAATTTGTTTCGTTTTGGTCCCTATCGCACGGTGATGTGGAAACAACTTTGCTTGCGCTCATACATCACGTAGCAGCGGCCTTGTTCGCGTAACTTGTAGACAACCTCACCCAGCACGTTCTTGAGGCTCTCCTCGCTCAGCACGTAGCTGGGGTCGCGGTTGTCGAACTTAGTCCAGCTGATGTCGAAAGTGGTGCCGAATCGGTGGCACGAATTCTCGCTGGCGTTGCGGTTGCGACGCTGCAGCTGTGCGGCACTGTAGTCGCTGCGCGTGAGGCTCGTGACGCGGATGCGGTAGTTACCACGGCAACGGGCACGGATGGTGTCGCTGAAAGCGTATCCTATCTCTTCAAGCAATTTCTGGGCCTTGGGCACAAGGTAGGGCATGGAATGAGAGAGGGTATCAACCATGTAGGCGTCGCATGTCACCACCTTGACGATGGGTTGGTTCAGGTGGTAGGCACTGCGATAGTCGCTGATGGGATGCCCGAAGCCGTTAACGGCAGCAGCCTGCAGGTGCACGTCGTTGCTATCGTTGAAAAGCACCTTGAAGGGCGCCGAGAAGTGCATCGTGGGAATGGTGTTGACAGCCGCGTTGACGGGCGCATATTTGCGCTCGACGGGCGTGGCCGTGGGCGGTCGCATGGCCGTACTATCCATGTCGAGTTTGACGATGCGGCCCGGAGGCTCCTGCTGCCGTCCCGTACAGGCCACGAGCAGGGCCATGAGGGAGAGCAAGAGCAATGCGGTTCGTTTCATATCGCTTTTCCCCTCAATGCGGTTAGTGCCCTATCGATTGGACAAAGAGTATGCGCTCGCCATGAGGCAGCTTGAGGGCTCCCGAAAGGGCCTCATAGTCGAACGAGGCGCGCAACACACTCTTAAGGCCCGCCTGCGCGCAATAGAGGTAGATGTTCTGCGAGGCGGCACCGGCAGTGTAAGCCTGAAAATCGAGGCGGTCTTGCTTGGAGGTGTCAACAGCCAGCACAATGTTCAACGGTGCCGTCTGGGCGAAGTCCTGCATACCGGCAGCAGCGCGGAAGTCGCCCTTGTTGACCACAGTGAGGGTGTGGGCTTCGGGGTTGTAACGGCTCACCTCGGTGGCCGTGATGACGTAAAGCACGAGCTCCTGGCGGTTCATGGCGGTGGCCACGGTGTGCTTACCCTCGTGGGTGATGCCCCATGCGGCCCACAGGATGTTACTCAAGTCTTGTTTCGTGACGGGTTGTGACGGGTCGATGTCGCGCTGTGACTTGCGCTCGGACATCATTTGCATCATGGGCTTGCCGCCCGTTGTCTGCGGTGCCGGAAGCACCTCGCCCTGTGAGGCGAGCGCGGCGGCCATCGCGATTGTTGCGAACATAATTTTCAGTTTCATTTTTTTAATAATGTGTTTATCCTGCAAAGGTAAGAAAAATTCTTAAAAAGGTGGGTGATTGTGGGATTTTTTTGCGTATCTTTGTCAAGTCTTAAAACAAAACCACATGAAAAAGATGATTTATTTAGCCCTCACGACCCTACTCCTTACTAGTTGTGGACAGGGGAAAGAGGGCGCCGGGCGACAGCAGGTGCCTGCGAGCACCGTGGCCGAAACGACTACCGAGGTGACACAAGCTATGCCCCGTGCCGACTATGTGTCAAACGACCTATTGCTCTTTGACTTGCGCGGGCCAGTGAAGACCTTGCGCGTCACGGGCGAGAAATATACATGTTTCGACGAGGGCGTCTATTCGTTCTCGTGCGAGGGACGCTTCGAGAAATATAAATGCGACAACCCAAAGGAGTGGAGCACCGACTATAACCAGATACACCGCTCGCAATGGGGCACCATTGTGGGCTTCGGCACCGACGAGCAACGTGGACGCATGGTGCTGGAATATGACAAGCCCGGCGACCGCATCCGCTTTATCGGCTATAAATATTATCTCGTCGAGGAGGCCTTGATACGCTTCACCTACGACGCACGTGGCGACCTGGTTAAGGAGGTCGACGACCAGGCGTGCATGGCCGACGAAATCACCACCACGGTCACCTACACGGCACGCGACAGTCACGGCAACTGGACACGTCGCCAAGCCGAGCACCGCAGCGACGAGGGTACACGTCGCGGCACTACCATACGCGAAATCACCTATTATCAGTAAATAAGCATCTCAAATCCGAATCGGTCATTAGGATTTATGTCAGAACAGAATTATTATTGAGCAGATTGTAACATTGGCATTGAAGCCATAGCGGGCTATGGCGAAATGGCAATGGCAACAAGATGCCAATAAGAAGCTGTTATGGCATTAATAGACCTAAAAATCAACCTATCGTCGGCCTAATGACCGATTCGGGTTAAAGCTCACAGCTTGTCGGCGAGGGCGGCACCGTAGGCACGACAGGCGACCAGGGCATCGTTGTCGGGCACCCAGGGGGTGCGAATTCCGTCGTCGAGGAGTTCGTAGCCGCAAGCTGCGAGTCGCTCCGTGAGTTGTTTGACGGCCTCCCCGCTCCATCCATAGGATCCGAAGGCTGCCGCCTTCTTATTCTTGAGTTTCAATCCCTTAGCCATCTCAAGAAGGCCAGCGATGGCATGCGAATAGCCATTATTGATGGTGGGCGACCCAATGAGGAAGGCACGCGAGTGAAACATCTCGGTGAGCACGTCGTTCTTGTCGTCGAGTGCCGCGTTCATTAGCTTGACAGTGACATCGGGAGCAGCCTCGGTGAGTCCCTGCGCAATAGCCTCGGCCATAAGGCGGGTGCTCTGCCACATAGTGTCGTAAATGATGGTCACCTGATTCTCCTGGTAGGCATTACTCCATTGGGCATATTTCTCGAGAATGATATTAAGGTCCTTGCGCCAAATCAGGCCGTGGCTGGGGCAAATCATATCAATAGCCAAAGGACTATCGGCCAGCTCTTTAAGTTTACGTGCCGCCATGGGGCTGAAGGGAGCGATGATGTTGGCATAATATTTCTCGGCCTCGTAGAGAAGCGCCTCGGTGGGCACGGTGTCGGCATAAAGCGATTCGGCGGCGAAATGCTGCCCGAAGCCGTCATTGCTGAACAAGATGTTGTCGCCACTCAGATGGGTGAACATGGTGTCGGGCCAGTGGAGCATGGGCGCCTCGATGAAGGTGAGGGTGAGCGCTCCCAGCGACAGGGTGTCGCCGCTCTTGACTTTCACAAAATTCCAGTCCTCGTGGTAGTGGCCGCGCAGGATAGCCTCGCCCTTCGCCGTACAATAGATGGGCGTGCCAGGGATTTCTCGCAGCAGTTCCACGAGCGCCCCGCTGTGGTCCACCTCGTTGTGATTCATGACAATATAGTCGATGTCGTGCAGGTCAACGACCTCCTTGAGGCGAGCCACGAACTCGCGGTCGTAAGGTCCCCACACGGTGTCGATGAGCGCCGTTTTCTCGTCCTTTACAAGATAAGCGTTATAGCTGGTGCCGCGATGGGTCGACAGTTCCTCGCCGTGGAAATGCTTGAGTTCCCAATCCACTTTTCCCACCCAGGTCACATGTTCGGTCAGTTTCTTTGCCATAGTTGTAGTTTCGTTAGAATATTGTTTTAGGGTTATGCTTCACCGCCTGCTATAGCGGCCCCGCAAAGTTAGTGATTTTTCACCACATACCAGTCATCGCAAAGCCCCAAAATCGCGCACCCAGGAAAAAGTGGCAAAAAGCGCACCACGAAATGCCAATGTTTCCTGTTTTTTTCGTAATTTTGCAGTTTGGAGTAAGTTCCCCATCAAGCCTCCGCTGGTTTCGTGCGACGGTGGCGCATTACGGAGACTTGCCATTAACAACAACCTTATGAAATTAATTATCATTGCATTTTTCGATTACCACTATTACCTCAAGGAATTCGCTTCCAAAGCTATTTTGCCCGATTCCCTTGAGTGGATGGGATTATACAGCTTCGCCCTGGCCATGCTGGTGATACTAATTTGCATTGGAATCCTGTGGGGCCTGAACAGATGGGGCATGGAAAAATGGGCGCGCAGCCACGACAGGAAAGCCAGCAAATACCTCTTCGGGACGTTCTGCTTCGTGTGGCTACTGGGCTTCATGGTTTACGACACGGGCATGTACACCGGCGACAGGGCTTCGCTCTACGGCAACGCCCCAATGGCTATGCTGCATGCCTCGCTCATGTTCCTCTTTCAGAGCGACGTGAGTGCCATCCACGAGCGTTTTCACGACAGCTGGCTGTTCATGATGTTTTTCGCTCTGGCCCATTTCTTGGCGGCGCTGGTGAGCTTGGCCTTCGTCATCAAGTATTTCGGCTACAGCATCGTGGCCGGGTTGCGGCTCTTGAAAGCCTCACGTTTTTCGCACAGCCGCGCTACGACCTACGTATTTTGGGGACTGAGCAATGCCGCTTACCGGCTTGCCTCCGACATCAATGCACACCATAATGCCATCGGTGACAAAAACTATAGAATCGTCGTGGTCAGGACCAATGCCGACATTGATGACAGCAAAGAGCATAACGGTGTGGAGCGGTGGCTCAAATTCCTCTCGTTCAAAAGCAAGGACTTTGAGCGCCTTGTGGAACTCAAATGCCTAACGGCAAACTGTTTCGCCAGCCTACCAATGATTGACGACGGAAGCCTTTCAAGCGGCGACAACGACCTGCTCAAGGGACGCTTGCGGCTCGCGGCCATCAGCCGACTACTGCTCAAGAAAACGTCGCGCAACCTTCACTTCTTTGTTCTCACCAACGACGAGCAATATAACCTGCATGCCGTTTCGGCCCTTAGGAACGACACCACCCTGCAAGCTTTCGCCGCCACGGGCCGAGCCACCAAACTCTACTGCCACGCTCGATACAATAGCCTCAACCGCGTAGTGGAAGACGAGCGGCCCGGTGAGCACATTGAAGTGAGGCTCATCGACTCGTCGCGCCTTGTCGGCGAATGGCTCAAGCAACAGGACGCGCTACTGCCCGTGAACCATGTCGTGGTCGAGACCGACGCCACAGTTTCCTCACCCTTCCATTCGCTGGTGGTGGGCATGGGCGAGTATGGCAAGGAAGTGGTGCGCTTCCTCTACGAGTACGGCGCGTTTGTTGCCAGTGGCGGTGGCTCCGATCATGTGACGCGCTCGGCATTCCATTGCGACGTGGTCGACATCGACATGGGGAACAAGGCGGGCGCTTTTATGGCACATGCCCCCGCGATGCACGCCGCCCTGGCAGGCGACACAGAGGATGGCGACGCGCCGCTCGTCACCCTGCGTCAGGACGACTGCCACAGCGATGCTTTCTTTGAACGGCTGCGCTCGCAGCTCCCCACCCTCAACTATGTAGTACTGGCCACCGAAGATGACAAAACCAACATCTCATTGGCCGTCACCATCTTCAGGATGGCGGTGCGCTACCGCAACAATCTGGACCGTTTCACCATCCTAGTGCGCGCGAGCCACGACGACGAGTGCCATACCCGCCGCGTCGCTGCCCATTACAACCGCCAGTGGGCCGCCGAACGGCACGGCATCGCCAGCGAGAGAATGCGCCACCAGAACACCATCAAGGTCGATGACGAAATCGACAGCCCCATCGTGGTTTTCGGGCTCGACGAGGACATTTTCACTTACGACATTGTCGTGGGAGACAAGCTCACGCGCCTCGCAGCGCAATTCAAGGCCCGTCACGACGCCTCGCTCAACGCAATGAAAGTGCGTGACGGCAAAACACCCGACAAGGTGGAGACCTGGGACGATGAATTCAACGACCTTATGCAGCTCTCCCCCCCGTGGCAAGGATTTGCGCCCACTTATACCGCCGTGGCGCGACTGCGGCGCACCCAGCGTCAGAACAGGGCCAATAGCCTTCACACCCGCACCAAAGTGCTCCTCGCTCAGAAGGCTCTCGGCAATGAAAAGTTTGCCAACCTGCCACAGCTGGGGTTGGTGAGGCATGAGAGCGAAATCGCTTACCACAACGCCGACGGCACTACGCCCGACACCGCCATTACGCGCGTGCTCGACGTGCTGGCACAAACCGAACACCTGCGCTGGAACGCCTCGCACGAGCTATTGGGTTACACATGGGCGGCGAGCACCGACGAAGCCCGCCTCGAGCACGACTGCCTCGTCGATTGGGAAGAGCTCGCGCCCGATATTCAAAGCTATGACTATAACGTGGTCGACATCACTTTGGGCATAGTTTCTAATTCCTAATTAACTAAAGACAAACCACTCGTTTACTCGCCAACTTATGAGAAAAAAAGAATATATTCCCACGCCCGTCGACACCAGCGATGTTAAGCTTCCCGACGAACTGCTGCCGCTCGTCGAGGACATGGCGCGTAACGTGCACGAAGTGTGGGCACGCACACGCCTCGAGCAGGGATGGCGCCACGGGCAACAACGCGACGACAACAATCGGCGGCACCCCGACCTTGTCCCCTACGACGAGCTCCCCGAGGCCGAAAAAATCTTCGACCGCAACACAAGTGTTGAAACGCTAAAACTCATCCTTAAACTTGGCTTCACCATCACGAAATAACTACGTAGACATGGAATCAAAAGACTACAATAAAGACGTTTTTATCAGTTATTCGCGCAAAGACACGGCGGTGGCCGACGCGATATGCCGAATGCTCGACGCACGCGGCATCTCCTATTTCATCGACCGGAAAGGAATTAGTGGCGGGCAAAAATTCACCAATGTGCTGGCCAAGGCCATCGTCGAGTGCAAACTGATACTATTCTTGGCGAGCAAGAACAGCTATAGCTCCAAATATACTAACAAAGAGATTAGCTTCGCCATCCGTAAGAAGCCGTCGGACGCCATACTACCCTACCTCATCGACGACGCCCCCATGCCTGATGAACTGCTATTCCAACTCGCCGACATCAACCACCTCACCCTCGCCGAGCACCCCATCGAGAGCACCCTGCCCAAACATATCCTCAAACTGTTGGGCGTCAAAGGCGAAGGAAAAGCCGAAACACAAGTTGAACAGAAACCAGCGCAAGATAAGACGAAACCGGCGCAAGATAAGACGAAACCGGCACAAGAAAAGACGAAGCCCGCACAAGACAACACCAAAGCAATACATGCCAAGACGATACCCTCGAAAAGCAAAAAGAAGCCAGCACAAGGCAATGCTATGCCCGCTTCGCCAATTTCGGTGCCCGCGATTGTGAGCAAGGCTCGCGAATGTTATCGGCAACGCGATTTCACTCAAGCTTTCGCCTTTTTCAGCAAGGCTGCCGAGAAAGGCCATGTCGGCGCACAGAACTATTTGGGTGACTGCTACTTCAATGGAATTGGAGTGAGACGCAACCATGCTAAGGCTGTGAAATGGTACCGCCTTGCCGCCGAACAAGGACTCGCCGCTGCACAAGACCACTTAGGAAACCGCTACTTCAACGGACAGGGCGTACCTACCAACAAGGTCGAGGCCGCACGATGGTATGCACAGGCCGCCGAACAAGGCTACGCCAAAGGGCAAAATCATTTGGGAGACTGTCACATGGGCGGACACGGCGTAGCGAAGAATTATACCCTGGCCGCACGCTATTATCTCATGGCAGCCAATCAAGGCCTGGCCGAGGCACAATACAACCTGGCTAATTGCTACTCACAGGGAACGGGGGTGCCGCAGTTAGACATCGAGGCCGCACGATGGTATGCACAGGCTGCCAGACAAGGACTCGCTGTCGCACAAATCGCCCTGGGATTCTGCTTTATGAATGGCCGCGGCGTGCCACGCAACGAGGCAGAAGCCGTCAAGTGGTTCCGCCTCGCGGCACAGCAAGGTTTCGCCGTGGCACAACGATGCCTGGGCGACTGTTACCGCCACGGCCACGGCGTGAGACAGAACAAAACCGTGGCCGAGCGATGGTACGCCCGTGCCGCCAACCAAGGCGACCTCGCCGCGCAGCAAGCCCTCCAAGACCTCAACAAGGGTCTCGTGAATAAGGTCAAAAACTGGCTCAACCCCTCCTAAGCACCCTCCTAAGCCATGTCCCGAAGTGGTTTTTGGGGGCGAAAGTGGCAAGATAGCGAAAAAATTGTTATCTTTGCGTTTCATTTAGCTTGAACTTGACACTATGCTGCAACGCCGACAACTTCCCAAGAAGGGCAATCTCACCATACTCGTCCTGCTACTGGCAGCGACGGTAGCAGCCATGGTCGCACTGGCACGGTGCGGCGGCACGGCACGCCACGGTGCCTCGGGCGGCGACACGCTCGACGTGGCCATCGAGTTCACACCGCTCAACTACTACAGCTACGGCGACACGCTGGACGGCTTCACCTCCGACCTGCTGCGACACCTCGCCGCGCAACACCACCGCCCCATGAAGTTCCATCCCATCACCACGCTGGAGGTGGGGCTGGAAGGACTCGAAACGGGGGGCTATGACATTGTCGTGGCCCAGTTCCCCGTCACGGGCGAGAACAAGCAGCACTACGCTTTCACCAGCGCCCGTTACCTTGACAACCAAGTGATGCTGCAACGACGGCTCGACGACGTCACGCTGAGGGTCAATTCGCAGCTCGACCTGGCCCACGACACGGTGACCATCGTCAAAGGCTCGCCCATGAAGGAACGCCTCGAGGGACTCTCGCGAGAGATTGGCGACACCATCTATGTGGCCGAGGACCCCGACTACGGCCCCTAACAACTGATGATGATGGTGGCCGCCGGCGAAGTGAGGCTCGCAGTCGTCAACGAACACATCGCGCGCAGCCTCGCCCCCTCCTACCCCCAGGTCGACATCTCGACGCGCGTGAGCTTTTCGCAGTTCCAAGCCCTCACGCTGCGCCACGACGAACAGGCGCTGGCCGACACGCTGAGCCACTGGATTGACGAGGCCAAGGCTTCGCCCTACTATCACACCCTTACTTCGCGCTATTTCAAATAAAACCTCCTAAATAACTTATTCCCTATGGACAAGAACGCCGAAATTTTCATGAACATCAACAACGTGGAGCTGGGACCCTACCACATCAACCAACTGGTGGAAAACGGCCTCGTGCCCGACGCGCTCGTCTGGTGGCAAGGCTCGGCTAACTGGATGAAAGCCAGCGATGTGCCAGAGCTGCAACCGCTGTTGCAACAAGTAGCAGCAGCGCAACAGCAAGTACCAGCCCAACAGCCCACACCAGCCGCACAACCTGCGGACGGACAGCAAGCCACCATGCGATGCCCTTACTGCGGCGAGGAAATACTTGCCGTGGCCCGCAAGTGCCGCTTCTGCGGTGAATGGCTGCAACCTGCCCAGAACGACGGATTCTCGGGAACGGCAATCCCGGAACCCTCCACAGGGTTACCCACCACGGTGGGACCGGGCATGCCCCCCATTTCACAACCCGGCGGGATGCCACCTATCTCACAACCCGGCACCATGCCACCCATCTCGCAACCTGGCGGGATGCCCCCCATCCCCGCCCCCGGCAGCTATCAGTCCGCACCCCAGTCGATGGGTTACGATGGCACGCCCGTATCTTATCCCACGGGTTACGATGCGATACCCGCCACGGGCTACCCCGCCACGGGTCCCATGGTGGACCAGTACGGCAACCCCATCGACCCGTCCATGCCTTATAGCGACCCGTCGATGCCCTTCAGCGACCCGCAATCGGCACCGCCACCCAAAAAGAGCAACACGGGCATTATCATCGGCATCATTGTGGCAGCTATCGTAGCCATCGCCATTGCCGTCATCGTGTTCGTCGTCAACAACACGTCGACCCCCAGTTATAACAACTACGAAGACACCGACTACGGCTTCGAAACCGAAAGCGTTGAGGCAGCCGACGACGCAGATTACTACGATAGCCGTTACTACGACGACGAAGAAGCAAAACCCGCCGAAGAAGCTGCCGAAGTGGTAGAAGCTCCCGCCGAAGACGACAGGGTCGCCTACGGAACCGACGAAGTGGTCGAAGACGACGGCTACAACTACTAAACCAGAGGCCTTTTCAAGGCCACTCCACAAGACCCAGCAACCGCAAGCGGCCCGTGGTGGGCGCCTGCGGTTGCTGTTTCTTCATCGGGGTTATTGCTCGGGGGATGTTTCTTCGGTGATGTCCTTGGGGCCGGTTGAGGGGGCGGGGCTGAGGAGCATGGTGGTGTCGGCGTCGATGAACAGTGTGTCGTCCATGTCGGCGAGCGATTTCTTTTTCTTGTTCTCGCTTGCGCCGGCTTTCAGCAGGTTTCGTGCCGCCGTGATGATGCTCTGCCCGCTGTTGGCAGTGGTGATTTTGAGCCGGTTGATTTTCTTGAGCGCGTCGTTCACGCTCGATTCCACCTCCATAAAACGGATGCCGAAATCCTGCACACGGTCAACCACAGTGTTGGCGGCGTCCATCATGGCTTGCTGGTTCTTCAACTGGCTCACCTGGGTCCACATCATTTCCAGCACGCGCAGGTTCATATACATGGTCTGCGGGCCGAGAATCATCACGCCCTCGTCGTAGGCTTCTTTCCACAAACCGTGGTCGTTGAGCAGCGCGAGGTTCAACGCGCCCTCGATGGGAACATACATAATGGCGAAATTCAAGCGGTGGTAGCCTCCGGGAAGAAACTTGGTGTATTCTTTCTTGGCGAGGCGTTTCACCTGCGCCCTGATGCTGTTGAGGTGCGATTTGAGATATTCGCTCGTTTCGGGAGAGCCATCCTCGGCATTCATGTAGCGCTCGTAGGCGGTCAGCGACATCTTGGAGTCAACAACCACATGGCGATTGTTGGGGAAGTGCAGGATGAAGTCGGGAATCAGGCCCTTGCCGTCGTCGCCCTTGACGCCTTTGCCCCCGCGGTCTCGTAGCGTCTCCTGCGTGTCGTATTGTTCGCCCTCCTTGAGCTCGAGGTCTTCGAGCAACTGCTTGAGTTTAAGCTCACCGAAGTTTCCCTGCACCTTCACCTCGCCGGTGAGGGCGCGGGTAAGTCGGTCGGCCGTCTCACCGATAGCCGCGCTCTTCTCCATATTGATTTTGATGCTCTCGTCGAGTCGAATCAGCGCGTCTTCCTGTTGCTTCTTCGTCTTGTCCAGGGCCTCTTGCATGTCCTTGAGACTCTTCTGCAGGGGGTCGATGATTTTCGACACTTGCTCCTGGTTCTTGATGCCCAGCTCGTCCTGTCGCAGCTTTAGCACCTTCTCCGACGTGGTCTGCATCTGCTCCTTGATGAGGTCGAGCTGGCTCTTCACCTGCTTGTCGTTCATCTCTTTAATAGCGGAAATTTGCCCAAGGTTAGCCTCTTTAGTTTGCTTTATTTGTTGCTCAAACGATGCTTTCAAGTCTTCAATCTGCTGCTCGTAGGTCCTCTTCATTTCGGCTATCGCTTCGGCATTGCGCCTCGTCTCGGTGCGCTTGAACTCATCGGCGATTTCCTCCTGCTTTTTTAGGCTCTTTTCACTCTCAGTCTTGAACTCCTCGAGTTGTTTGGCGAAGGTGTCTTTCAGTTCCTTGAGTTGGGCCTCAAAAGCCGCCTTTTGGTCGGCCATCTGCTTCTCGTAGGCCGCCTTTTGTTCGTTCAACAGCTTCTGGCTCCGCTCCAACTCGTTTTGCAAGGCGCGCTCCGAGTCCGACTTCAGCGCGACAATTTGTTGCTCGTAGCCCTCCTTTTGCGCCGCCAACTGGTGCGAATAGTTGTCAGCATTGGTTTTCTGTACATCACGCTCGGCGGTCAGCGTCGTGATGGCATTGGTTTTCTCGGCAATCGCCGCTTCCTGCCCGGCGTTTTTGCGGCCCAGCTCGGCAATGTTGCTTCTCAGTTGGTCAATAGTGAGTACATACCCTTTCTTCCCCCGGTTGCCCAAGAAGTAACCCACGATAGCCATCACGATGATGGCAATGATTGCAATCACAAGATTCATTTCCATTGTGCTCTCAGTTTGTTTTAATTTGTGTTGGTTGTTATTTAGTTTTTCACGTCAACAAAGATACAACATTTTTCACAAACAAACAACCCAAAGACCAAAATTATTCATCAAAAAAAAACCGCAAGGGGCTTGGTGAGCCTCTTGCGGTTGTGGGTTGTGGAGCTGGAGGGGTTTGAACCCTCGTCCAAACGCGGAACTAATGGGTTTTCTACATGCTTAGTCCTGACTTGTTTTTCGACCGCGGGCAGGCTCGGGACTACCAACCAACGGCTTAGCCTCTAAACTTCGATTAAGGCTCGAGACAGGCCTTCATCTATCCCCGATTTGCGAGCACCACCGGTTCAACGAGCCTCGCGGATAGGGCTGTCGGGTGATGTCTTGTCGCTACCGCCTTGGGCAGCGATTAAGCTGATCTACTGTGCTTCGATCAGGCAGCAAGAGCGTAAGTATTTTCGCCAGTTAAATTTAGTCGATGACTGAGATTCGAGAGCATTGCCATCATCGCTCTGCATGCTTGCCCACCACCTCTACACGCTGTCAAATCCAAGTCAGCCCCATATATGGTGAGTGGAAAGTGGCTGCAAAAGTACTACATTTCCCCCACCCCAGCAACTTTTTCAGCATTTATTTTCAAAAGTTCTTAAAAATGCCGTGAAAATGTCGTGAAAGCTGTATTTCAGTTGTCTTTGCGGATGTTTGGCATGAGATTTGCTGAATCGTAATGTAATTAAAAACTAATCCGATTATGGGGCTAAGCATTGAGCAACAAGAGACATTTAAAAGAATGGAAGATTTCCTTGCCGACAAAGAAACGAAGGTATTCATACTTAAAGGTTATGCCGATACTGGCAAAACCACACTGATGAAAACCCTCATTGAGAAATTGTCTGCAAGTGAAATATAATTTCTTTGCTTGCTCCCACAAGACGTGCAGTTTATGTCTTGAATTAATCTCACAACAATATTTCGCTATGGTACAAATCAATCAAAACAAACACGTTTATGCGGCTTACTGCAATATGGCCCAGCATAATTTCTTCATGACTTTTGAGTACATTTGCAAATGCCTGGGGATGGGCAAAGACAGTAATGATTTCAATCCTTTTAACACCATCCTCGACAACCTCAAATCGAAAAAAACTCATACCGATAAGAAAGATAAAATTTGCACTTTACTTAGGCGCCACTTCCCTTTCTTAGCTCCGATGACCGATACCGTCATTTCCACAGGGAAGGCCACAAACGAGGTTGATGCTTTGTGCTTTATCCTACCCAAGGTAAATGAGGTTTTAAATTTCTACCGCAATTATACCACCCATTACGATTCAGATGAAGAGAACGAATTCTTCAACCTCAATCTTAATGAGCGGAGTCTTGTAAGTTGTATCAAGGACCTCCACAAGGCCGCTTTACGCACTGTGCAGCAGCGATTCAACTATAGCGAACACGAAATGTCTTTCATTAAGAACAACAAAATGGGCAGAGAGAATTCCCAGTACAGTCTCTACAAAAAGGAACTCATCTCCAACAAAGACGACAAGCCCTCAAACGTGTTCTCTTTGCGTGGACTTTTGTGCTTCATTTCATTATTTCTCGAAAAGAAATACATCGGTGAAATGCTTGCTAAAACTAAAGCGTTTTACACCTACGGCGACCTAAAAACCACTAAACGCCGCAGCATCATCTTTGAGTCATTAGCAGTTTATAGAATAAAACTGCCTCGCATGCGATATGAGAGTGTTCAGAACTCCACCGCACTTGCACTCGACATGGTGAACGAATTGCAACGTTGCCCACTGGAGTTATTTGACCTCTTATGTCCCAATGACCAAAAGTTGTTCCGCAGCGAAGAAAAAAGTGATGACGACTTGAATACCACCCTCATGGTGCGACACTCCGACCGCTTTCCGCAGTTAGCTTTACAATTCATTGACCAGCAAGAAATCTTTCGCGACATTCGTTTTCAAGTCAAATTGGGAACGTATCGATTTGCCTTTTATGACAAAAAGTGCATCGACGGACAAATTGCCGAAGGACAATCCCATGTGCGTTCACTCCAGAAAGAATTGCACGGATTTGGGAGACTTAATGAAATCGAGAAGCAACGTGTCGAAACATGGGCTCCACTCATTAGAGACTTCGAGGACGTCCAAGCCGACACCCCCGATTCCGAACCTTATATCACCGATCATCACGCTTCCTATTTAATCAACAACAACCATATTGGGTTATATTGGAAAGCAGGCCCCAATGACCCCAGGCCAGGACTGCCCCAACTCATCGATTCACCTCAAGCCAAAGACTTAAGGGAACGGAAGAAAAATGGAGAACAAATCGTTTCTCTCACGCCCCCCAAATGCTTCATGAGCACGCATGAGCTTCCGGCTCTCATCTTTTATCATCTCCTCTTTAATGCAGTCGATGACAATGCTAAAAAATCGTTGGCGCTGCCGGGTGAAGAAAAAATAATCAAAAATTTCGCAACTGGCTTTAAAAAGTTCATTGACAAAGTTATCACAGGCGAAATCAACGGCAATAATGCCCGTAACGAAGCAGCTGCCTTGGGAATTGATTATGACCGCCATCTTCCCAAAAAGTTGCAAAACTATCTATCGGGCGCGTCTTATGATGAAAACAAGGCTATCAGCAAGCTACAGAGCCGTTTAGAGGAGCACATCGTTGCCACCGAGAAACGTTTAGAGCGGTTCATGCGCGACCTTGAACAAGTTGCCGATGAGCGCAATAAGCGCGGAAAAAGCCACTTTGTCGAAATCAAGCCGGGCAAGTTAGGCGATTGGCTGGCTCATGACATCATCGCTATGCAGCCCGCCCCCTCGGCTGGTAACAAGCTCACTGGTTTGAACTTCCAAATACTTCAATCGGCCCTGTCGATGTTCACCAGCCTTGAGCAAATAAAAAGGATTTTGGTTTCGGCCCATCTTATCATGCACGACGACGCACATCCATTCTTGATGGAGGTGATTAACAGCGCCCCCTCATCAACTGCCGCTTTCTATAAGAAATATCTTGAGGTAAAAGTCAAATGGCTTCGTTCCTTGCCACTCGACAACTTAAAGAACTTACCTTTCCTCACGCGCGGTAAGAACAAATGGGCACGGCGCGACAACGACTTCCATGAGCGACTCTTGCAGGCATACCTTGAGTTGCCCGTTGAATTGCCTCGTGGGCTATTTGAGCCACACATCAAAAAAATTCTTGAATACAAATATGACAAGAATTTCATCCAAGGCGACAAGCGAGATGATGCCAATGTCTCTTTCTTGATAGCAAAACACTTTAAAAGACTATATCAAGACGACAGTCAAGAATTTTACACTCAACCGCAAGATAATTACAAGCGGTATTACGGCTTCTTCAAGTTGTTGCAGCACCGCACCAACGACAAAGACGACTATGGCAAGACCATAAGCGAAATTGACAATATTTTGCGCAACGACGCCTCGCTGCAAATGCTTTCCGAGACAGCAGGTTTGTCGTGCGATGACAACAAAATTATTGGGGAAGGCATTGAGGAAGTCAACAAGAAACTTGCAAAATCTCTGGCTAAGAACCCGGCGCTTGACAAACAACAACGCATCAAAGACATCATCAATACATCACAAAAACTACGCAAACTCACAGCATCACAACAAAACAAGTTGATGACAGCACTCCTGAATGGTAACAGCAAGCCTACCGGACTGGTATCTATGCACTTGAAAAAAGTGGTGAGCAATGCCGACAAGGAGAAAGAGATACAAATTCTTTCACGCGCCCTGCACTGCATGAAGTCAACCGAACGACTCATTAGACGTTATAAGGTTCAAGATATTATTATTTTCTTGATGGCGCGGCACATTTTATTCAATAAAAATGAAAATATGCTCGACAATAGCTTTGCACACTTCAAGCTGAAAAACATTAAGCCCATCAGGCGACAAGAAGGAATCAGCGCTCTCGAAATCAGTGTGCCCTTCTCTATCACGCTACACATCAAGGGCAGCAACATCCCTGTGAAAATCTCTCAACAAGCCATCAAACTGAAAAACTATGGCGATTTCTTGAGATTCTTGTTCGACAGTCGCATCGAGACACTTATTCCTTACCTTGTCGATGACGAAAACGCCGTTTCGCTTGACATTGACCGTAACGACTTGGAGCAAGAATTTGAAAAATACGACCGTGTCAGGTTTGATGTCTTCGAGAACGCCCATCGAATCGAAAGGCTCATACTTGAACGGCACAAGGAGCTTCATGACAAAATGTCACCCCACTATTATTACGATGACAAAGGTGAAAACAAAGCCAAGAGGACCAGTTTCAGCCAACTTCTTGCTTATGCGAAACTATTTTCGGAGAAAGAAGAAAGCGAAGCTATAAACATTCGCAATTCTTTTGCACATAATGCTTACATTGGCGAGGGTTTCGAAAAAGTGAATGTTCCCACTACCACCGTGGGAGAAATCGCACCATCTATCAGCGAAGTCATGGGACAAAAGATAAAACTTATAGGCAAAAACAAGTAACTACTATGGTAAATAATCAACCATTTTTTATGTCAAACTTTTGTTACAACATCTTGAAAATATTCAAATTACAAACAATTAGGTTGTGGAAGCCCTCATTTGAGAGGGTAATTACAACGCAACGTAATTGGCAAAGTAAAGTCAATGGGTTGTGGAAGCCCTCATTTGAGAGGGTAATTACAACGGAAGTAATGGTATGGCGCACCTCATCAACGTTGTGGAAGCCCTCATTTGAGAGGGTAATTACAACGCCCGTATTAAAGCAACGACCAAACTGATAGTTGTGGAAGCCCTCATTTGAGAGGGTAATTACAACCTGCAAGGGTGGCGGAGGCGGCGGCAAGATGTTGTGGAAGCCCTCATTTGAGAGGGTAATTACAACAGTTAC
>JAGCUP010000112.1 GCA_017962765.1 Muribaculaceae bacterium | reverse complement strand
TCAAGATTCACATCGCCTACAGCGACAACACCGAGAAGTGGCTCGTGCCCGAGAGCAACGACAACTTCCTTGTCACTACCGAGTTGCTCGGCGACACCCTTAATCTCGTTGAAGGTGGCACCAACAACATGTATGTTGACGCTGCCGCCACGCTGAGCTTCCTGCTCAACCCCGCATTCACCAAGCTCGTTATCACCGGCGAAATCGAGGGCATCCCCGCTGTCGAGATCACCGCTGTCGAGCTCCGCGGTTCGAAGAACGAGTGGGCAGAGCCCATCGCAACCTTCCAGCTCCAGAACGCCAGCACCGGCTACAGGGAGCTCAACAACGTTGAGTTCGCTGCCGATGAGCAGTTCAAGATTCGCATCGCCTACAGCGACAATACCGAGAAGTGGCTCATGCCCGAGAGCGAAGGCAACTTCCTTGTCACTACCGACCTGCTCGGCGACACCCTCACTCTCGTTGAGGGCGGTGGCGAAAACAACATGTATGTCAACGCTCCTGCCACGCTGAGCTTCTTGCTCAACCCCGCATTCACCAAGCTCGTTATCACTGGCGAATTTGAGGAAACTCCCGTCACGATTACCGCCGTTGAGCTCCGCGGTTCGAAGAACGAGTGGGCAGAGCCCATCGCAACATTCGAAGTCAAGAACGCCAGCACCGGCTACTGGGAGCTTAACGATGTCGAGTTCGCTGCCAATGAGGAGTTCAAGATTCACATCGCCTACAGCGACAACACCGAGAAGTGGCTCGTGCCCGAGAGCAACGACAACTTCCTTGTCACTACCGAGTTGCTCGGCGACACCCTTAATCTCGTTGAGGGTGGCACCAACAACATGTATGTTGACGCTGCCGCCACGCTGAGCTTCTTGCTCAACCCCGCATTCACCAAGCTCGTTATCACCGGCGAAATCGAGGGCATCCCCGCTGTCGAGATTACCGCTGTCGAGCTCCGCGGCTCGAAGAACGAGTGGGCAGAGCCCATCGCAACCTTCCAGCTCCAGAACGCCAGCACCGGCTACAGGGAGCTCAACGACGTTGAGTTCGCTGCCGATGAGCAGTTCAAGATTCGCGTCGCCTACAGCGACAATACCGAGAAGTGGTTCATGCCCGAGAGCGAAGGCAACTTCCTCGTCACCACCGAGTTGCTCGGCGACACCCTCACTCTCGTTGAGGGCGGTGGCGAAAACAACATGTATGTCAACGCTCCTGCCACGCTGAGCTTCCTGCTCAACCCCGCATTCACCAAGCTCATTATCACTGGTGAAATTGAGGACCAGCCCGTTGTTCCCGAGGACACCCTCTACATCGCCGGCTCGTTCACCGATCCCGTTTGGGCCGACGGTAAGGTCATGATGACCAAGAACGACACCGCCTTCGTTTACACCCTCAATGGTGCTGAGGAAGGCATGGAATTCAAGTTCATCGACCGCGAAGGCAACTGGTATGGTGGCGATGCTGAAGGCGAAAGCTTCTGGCTGAACAACGATGTGAGCGAGGCCGCCCTCATCACCCCGGGCAAGAACTTCTACATCAACGGCACCGGCAACCTGGTGATTACCGTCAGCTTGGACAAGACGACGGTTTCTGTCACCGGTTGGGATGAGCCCACTCCCGTGGAGCCTGCACTCTACGTCTTGGGCGACTTCCAGAACTGGAAACCCAACGCAGGCCAGGCAATGACCTACGATGCCGAAAACGAGGTGTTCACCACCACTGTCACTTGCGAGGACGTTACTTACTTCAAGTTCACGACCAAGCTCAGTGAGACCGAAGATTGGACCATCGATGAATTCCTCTGGGGCGCTGAGACCAATGAGGACTTCGAGGTGACCGAGGCATTGCTGGGTACCGACCTCACGCTCAGGGCCAAGGGCGGCGCCTTCAAGATTGCCGCCGGCAAGTGGAATATGACTGCCGACCTTGAGAATGGCAAGCTGGTTATCACCAAGTCGCAACCCGCAGTCCAGAAGGGAGATGTCAACGGCGACGGCATTGTGAACGGTTCCGACGTGACCGCTCTCTATAATGTGCTGCTTGACGACGCCGAAGTTGCCGGCGATCCCGATGTGAACGGTGATGGCGTGGTGAGTGGCTCGGATGTGACCGCTCTCTACAACATCCTGCTTGGCGACTAACAATTCACAATTTTGTTGATAAAGCACTTGCTCCCTGGAGGATACTCCTCCGGGGAGCTTTTTTACCAATATAAGGTGTACCCAAACCGATCATTAGGAAGCGATATTCAGTCTTAGGCCTGACCTGGGCTTAATTTTACCACCCAAAGTGGTGGTTTTAGGATAAAATCCGCATTTTTTATTGAAAATCATTGCATATTTGATGCATATAATTTACTTTTGTAGGTTGGATTGTGTACTGGCGAAAAGCCCCACCATCTTAAAACAAACAGATAAACAATATCATATAATTCCAATATTAACTTCTAAAAAACCTATTTTTGTATGAAAAAACTATTAACTACATGGCTCTTGCTTGCCCTGGCCGTGCTCGGCTTCCAAGCTAAAGCACAATTTGTAATGCCCGATTTCTGCACATGGCAGGATGGCAAGAACTTCGTGTATATCGAAGACACCAACGACTGGGGTGCCTCTGGTATAAACGTGTACACCTGGAATGGCTATGACAACGGCGGCTGGCCAGGAAAAGCCAACGTAAACGACACCCCAGTTGGACAAAACAATGGTCACAACGTATACCTCTTCGACGTTCCCACGTCAGCTCCTGGAAACCTCATCATCAGCAACAATGGCAACAACCGTTTCACCGGAGGCAACCTAACTTGGACTAACGGAGGCTATTATAACGCCAATGGCCTGCAGGGTGTAGTTCCCAGCACCATCCCCTTTGACGACACCGCACGCAAGTTCGCTGTGACAGGCGAAGCAGTGGGCGGATGGAACATGCCACCGGCAAATAATCAATACTTCACGAACAATGGCGATGGCACCTACACTTGGACAGGCACTGTTACCGCAGCCGGGTTTAAATTGAGTGGCATAAGCAACACTGATGATTTCACTAGCGACTGGGGTGTGTTCGACTCAGGTCTTTACGGCAAATCGGAACTAGCCGTAGGAGACAATGAACTCGCCAAAGGTTACAGCGACAATATGACGATGCCCGTGAATGGTGAAGTAACGCTCACCATCAGCAATGTAACCGAAAATTCTTGCAAACTCAACATCCAAGTCAACCAAGTAATAGTTCTCGAACCCGCATTCTACCTTTGTGGCAACATCAACAGTTGGAACTATCCTGACGAGAACTACAAGTTCACCGAGAGCAATGGCGTGTTCACCCTTACTAAAACCTTCAGCGGTCAATTCAAAATTAGAGACGAGAACGGTTCATGGTTTGGTACAGGTGTCACATTCACTGCAGACAATAACACTACCACGCTCGACAACAATAATGGCAACATGACACTCAGCGAAGAGTCAGAATACACGCTCACCATCGACCCCACATCCATGTTGCTCACTATAACGGGCTTCCCCTCCATTGTTCAGCCCGTGGAGCCTTATGCCACTATTTATATTGATAAGGCATCGGCTGTGGGTAATATCTATGCTTACGACCAGCCCGACAACCAAAACTACGGCGGATGGCCCGGCACCTCGATTCAAGGTCTCGAAACCGGCACAAAGGACAACGTGGAATACTACGTGTTCAAGTTCACGCACGAGAATGCCAACTCCCCCATTGTGATTTTCAGCAACGGCAATGGTAGCCAGACAGAGAACATCGGTGTGGCCGACGGCGACGTGCTCAAGTACTTGGGCGACAACAGCTACATCCTCAACGGCACGCAGCATCCTCCCGTGGTGGCAGAGCCTTACGCCACTATTTATATCGATAAGGCATCGGCTGTGGGTAATATCTATGCTTACGACCAGCCCGACAACCAAAACTACGGCGGATGGCCCGGCACTTCGATTCAAGGTCTCGAAACCGGCACAAAGGACAACGTGGAGTATTACGTGTTTAAGTTCACACATGAGAATGCCAGCAACCCCATAGTAATTTTCAACGAAGGACAAGACCAGGCTCAAACCGCAAACATCCCTGTGGCCGACGGCGACGTGCTCAAGTACTTGGGCGGCAACAGCTACATCCTCAACGGCGTGCAGTATCCGCTTAACAGGCTTTATCTCATGGGCTTGGGCGACTGGGACAACGGCGAGGAAATGACTTTGGGCCAAGATGGCAAGTTCACCATCACCAAAACAATGGCTGCAGGTGCCGAATTCAAGTTCAGGGACGACACCCAGTGGTACGGCCCCGTGAGCGAAGGCAACTTTGAGGTGACCGAAGAGCAAGTGAAGAACGGCACCGAGCTTTCCCTTACCACCGATAGCGGAGAGAGAAACTTCACGATTCCCGTGGCCGGCGAATGGACCCTTACCGTGGACAAAGCCAATATGAACCTCGTCATCAGTGGCACGTGGCCTACCGTTGAGCCTGAATTCCACATTGCCGGCACATTCACCAATTGGTTAGAAAACAAGCAACAGATGACCTACGACAGTGCCACCGAGAGTTTCTCTATTACAATCAATGGCATCACCGATGGCGCCGAATTTAAATTCATTGACCAAGAAGACAAATGGTATGGCATAGTACCCGAGAGTGGCGACAATTATGTCGTGAGCATCGACGACTGCACCGGCATTGCTCTTGTGAAAGATGGAGGCAACAACATCAAGGTGAACGGCTCGGGTAATCTTACCTTCAACATAGATGCCGACAAGAAGCTCACCATCACCGGATGGGATGTGCCCGGTGTCACGCTCGCCGATGCACTCGCTGGACAAGAAGGCAATGTGATTATCAAGAGCGACATGGCCGTTGTGGTGTCGAACACGGACTACGCCATTGTGAGCGATGGCCTGGGCAACTGGCTTAAGGTAACAGGCCAAAGCCTTAACGTGGGCGATGTGATTTATCGCGTGGCTGGCACCATCTCAGGCCTTAACCTCAACCCCGTCATGGCAGTGACCAGTTACCTTGAGAGTGCAAAAAGCGTTACCGTCACCCCAAAATCGGTCGTCCTAGTTACGGCCTCTGAAGAGGAAATCACGGCGCTCAAAGCCAACGAGGTGGCCGTCATCACTGGCTACTACAACGCCAGTGAGGGCAAGCTATTCGCAAACCGTCCTGGTCTTCCTCAAGGCAAGTGCATAGCCGTCACAACCAGCCACATGGTGGGCACACTCAACGACGGAGTAGCCGTGAGCGTGACGGGTGCCCTCACTCTCAAGGAAGCCTGGGAGACTCCTGCCGACGCTCCCGCCCGCGCCCAGAAAAACAATCAGGGCTACCTGAACTATACGCTTGACGCAAGCCAATCGTCGCCCGCCACCGGTGTCGACGACGTGAAAGTCATCGACGGCAAGCAAGTTGTGGGCATCTACAACGTGAACGGCCAGCAGGTGAAGAGCACCGACCATGGTGTGTACATCATCCGCTACAGCGACGGCACGGCAGCGAAAGTTAGATTCTAATTTATAGATTATAAATTTTGCATTATGTTTCAAAATGGTGGCAGCCGCAAGGTTGCCACCATTTTTTTGTGCCCCCCAGTCTATAATAAGTGAACCGCAAAGCTCGAATGGCTCACCACCCATTTGTGCAATCGTTTGCAGCATTTTTCATGCTCAAAGCCTAAGGAGCGAGGTCTATAGATAGAGAAAAAAACGCTAACTTTACCAATTAGAATAAAATCAACTCAAAATCTTAAAAATTAATATGAAACTCAAATTCAATCTCGATTACCAAACTATCTTTGGCGAGGAAATAGTGTTGCATATTATCGACAGTACGCATGATTTCCTCGATGCTAAGCACAAGATGGTCACCACCGACGGACACCGCTGGACCGCCGAAGTGAGCCACCCGGGACGAAGCGGACGCCACATCGACTATTTCTATAGCGTGGAGCGTGACGGAATGCCCGTGCGCACCGAGTGGCAGGTGATTCCTCACAGGTTGCAGTTCACCAGCACCAAGGCCAAGACCTATGTGCTCTATGACCACTGGAACGACCTGCCCGAGGACAGCTACCTCTACAGCAGCGCTTACACCGACTGTGTCACCGAGCGCGAGTTGGGAGTGCCCAAGAGCACGACTTTCGGCGTGACGGCCCTCATCCGCGTGCGCGCCCCGCAACTGGCCGGCAACCAAAGCCTGGCACTGTGTGGCAGCGAAGAGCAGATGGGCGCATGGGATGCCGGCAAGGCGCTTGCCATGACCGAAATCGCCCACAACACATGGGCGGTGAAGCTCGACATCAGCGCACTGCTCAACAAGACCATTGAATTTAAGTTCGTCACCATCGACACCGAGCGCAACTACCAGTGGGAAGAGGGCGAGAACCGCACCATCGCGCTGCCCGACGCCGAGAACGGCACCGTCATCGGCTACGAGCTGCCGCAAGCCCACTTCGCCATGGCACCATGGCGCCTGGCGGGCACCGTGGTTCCCATTTTCTCGCTGCGCAGCCACGGCAGCTACGGCGTGGGCGACTTTGGCGACCTCAAGAAGATGGTCGACTGGATGGAAGCCACGGGCCAGCGCGGCCTGCAGGTGCTCCCCATCAACGACACCACCATCACCCACACGTGGACCGACAGCTATCCTTATAACAGCATCTCGATTTATGCCCTGCATCCCATGTATGCCGACCTGCGGCAACTGCCCGCCCTCGACGACAAGGAGCGCGCCGCGCAGTTCGAGACCTTGCGTAACGAGCTCAACCAGCTGCCGCAAATCGACTACGAGCGCGTGAACAACGCCAAGATGGAGTATCTGCGCCTGCTCTTTGCGCAGGAAGGTGAGAAAGTGCTCAAGAGCGCCGACTTCAAGACGTTCTTCAAAGAGAACAAGCGGTGGCTCGCGCCCTACGCCGCCTTCTGCCAGTTCCGTGACCAGTATGGCACGGCCAACTTCAGCCAGTGGCCCGCCCACCACAGTTTCACCGATGAGGACCGCAATAACTACGAGGACCCCAAGAGTGCTGAATATAAAGAGGTGTCGTTCTGGTACTACGTGCAATACCTGCTCAACCGCCAGATGCGCGACGCACACGAATATGCCCGCAGCAAGCACGTCGTGCTCAAGGGCGACATTCCCATCGGCATCAGCCGCAACAGCGTAGACGCCTGGACCGAGCCCCACTACTTCAACCTCAACGGACAAGCCGGCGCGCCGCCCGATGCCTTCAGCGCCAACGGACAGAACTGGGGCTTCCCCACCTATAACTGGGACGCCATGCTGGCCGACGGCTGCAAGTGGTGGGTGAACCGCTTCAGCAAGATGCAGGAGTTCTTCGATGCCTACCGCATCGACCACGTGCTGGGCTTCTTCCGCATTTGGGAAATTCCCATCGACGCCGTACATGGCCTCATGGGACAGTTCTCGCCGTCATTGGGCATGAGCCGCGACGAGATTCAAGGCTATGGCCTCAATTTCCAGGAAGAGTTCTTCACCCAACCGTTCATCAGCGACTGGATTATCGACCGCGTCTTCGGGCCCCACGCAAACTATGTGCGCGACCACTTCCTGCAGCACAGCCACGACGACATCTATCGCATGAAGCCCGAATTCGACACCCAACGCAAGGTGGAGGAAGCATTCGAAGGAAAGGACAGCGACGACGACATTTGGATTCGCGACGGCCTCTATGCCCTCATCGGAAACGTGCTCTTCCTTCGCGACCGTAAGGACGGCAGCAAGTTCCACCCGCGCATCAGCGCCCAGCTGGGCTTCACCTACGAGGCGCTTTACGACAACGACAAGGATGCCTTCAACCGCCTCTACAACGACTACTTCTATCGCCGCAACAACCGCTTCTGGTACCACGAGGCGATGAAGAAGCTGCCGCGCCTCGTCGAGGCCACGCGCATGCTCGTGTGTGCCGAGGACCTTGGCATGGTACCCGACTGCGTGCCCTGGGTGATGAACGAGGAGAAGATTTTGAGCCTCGAAATCCAGTCAATGCCCAAAGACAACACCATCCGCTTCGGCAACCTCCACAACAACCCCTATCGCTCGGTGAGCACCATCTCAACCCACGACATGAGCACCCTACGCCAATGGTGGGACGAAGACTACGAGCGCACGCAGGACTACTACAACAGCGTCATGTGGAAGACCGGACCGGCTCCCCACCCGCTGCCCGGATGGCTCGCACGCGACATTGTGGCACAGCACCTCTACTCGCCCCCGATGCTTTGCCTGCTCTCGTTGCAGGACTGGCTGTCGATCGACGAGGAAGTGCGTCTCCCCGATCCCAACGCCGAGCGCATCAACATCCCGGCTAATCCCAAGCACTACTGGCGCTACCGCATGCACCTCTACATCGAGGATCTGCTCGCCAACAAGAGTTTGAACAGGCAGATTCATGACCTGATAGCCCAAAGCAACCGATAAACGACTATTTAAATCACCGCGGGCGGCTTGGACGACATTGTCGCTCAAGCCGCTCGTTTAATCCGAATACACAACATGAAAAGATTGTTATTGATGTGCCTCGCGGCAATAGCTCTCGTGGCAGCACAGGCACAAGAGGTGAGCTCGCCCGACGGCAATGTCAGCGTCAAGTTCTCGCTCTCACCCAGCGGACAACCCACCTACGAGATGACCTACAAGGGCAAACAAATCATCAAGCCCAGCCACCTCGGCTTCCAGTTGGCACGCGACAAACACGCCAGCAAGGGCATGGACGAAACCGACTTGCTCAATGGATTCACCCTTGCCGGTAGCCGCACCTCAACCTTCGACGAGGCGTGGCAACCCGTATGGGGACAGTATAAGGACATCCGCAACCACTACAACGAGATGGAAGTAAGCCTGCGGCAGCCAGCCACTGACCGCAACATCATCATCCGTTTCCGCGTCTATGACGATGGCATGGGACTGCGTTACGAGTTCCCGCTGCAAAGTGCGCTCAACTACTTTATTATTAAGGAAGAGTGCACGCAGTTCGCCATGCCCGGCGACATCCGTGCCTGGTGGCAGGCCGGCGACTACGACACGCAGGAATACCCCATACAGGAAACGCACCTGAGCGGCATACGTCCCGCCATCACCCACTGCGTAGCCTTTGACGACAAAGGGAAGTGCCACCGCCGCACCGACTACATCGAGGACCGTATGCGCGATGCCGTGGTGTGGGACAACGCCTCGCAAACCATTTTCTCGCCCACCGGCGTGCAGACCTCCATCCAACTGGTGACTGACGACAACCTCTATATTAACCTCCCCGAAGCCGCTTGCGTCGATTATGCCACCATGCACCTCAACCTGGATGAGCGCACCATGACCTTCACCTCGTGGCTCACGCCAGACGCCACCGGCTACAAGGGCTGTATGCAGGCGCCCTGCAAAACGCCGTGGCGCACCGTGCTGGTGAGCGACGATGCCCGCGACATGCTCGCTTCGAGCCTCATCTTGAACCTCAACGAGCCGTGCGCCATCGAAGACGTGTCGTGGATTCATCCCACGAAATATTGTGGCGTGTGGTGGGAGATGATTGTGGGACGCGGAGCATGGAACTACACCGATGAGTTCCCAAGCGTGAAACTAGGCCAAACCGACTACACCAAAGCCAAGCCCAATGGTCGCCACAAAGCCAATACCGAGGAAGTGAAGAAATATATCGACTTCGCAGCCAAGAATGGACTCGACCAAGTGCTCATCGAGGGATGGAACATAGGTTGGGAAGACTGGGCTTGCATGTGGAAAAACGACGTTTTCGACTTCGTCACCCCCTACCCCGACTTTGACCTCAAGGGCCTCAACGACTATGCCCACAGCCGTGGCGTGAAACTGATGATGCACCACGAGACGAGTTCGAGCGTCATCAACTACGAGCGCCACATGGAACAAGCGTACCAACTGATGAACGACTACGGCTACGATGCCGTCAAGAGCGGCTACGTGGGCGACATCATTCCGCGCGGCGACTACCACTACAGTCAATCGATGAACAACCACTACCTCTATGCCGTCAAAGAGGCTGCCAAGCACCACATCATGGTCAACGCCCATGAGGCTTCACGACCCACCGGACTGTGCCGCACTTGGCCCAACCTCGTGGGCAACGAGAGTGCGCGCGGCACCGAGTATGAGGCGTTCTACGGTAGCAAGCCCAGCCACACCGTCACGTTGCCCTTCACGCGCTTGCAAGGCGGTCCTATGGACTTCACGCCGGGCATCTTCGAGACGCAGCTCAACACGTGGAGCGACAACCAGCATAATGTCCACTCGACGCTCACGGGCCAGCTTGCGCTCTATCTCGTCATGTGGAGCCCGCTGCAGATGGCCGCCGACCTGCCCGAGAACTATGCCAAGTATGACGACGCCTTCCAGTTCATCCGCGACGTGGCCTGCGACTGGGACGACAGCCGTTACATCGATGCTTCGCCTGGCAAGTACATCACCGTAGCACGCAAAGCCAAAGGCACCGACAACTGGTTCGTGGGCGGCAAGTGCGACGAGGATGGCCACGAAGTGACAGTCAAACTCGACTTCCTCGACAAGGGACGCAAATATGAGTGCACCATCTATGCCGACGCCAAGGACGCCCATTACGAAACCAACCCAAAGGCCTATGTAATCACCCATAAGGTGGTGAAAGCTGGCGACACCCTCAAGCTCACCGAGGCCCCAGGCGGCGGCTTCGCCATCTCGCTCCTCGCCAAGTGAGCCAAAAGGTTCGATTTATAAACTGCAAACATCAGCCATAAACCACAATAAGTTGCCCATATCTCAACTTTTTTCATAGATATGGGCAACTTTGTTTCATTATCCTTGCCCATATCTCAACTTTTTTCGCAGTTATGGGCAATTTTATTTCGTCATCCTTGCCCATATCTCAACTTTTTGATACAGGTGCGTCAAATTTTACTATGGCAGTTCCAAAACTCCAGTCAACTTTTTCTGCACCGATGACAACTATTTTAGTAATATTGTAAACCTAACCGCTCTAATACTGTCAACCTTTTTAGGAAAAGCCGGAGCCGGATAACTGCGCCCATGCTGGTTAATGAATGTTAAAACAAGGGAGGGGGTAATTGTGGATTGAAACAAAAACAGTAAATTTGCAAACACTTAGAAGAGCATAGTCGGAGGGTCAAACAGGGTTCTGCCCCCTAATGCGGCTCAAAAATCGGATTTATAGAACCCACCTTCATTTTAATTACCATTTTAAGTGTGGATGCTAAAAATTACAACCTCTCTTTAAAATTACATACTCTAATGTGTATCAGTACATTCGTTTTGATGTTACTGCTACCCTGCAACCTCGCACTTGGCAATGACAATATCAGGGCACTTGAAGCGCAGAAGTCTCAGCTAGACGCACAAATTTTGGAGTTACAAAATCAAATAGATCACTTGAAACACCAGATTGCAGAACTTGAATACAACATTCAAACAGGAGCATACAACCAAGAAACCACCGAAGAGGCCAAGAGACGCGAAGAAATAGAAAAAGACTTTGAGTTTTACTTTGGCAAAGATATCACACAAAAGGCAAAAAGCCAGTCACCAAGTAAAGCCCAGCTAGAATATTATACGACCATAGCTATAATCAAGAAATTAAAAGAAGAGGTTGAGAAACTTGAAAGGCAAAAGCTCTTGCTTGAGTCTAACAGAAGCCAAATAGAGCGCTCCATCGAGCAAGAGAAGGCCGCCGAACGTGCTGCCGCCGAGAAAGCAGCTGCCGAACGCGCTGCCGCCGAGAAAGCTGCTGCCGAACGCGCTGCCGCCGAGAAAGCAGCTGCCGAACGCGCTGCCGCTGAGAAAGCAGCTGCCGAACGCGTTGCCGCCGAGAAAGCTGCTGCCGAACGCGCTGCCGCTGAGAAAGCTGCTGCCGAACGCGCTGCCGCTGAAACGGCTGCTGCTAAAGAAGCGGCTGCCAGAGAACGTCAACGATTGATTGATGAAGAGAATCGCAAAAATAAAGAGTTCTGGGACAACTACAACAAAGAGCAAGAGAGACTTAAGCAACAACGCGAAAAAGAAAATGCTGAGAGGGACCGAAAATGGGAAGAGAGCCGCATGCGCAATGCTGCCAAATATGACAGGACACGCGCCAACGTCTCGGATGGTCTCGAAGCAATAGCCGAGGATCACCAATTTAGCGTAGAGACCAACACGGCTCGCAGCTTGATGGAAGAGCAACGCAATGGCAACTATGGTCATGCACAAAGTAAGCAACAACAATATCAACGAGCCAACCCGCAACCCACATCAGTAAAAGATATGTTCAAAGCAGCGACAACAAACTCTGTTGACAAAGAGTTAATCCAGTTACTCGAAAAAGCCGAAGAAGAAGGAAGAAAACTATAATCAATCATTTAAATATCAAACAAATGAGTCTTAGAAATCATTTTCTCACTGCCATCACGTTTATCTTATTGCTAACATGCATAGGATATCCGCAAATCTCATGGGCGGCTATTTCTCAACGAATGTCGAGTCAAGACGCCACGTCATCAAAAGAAGAAATACAAACTCGTTTGGCCTCCCTGTACTCCAGAATAACTGAGAAAGAAAAACAGTTGTTTACTGACATCATTCTGATTGATGTCAGTACCGCTAGAGAAAAAGCCAAGTATGAACGATACCTCAGCTCGGTTGCAACAAAGCAACTACCTAGTCCAACATATACTTTTGGGAACAAATCCACCAACAATCAGAATCAGCTGAGGATAGTTATTCTCAACGACTATCCTCAGTTAGAAGCGCATCGCTATCTGGCAGACTCAGAGAAATGTGAAATATATTTTCCAGACAACACCATCAGACAGCTTTGTACAACTATTACTGCATTTAATACTACTTTCAATTATGCCAAAGATCATAAAATAGCCATTAACCTTAAACTAGAAAAGACAGTAGGTTCGTTTAAATGGGCCCAGACAGAGATAGTACACGGCTCAATGGAAACGTATCTTCCACAACCGACAGAAATGGACCTAAAGAGATTGAAGGATTTGGTTGAAACAAGCAATGAATCCTATAGAAGACTCTCGGATGAACAACGTAATAAAATGAACAATGACCTCATTACCAACTCAGAAGCAACAAATTACAAACTACACATCAGCAATATGGGAAAACTGCCTGTCAAGTTCACATCTCCAGGCATGCCAATACCCATTGGACAACAATTTGACTGCACAAAAGTTCCTGTTTACAATGGTGTAGTATATGTGGAAAGAAGCTTCTATAACATTATTGCAAAAGACAACCCTATAAAAAAGAACGTACAACAGAGTATTGAAAGTCAGATGAAGCAACAAATTATGCGCCCATGAAACGATTTTTATTTTACACTCTAATCGCAATAGTATTCTCGTCCCTTACAATGGACGTATGGAGCATGCCCGCCTCGAGACAACCTTCAAAAAAACAGTTGAAGTTATGGGAATCCATCTCACAATGCGTGGACAGCAACAACATCCAGGGTGCCATTGAGGGTTGTTATGCTATGATTCTAGAATCTGAGCCATTTGATTCATTAGCTTTTCTGAGCCGTTCGTTCCTAGCCGAATATTACATGACAACACAAGACATGGGTGATGTCTATGACAGTTTTGTTTACTTCCGCGAATATCTCAAGTATTATCCTGACAGTTATAGTGCTCAAGACTACAAAAAACGTCTCAAGGATTATTACTGGAAATTGGTCGAGGATGACTTATCCAACGAGACAATGAATGGTCTATATATTTCGGGCCGTCAAGCTGACGATGGACGCCCTTTTGTCGCACTCTTCCTAGAAGATTCCTCATATGGCATTCAGGCAATATTGGATCCAAGATGTCTGCTATTTAAAAACCTAAAAAAGTTTCAAAAAGCATCAGACTTCGAGGGCATCTATTATCCCACATCATTGCTTGAGGACCCGAGCAACCATGACATGCCCTATATGGCGCAATGGGGTGGACAGAAAGTGAAAAACCCTCACTTAGGAACAAGTGCCGTATTGGCTGGCATGGCTATCAATCTGAATGAGGAAACGAGTGCAGCTCTTGATGCTGCCCCTGAAGGTAATTTGGGTGGGACATTGGCTGTACAAACGGGTTCCTTGCTAGTTCAGATGGGGTTTGCTGCCTTGGCAAATTGGTTGTCCAAAGGCAGCGTCACCGCATCAAGTTTATCTATAAAGTTGGGTCGCACACATGGGCAAGGCGAGGTGGCTGGAGTTATTGACTTAAAGGTACGAAAAGAATTCACTAACAAACCTACTGAAGAGAACGAAGAAACTATTTATATCACCTTGTTCAAGGTGTATCCACATGACGAGATTTTCTTTAAGAATGGACTCTGTTATCCCACCCAAGGAGCTAGTCTTTGTGCTAAGAAGTCCAAGAAATGGGTTAATCATTTCCCTGCCGTCAGTTATAATGACGGGAATAGATTCGGGCTGAAGCGTAAAAGCAAAAAACTAAATGATATGATGTATGTGCACCTCTATGAAGACCGTGTTTTTCAACCCATCTTGAAAATTGCCGAAATTGACTCGATTGTTCGTGATGCTAATATTCATACTGGCATTACATCATCGGGCAACCATATGCTCTACCAACTCAATGAACATCACAAGAAAGGTGAGCCTGAAAAGAAATGGTATCTAGAACAAAACGGAATAGACTTGTTTTTTGGCCAATATTACAGCAACAATGAGAACGACTTGCTCACATATTATTACGACGGAGACTCTAAGCAGTATATTCGCCAAAAGAGGGAGAATGGTATATTTACAGGTGCATTAGAGAGGTATGATGCCGATTGCAATATGATTGAATATATACCTTATCACGAGGGCATGTCGAATGGAGTAGGCCTCCGTCGCGATTCTGATGCGCTCATCTACGAAACATGGCAAGATGACAAGCGTATATCGACCGATTCGATCTGGTACAAAAACGGAGATGTCTTCGTAGGGCAAATTGTTGAGAACAAGCCTCACGGCCAAGGCACAATGAGGTTTCAAAACGGCAACATCTACCAAGGGGGATTCGTTCAAGGAATTATGGAAGGGGAAGGTCAAATGATAAGTTCAGATGGCCATATCCAACAAGGTATTTGGCACGAAGGGACCCTGACTCCCAAAAAGTCAAATTCCAAAACGCGAATAAGAGGCAAGAAAAAGAAATCACGACGCTGATAGTATCAATCACACTTACACAAACAAACTCGCGAAGCATCTGTGATTTAGAACAGAGCCTCGCGAGTTTTTTCGACCTATGGGACATTTTGCAGGATAAAATTGTTGAAACCGCCTGTAACAATCGACTTTTTGAGCGTTCAAGCTGTTTGAGATGAAAATCGACGAAAAAATGCTCAATGGGCCAAATTGCAGGATAAAATCTCTTGAACATACGATTAATCCCGAATCGGTCATTAGAAATCATGTCAGAACAGAGTTTAGTTTGAGCGGATTGCTGTTAGTGAAATCGAAGACATAGCGGGCTACGGCAAGATTTCAGTGGCAGCAAGATGCCAAAATAAAGCTGTTATGGCATGATTAGGGGGAAAAGAACACATATTACCGCTCTAATGACCGATTTGGGTTAATACTACCTTTGTGGGAGTTCAAGCATCCCTAAAAGAGTAGATATGTTCAAGATAAAATGCCCCGTATGCAGTCCCACCCATACGTTGAAAAATGGCAAGCGCAAAGGCATTCAGCTTTACGTTTGCAGTGAATGCAGATACCAGTTCCGCAACAGGCCCATGGTGCCACTATCCGAGTTGTGGAAGTCCTATCAAAATGACAAACAGACAGTCTTTGAGTTGTCGTCGCTGTATGGCAAGAGTCCTTCCACGATCAAGCGTCGCCTCAGCGAGATAACCAAGGATTGGAAACAGTCCCCGCTCGTTGGCGGCGGTTTTGTCCTCCTCGACACGACGTACTGGGGGCGCGGTTTCGGCGTTCTTCTGGCGCTAGACTCGTCCACGGGATTCCCCATGTACCTGTCCTATGTCAGGAGCGAGACGACTACGGCTGTGACCTCGCTCTGTACGATACCCGAATGAATGCCACGAAGAATACCGAAGACTTATTCAACTGAACTTTGGGTCAAGCACAAGACAAGGCTAAATGAAAAGTCCCGCGGGGAGAATTCCTTCGCGGGACTTTTGCTGCCTATGCGCTTCAAGATGGACTTGAACCAACGACCCCCTGATTAACAGTCAGGTGCTCTAACCAACTGAGCTATTGAAGCAGAATGTTTCATCGTCACGCTGGGCGATTGCGAAAAGCGGTGCAAAAATACGTCGCATTTTTGAATTGTGCAACAAAAAAAGCAAAAATCTTGCGATTTTCGCGATTTTAAGGCTTTTTCACCTCATTTTTGGCCATTATGTCGGCAAGAAGTTGTATTTTCGCAGTTTGAAATAAAGACATTAGGCACAATGATGAAAAAATTCCTCTTACATAGGGTTGTGGCGGTGACGGTGACTTGCTGCTGCGTCCTTACCACGCTGGCCAAGAGCGACGACGATGCCGCCGTGGCGCGCAACCTCGACGTGTTTAACCGCCTCTATAAGGAGCTCAACACTTACTATGTCGATTCGCTCGACGTATCGAAATCCATCAAAACTGCCATCGACGCCATGCTTGACGAAGTGGACCCCTATACCGAATATATCCCGGCGAGCGAGCAGGAAGATTTTATGGTAGTCTCGAGCGGCGAATACGGCGGCATAGGCTCCTACATCATGGAGCGCAACGGGCACGTCTATTTCAGCGAGCCCTACGAGAACAGTCCGGCGGTGCGCGCCGGCATCAAGAGCGGTGACCGCATCGTGAGCATCGACGGCGAGAGCGTCGAAGGCCTATCGAGCGACAAGGTGAGCGAGCGCCTTAAGGGCGACCCGAGCACGCGCATCACCATCGAGGTGGCGCGTCCCTACTGCGGCCCCGACAGCATCAAGACATTCACGCTCATGCGCGAGAAAATCAAGATGGACCCTGTGACCTATTATGGCGTGACCCGTGGCGACATGGGTTATATCAAACTCAACACCTACAATGAGCACAGCGCCAGCCAAGTGCGCGAGGCCGTGGAATCGCTGATGAAGACGCCGGGGCTTAAGGGAATCGTGCTCGACCTGCGCGGCAATGGCGGCGGACTGCTCGAGAGCGCCGTGCAAATCGTGGGCATGTTCGTGCCCAAGGGTACACAGGTGCTCCAGACGCGCGGCCGCACCAAGAACGAGGAAAAGACCTACAAGACGACCGAGGCGCCCATCGCGCCCGACATGCCCCTCGTGGCACTTATCGATGGTGGCACGGCAAGCGCCGCCGAAATCACCGCCGGCGCCCTCCAGGACCTGGACCGCGGTGTGGTGATAGGTTCCCGCTCCTTCGGCAAGGGCTTGGTGCAGACCACACGTCCCCTTCCCTACGACGGCATGCTCAAGGTGACGATTGCCAAGTACTACATTCCCAGCGGACGCCTCATCCAGGAGATTGACTATAGCCACCGCGCCATCGACGGCACGGCACAGCGCATCCCCGACAGCCTCACCACCGTGTTCCACACGGCGCACGGACGTGAGGTGCGCGACGGCGGCGGCATCACCCCCGACTTCAAAATCGACTATCCAGAGCTCAACCGCCTTGTTTATAACATTGTTCGCGACCACTGGGCTTTCGACTTCGCCACGAAATATACCGCTGAGCATCCCACTATTCCTCCCGTGGAGCAGTTCAAGATTACCGATGAGATTTTCAATGCCTTCAAACAGTCAATCGACCCCAAGCGCTTCCAGTATGACAAAGTGTGCGAAACGGGCCTTGAGAAGCTGCGCAAGACGGCCGAAGTCGAGGGTTACATGAACGACGAGACCCGCGAGGCCTTCGACCGCCTCGAGGGCCTGCTCAAACACGACCTTGACCGCGACCTTGACCAAAACCGCAAGCCAATCAGCGACTTGCTGGCGCAGGAAATCATCAAGAACTACTATTTCCAGCGCGGACAGGTGATTTACGACCTCAAGGAGGACGAGGCACTCGACAAAGCCCACGAGGTGTTCACCACGCCTGGTATGTGGAAGAAGACGCTCAACCTGGGCAAGTGACATGACCATAAACGAACTCTGTAACCTGCTGTGCACGCCGGCACGACGACGCGCGCTCGAACGTCTCCTCAAGGGCAACACGCACGGCACGACCGTTGTCGACGGACTTGCCGGCAGCGCCACTGCGGTGCTGCTTCAGGCGTTGCCTCACCAGGACAAGCCCTATATCGTGGTGGGCCGCGACCTCGACGAGGCGGGCTACCTGTACCACGACTTATGCCAGATTGCCGACAGCGATGAGGCCGTAGCCTTCTTTCCCAGTGGTTACAAACGCGACATCCGTTATGGCCAAGTTGACGCGCCGCAGGAAATCCTGCGCACCGAGGCCTTGAGCCACTGGAACGACGACCCCAAGTTGCGCTGGCTCGTTACCTACCCCGAGGCGCTCGCCGAGAAAGTGGCGACCCGCGCCGCGATAGCCTCCTCGACGCTGACGCTCACGGTGGGCATGACCATCGACTTGGTCGAAGTCACCATCAAGCTGCGCGAACTGGGCTTTGAGGAGGTCGATTACGTCTATGAGCCGGGGCAGTTCTCGCTGCGCGGCTCCATTCTCGACGTGTTCTCGTTCAACAGCGAACTGCCAGTGCGCATCGATTTCTTTGGCGATGAAATCGACAGCGTGCGCTCATTCAACGTCGAGACACAGTTGAGCGCACAGCGCCTCGATAGCGTGAGCATCATCAACCGTCTGGGCGACGAGGCACGGGACAATGGCACTTCACTGCTCGATTTCGTGGGGCCCGAAACCACCGTGGTGTGCCGTGACGTGGCCTGGCTGCTCGAGCGGGTTCGCACCACGGGACAAGGAGGGTTGAGCCACAGCGCACTGTTGGCCGAAGACCTCGACACCGAGGCCATGGGCAAGGTGGTCGATGCGGCACAGTTCGAACGTGCCCTGCGCGCGATGCGTTGTCTCGAGATGTGCCACGGCGAGGCCGCCGGACGCACGTCGCCTAACCTCACATTCCACTGCACGCCCCAGGGTGTCTATCACAAGAATTTCGACCTTATCTCCTCATCGTTCACCTCGCTGCTCAACGAGGGTTACCGCATCTTCATCCTGAGCGACAGCGGCAAGCAAATAGAGCGCCTGCGACTCATCTTCGAGGACCGCGATGAGCGCATCTCGTTCACTGCCGTCGACCGCACGTTGCACGAGGGTTTCGTGGACAACGACCTGAAAATTTGCGTCTTTACCGACCACCAAATTTTCGACCGCTTCCACAAATACAACCTTAAAAGCGACCGAGCGCGCAGCGGCAAACTTGCCCTCTCGCTCAAGGAACTCAACGCCATCGAGAGCGGCGACTTCATCGTCCATGAAGACCATGGTATTGGGCGTTTCGAGGGACTTGTGCGCACCAGCATCAACGGCACTACCCAGGAGATGATTAAAGTGAGCTACCAGGGCGGCGACATTGTATTCGTGTCGATTCACGCCTTGCACAAGCTATCGAAATATCGCGGCAAAGAAGGAGCCGAGCCTCGATTGAGCAAACTGGGCAGCGGGGCCTGGAACCGCATCAAGAGCCGCACCAAGAGCCGCCTCAAGGACATCGCGCGTGAGCTCATCACACTCTACGCTAAGCGACGCGAGGAGAAAGGCTTTGCCTTCAGTCCCGACGGATACATGCAACAGGAGCTCGAAGCCTCGTTCATCTACGAGGACACCCCCGACCAACTCACCGCCACACAAGCCGTCAAAGCCGACATGGAGCGCGACAAGCCCATGGACCGACTCGTGTGCGGCGACGTGGGCTTTGGCAAGACCGAGGTGGCCATCCGCGCCGCTTTCAAGGCCGCCATCGACGGCAAACAGACGGCAGTGCTGGTTCCCACCACGGTGCTGGCTTTCCAACATTACCACACGTTCACCGACCGCCTCAAGGACTTTCCGGTGCGCGTCGACTATCTGAGCCGTGCACGCAAGCCCAAGGAAGTGAAGCAAATCCTTGCCGACCTCGCCGAAGGGAAAATCGACATCATCATCGGCACCCACAAGCTCATCGGTAAAACCGTCAAGTTCCACGACTTGGGGCTGCTCGTTGTCGATGAGGAGCAGAAATTTGGCGTGGCCGTCAAGGACAAACTCAAACAACTCAAGGTCAACGTCGATACCCTCACCATGAGTGCTACGCCCATCCCGCGCACACTGCAATTCTCGCTCATGGGGGCCCGCGACCTGAGCACCATCAACACGCCGCCGCCCAACCGCTACCCCATCGTCACCACCATCGCCTCGCTCGACGACGACGTGGTGGCCGAGGCAATCAATTTTGAGCTCTCGCGCAACGGACAAGTTTTCTTCGTAAACAACCGTATCGAGCAACTCGAAACGCTGCGCAACATGATTTTGCGCCTCGTGCCCGACGCGCGGGTCGTGATGGGCCACGGTCAGATGCCGCCCGAGGAGTTGGAGCAGCGCATCCTCGCCTTTACGGCCCACGACTACGACGTGCTCCTGTGCACCACCATCATCGAGAGCGGCATCGACATGCCCAATGTGAATACCATCATCATCAACAACGCCAACAGCTACGGACTGAGCGACCTGCACCAGCTGCGTGGACGCGTGGGGCGCAGTAACCGCAAGGCGTTCTGCTACCTGCTCGTGCCGCACGGCAAGCCCCTCACGCAGGTGGCGGCGCGGCGACTACAGGCCATCGAGATTTTCAGCGACCTGGGAAGCGGCATCCACATCGCCATGCAGGACCTCGACATTCGCGGGGCCGGCAACCTGCTGGGCGCCGAGCAAAGCGGTTTTATTGCCGACCTAGGCTTTGAGACCTATCAAAAAGTGCTGAAAGAGGCCGTGCTGGAACTGAAGACCGAGGAGTTTGCCGACACCTTCGAGCAGCAAGCCGCCGAGCAGGAACAGCTCACTGGCGAGGAAGCCGAATATGTGAGCGACTGCGTTATCGATACCGACCTCACCCTCATGTTCCCGTCCGACTATGTGCCGCAGGAGAGCGAGCGTATCATCCTTTATCGTGAACTTGACAACATGGCCACACGGCAGCAGGTCGAAGCCTTCGAGCAACGCCTGCGCGACCGCTTTGGCGAAATCCCCGAAATGGGGCGCGAACTCATCCGCATCGTGCCGCTACGCCTGACGGCGCGCACGTTGGGCATTGAAAAGATTGCGCTGATGAAGCACGCGATGTATCTCTACTTCGTGGGCGAAGAGAACGTGGCCTACTACCAGTCACGTGCCTTCGGGCGCATGCTCGCCTTCCTGCAACAAAACCCGGCGCGGTGCCGCCTGCGCGAGAAGAACAACCGCCGCTCCATGCTCATCGACAACGTCACGACAGTGAGCGAGGCCCTCGCCCTGCTCGACCAAATCACCACACTCCAAGCCCTGTAAGCCGTGGCGTGGTTTGGCACTGCCGTCTGGTATTATGTGGATTGTAAAAAACGGGTTATTTCGGGCTGAGGGTGGCCAGCATTTCGACGAGAATGCCGACGGCCTCGTTGGCTCGATCGAAGGAACTATTAATGGAGCCCGAGAAGCACTGCGGCTCGGAGGAAATCATTAAGTACCACACCTCGACGGTCTGCGTGCCGTCGTCCTCGTCGGTCTCGATGCTACGCACCAACGCATAGTCGTCCTTCACCAGTGTCTGGTCCACCTTGTGGCCGTGGCTTTCTTTCATGTATACCCAATTATCGACAGCCGCCTGCAACTGGTTTTTCATCGGGCCTTCTTCATTGAACATGATGTCAAAGCGAATGTCGTCATCTTCACTAGCCGCATTCATCCACGTATCGCCGTAAAATGAAACTTCCCAGTCGGTGGGAATACCGATTGAGAAAGCCTCGGTCTCAAAGGTTTTTAACTCGGTGGCAAACACATTAAGGCTCATCACCAGCACCGTGACGGCAAAAAGTAATAGTTTCTTCATAGTCAATCTCCTATTAGTTATATGATTATTAACGAATAGTTATCTGATTTATTGCCGCAAGAACAATTCGAGAGAAAGTCGCAAAACTATTCACGCCACTTTGCTAAAATGAGGCCGCTTTTGGGACGTTTTCGGTGATTTTTTGGCCAAGGCTTGCGCATTTCGCAAATAATAGCTAACTTTGGAAAATCTTTTTAGGCGGGTGGCTTTCGGGCCATTTCCTGCCACCTTTAGAACCTTCTTATTACCTTGCACGCGACCAGCGTGCCATATAGAACTTAAAAACAACTATGATTAAACCTTTATCAGAAGAAGTCCTCCTGCGTCACATGCGGGACATGGACATTGAACAAATCTCGAAGGCCACAATCCGCCAAGCGGTGTCGCTCTCGTCGAGCCTCGAATCTATTCTGGGCGAGCCTTTCTCACGCCTCGAAATCGGCGTGCCTGGACTGAAGGCTTGCCAGGAAGGCATCGAGGCGCAAAAACGCGCACTCGACGATGGCATCCCCGCCAAGTACCCTAGCATCGAAGGCCTGCCAGCTCTCAAAAATGCCGCCTCAAAATTCCTCAAAGCCTTTGTCGACATCGACGTGGACCCGCAGTGTATCGTGCCCACCGTAGGCTCGATGCAGGGCAGCTACAACCTCACGCTGGCGTGCTCGCAGCTGACGCCCGGCCGCGACACCATGCTCTACATCCAGCCCGGGTTCCCTGCCAACCTCACTCAGGCGAACGTATTGGGCGTGCGCCACGAAGCCTTCGACATCTATGAGTATCGCGGCGAAAAGTTGCGCGAAAAGCTTGAGAGCTACTTCGCCACAGGTCGCATCACCGCCCTCTTGTTCTCCAACCCGAACAACCCCACGTGGGTGTGCCTCACCGACGACGAGCTGCGTATCATCGGCGAGCTGGCCAACAAATATGACGTGATTGTGCTCGAAGACATGGCCTACCTGTGCATGGACTTCCGCAACGACCTCTCGCATCCCTACCAAGCCCCCTTCCAGCCCACGGTGGCGAAATACACCGACAACTATGTGATTATGCTCTCGAGCTCCAAAATCTTCAGTTATGCCGGTGAGCGCATCGCCCTGGTGGCCTTCAACAATACGCTATTCAAACGCCGTTACGAGGCACTGCGTGAGCGCTATGGCATGGCGCGTTTGGGCCAATGCTTCATCCACTCCTTCCTCTATGCGGCCTCGACGGGCACGTCCCACTCGGCACAGTATGCCATGGCGGCGATGCTGCAGGGAGCCGTCGATGGCACGCTTGACTTCGTGAAGGACGTGAGCGAATATGGTCGCCGCGCCAAGATTGTGAAGGATATTTTCGTCAAAAACGGCTTCCACATCGTGTATGACCACGACGGAGAACGCCCCATCGCCGACGGCTTCTTCTTTACTGCCGGATACTACGACATGGACGACGAAACGCTCATGCGCGCTCTAGCACGGTGCGGCATCTCGGCCATCGGCCTCAATACGACAGGCAGCGGCCAGTACGGCATCCGCGTGTGCGTTTCGGCACTGTGCACCGACGAAGACTTCCGCCGCCTCGACGAACGGCTGACCCTTTTCGCCCAAAATTTTTAATAATTAGGAATTGACTCGACTCTAATTGCTCGTTTACTCGTTTACATGTCTATTAAAAAACTATGAACTATATGACTGCCGACGAGGCGATGCGCCTCGTCCACAATGGTGACTCGATTTTCATCCAGGGCAGCACTTCGGTGCCCAACGTCCTTGAGGAGGCCCTCGCGCGGCGCGGCCACGAACTGGAGGGCGTGAAAGTATATTCAGCCTTCAACATCACAAAGGGTGAAGCGCCTTTCTGCAAGCCCGAATACAAGGACGCTTTCCTCATCAACAGCCTCTTCCTGTGCGCCGACCAACGGCGCTGGGTGGGCGAGGGCTACGGCTCGATGATTCCGGCGTTCTTGGGCGAAATCCCGTTCCTGTTCCGCTCGCATCAGATACCGCTCGACATCACATTCATCAACTGTTCGCCACCCGACGAGAACGGCTATTGCAGCTACGGCATGAGCGCCGACCTCGCCTTCTCGGCCGTGGAGTGCTCACGCATCATTATTGCGCAGATTAACAAGAGTATGCCCTACCTGTGCGGCGCGGCCCTCATCCACGAATCGAAGATTACCGCCGCCGTCGAGTGCGACGATCCACCCGTGGCCTTACACTTCGGGGCACCCACCGAGATAGAGAGCGCCATAGGACAAAATATCGCCAACGAAATCGAGGACGGCGCCACGCTGCAAATTGGCGTGGGCGGCATCCCTAACGCCGTGCTCAACGGCATCAAGCACCACAAGCACCTGGGTCTGCACACCGAGGCGATGACCGACGGGGTGGTGCGCCTCATCGAAGAAGGCGTCATCGACAACTCGCTCAAGAAAATCCGTCCCGGCAAGAGCGTCGCGAGCCTCGCGCTGGGCTCGGAGCACATGTACGAGTTTCTGCACTACAACAGTGACGTCGAGTTCTACGACGTGGCGTGGACCAACGATCCACAGGTCATCCGGCAAAACCCACGCGTGGTGGCCATCAACTCGGCCATCGAGGTGGACCTCACGGGGCAGGTGTGCGCCGACAGCATCGGCACCACCATCTTCTCAAGCGTGGGCGGCCAGCACGACTTCATGTACGGCGGAGCACTCTCCGAAGGCGGTAAGACGTTCATCGCCCTACCCTCGCGCACAGGAAAAGGACGCGCCAAAATCGTGCCCACACTCACGCCGGGCGCCGGCGTGGTGACGACACGTTTCCAGACGCAATTCGTGGCCACCGAGCACGGCATCGTCTATCTGCGCAACCTCAACCTCGCCGAGCGCGCCAAAGCCCTCATCTCCATCGCGCATCCCGACGACCGCGAAGCCCTCGAACGCGCCGCCCGCGACCGCTTCGGCTACTCCTTCAACAGGATATATTAGTTGACGCGTTGACGAGTTGACAAGTTGACGAGATACCGCCGCTTCGTGGCAAAATATAGGCTATAATCTGCCAAATTGCGATTTTTTTGGGCGATTTGGCAGATTATAGCCCTTATTTTGCCAAATTCATCATTTTTTCATATCTTTGCAGCACAAAACAAACATTGTTATGAAAGAGAATATTATTGGAAGAAGCGAAGAGAAACGGCTACTCGACAAGATTTATCGGTCGGGGAAAGCTGAATTTGTAGCAGTCTATGGCCGGCGTCGCGTGGGTAAGACATTCCTCGTGAGAGAGTTTTTTGAGAGCGAAATGGTTTTCCTTACCGCAGGACTTGCGCATGAGAATAGTGCACGACAAATCAAATCTTTCTACGAAGACCTTGTGGAATATGGACTGCCACGACAAGAGAAGGTACCAGCCGACTGGATTGAGGTGTTCTCATTGCTGCGTACACTTATCAAAAGTTCAACCAAGCAACGTAAGGTAATCATGCTCGATGAACTGCCATGGATGGACACGCCACGCTCGGGATTCATGGCGGCGCTTGAACACTTTTGGAACTCATGGGCCTCGGCACGCCGCGACGTGGTGCTGATTGTGTGCGGCTCGGCCACCTCATGGATAATGGACAAACTCATCAACAACCATGGCGGACTGCACAATCGCCTCACCCATAGCATTTACCTATTGCCTTTTACCCTGGCCGAGAGTGAACTCTTCTTAGACTCAAAAGGCTTTCGCTGGTCACGTTACGATATTGCCGTGTGCTATATGATTATGGGCGGCATACCTTACTACTTAGAGATGCTCGACCGCCAAATGAATTTATCTCAAAACATCGACAATCTGCTCTTCCGGCCCAACGGAGCTCTCGTTCACGAGTTTGGTAATCTCTATGCAGCTCTATTCCGAAATTCGTCGAACTATATAAAGGTGGTAGAAGCGCTTAGCTCTTGCCGCAGTGGGCTTACGCGTAACGAAATCATCAGCCATACCGGACTAAAGACAGGCACCGGTCTCACTACCATTCTACGCAATTTGGAAACATGCGGTTTCATCCAAACTCACCAACAATACGAAGGCATGAAACGCGAAGGTGTCGTATATCAACTCATTGATTTCTTCACGCTATTCCACTTCCACTTTATGGGCAAAAAACGGGACTTGTCGAAGTGGACAAGCATTCAAGGCAAAGCAGAGTTCCATGCCTGGGCCGGTCTCACTTTCGAGTTGCTTGCATTGTGTCACCTGCGAGAAATCAAGCAAAAACTCGGCATCAGCTCGGTTGACACACGTTCCTATGCTTGGCGATGCAAAGGAGAGAATGGCTCACAAATCGATTTAGTCATCGACCGGGCCGACAATACTGTGAACCTATGCGAAATGAAATTCAGCATTAACACCTTCTCCATCGACCGCCAATATGAGATGACGCTTCGCAACAAACTAGAACAGTTTGCAAAGCGAACCAACCGGCGCAAATCACTGCAACTCACACTAGTCACCACCTACGGACTCGCCGACAACAAATATCGCAATATCGTTGATAACGAAATCACCCTTGACGACCTCTTTGACAAAGCGAAGTCGTGATTTCGTGGCAAAATATAGGCTATAATCTGCCAAATTGCGATTTTTTTGGGCGATTTGGCAGATTATATCCCTTATTTTGCCAAATCAAACCGATACATGAACGTGAGCAGGGAAGACAGAAGCACTCAAGCTCTAACCCTAATCGATTAAGAGACAGAAGAACAAAAGTCTTCATAAGATTATTTTAGTTGACAAGTTGACGAGCAAATTGATATTGTCGTTCACACAACAGAGAATATCCTTTTGTTCTTGTGAGAGCTTTTGTTCTTATGTCTTTTTTGTGTCGTTTTCAGCCTTTTAAGAACAAATTTCTAGAAAGGCGCATTACATACCAGAAAAATGTTGTAACTTTGCGGTTGCCGAAAGAGTTCGGCGACGAAATATAAAAGATATAAGCATTCGCTATTATTTCGCGTTTAGCCAAGAGCCTCGGAAACTCATTGGAATAACAAGCACGGAAATAATCAGTGATGGGTGAACTCATATAGAGCCCCCATAAGCGTCAAATAGCGATGCTCACACCTTTTTGAGGTGTGATGCATCACTTTGACGCTCCGGGGTTCCACCGAGGCCGCCCCGTGCTAAACGCAAGTGAGAGCATCGCGCCTCTTTTTTTGCGTTATAGGCGATTGATAGCAGTGCCAAACATTAACAACTGCTATCAACAATGGCAAACGCAAATTTATCGGCCGCCAAGCGAGCCAAAAACGACGAATTTTACACCCAGTGGCACGACATCGAAGTTGAGATGATGGCCTATCTCAATTATGACCCCGACGTATTTCGTGGCAAGACCGTGTTATTGCCCTGCGACGACCCCGAATGGAGCAATTTCACCAAATTCTTCGCACAAAATTTCGACCGCTTCGGCCTCAAGAAACTTATTAGCACCAGCTACGCGCCGGCCAGTAAACGCCTAGCGGACTACCGTCCGTCTCTGTTCGAGCAGAACTCGCTACAGTACGATGAGCTCAAATCGCAGGCTCGCGGCAAAATCTTCGTCCTCGACAACGACATCACCGGCGACGGACGCATTAACATCGACGACCTGCAATGGCAGTACTTGGAGGGCGACGGCGACTTCCGTAGCGACGAGGTGACGCGCCTGCGCGACGAGTCCGACATCATCATCACCAATCCCCCATTCTCCCTATTCCGCGAGTTCGTCAAGTGGATTGAAGGTGGCAACAAACAGTTCATAATCATTGGAAACGTCAATGCAGTCTCATATTCCGACATCTTTAACATGATAAAGACGGGCAAAATATGGATGGGGTGCACAATTCATAGTGGAGACAGAAAATTCGGAATTCCTGATGATTATCCTCTCAACGCTGCTGGTTGTGGCATAGATGAGAATGGGCTGCGCTATATTATGGTCAAAGGGGTGAGATGGTTTACCAATATCGACCATGGTCGTCGTCATCATCCGCTGACTTTAATGACAATGGATGACAACTTGAGATTTAGCCGTCACAAAGACATTAGAGAGAGGGGGACTTATCAGCATTACGATAATTACGATGCCATAGAAGTGCCATATACCGATGCAATACCGAGCGACTATAATGGAGCAATGGGAGTTCCAATCACTTTCCTTGACAAGTATTGTCCTGAGCAATTTGAAATATTGGATGCCAACAGCTTGCGCAAAAATGAAAGTGTACCAATCAAAACACATGGATTAATAAAGGATAAAGACAGTGCTATTGATGGTAAACCCCGATATGTTAGAATTGTTATACGTCACAAAAGATGAATATACTAAAAACAGCAAAACATAGATTATGGAAACGAAACTGATAACCGACATTACGATTGGCGATATTTGCGAGGGTTTTGTATATAACGAACTGGAAGGCAGGGGGCTATATGGGCTTAATGGGCTGCTTACAATACAGCCCGAGTACCAGCGTAACTACATCTATGCCGACGGCAAGAAAGACGTGGCGGTAATCGAGTCGGTGCTTCATGGCTATCCCCTCGGTTTGATATACTTTAATCGTTTGGGAAACAATCAGTATGAGGTGCTTGACGGCCAACAGCGCATCACTTCACTTGGGCGGTTTGTCACGAGTAAATTCGCCATCAAGATTGATGGAATGGAACAGTATTTCCACGGTCTCGCCACCGATTTACAACAGCGCATCCACAACACACCATTGCTCATCTATGAGTGCCAGGGCACCGAGAGCGAAATCAAGCAATGGTTCCAAACCATCAACATCGCCGGCATACCGCTCAACAACCAAGAAATGCTCAATGCCGTCTATAGTGGTCCATTCGTCACTGCTGCGAAGACGGTGTTCAGCAACAGCGGTAACCCCATGAAGCAGAAGTGGGGAGCTTACGTCAAAGGTGACATCAAGCGCCAAGAGTATCTCGAGCGCGCCCTCGAATGGGTGAGCCACGGCAAAATTGCCGACTACATGAGCCTGCATCGTCACGACAAAGACATCGACGAGCTGCGCAACTATTTTAACAGCGAGATTGACTGGGTGGCCGCCACATTCATTGGCGTTTATCGTGAAATGTGTGGGCTGAAATGGGGTGAGTTATATGAGCGTTACCATGAAAAGCCTTTTAACCCCACTGCAATGGCAACTGCAGTAGAACGACTCATGGCCGACGAAAGCGTGAAAGACAAGAAAGGTATCTTCGAGTATGTGCTCGGCGGCGAGAAGGACACGAGGTTGCTCAACGTGCGTGTGTTTGAGCCCAGTGTGATACGCGCTGTATATGCGACGCAGACAGCCGAAGCGAGCGAACTTGGTGTGTCAAACTGTCCTTTGTGCGCCATCGGTCACGATGCGAACCGCGCACGCATCTACAAACTGACAGAAATGGATGCGGACCACGTGACGGCTTGGAGCCATGGTGGAGAAACCACCGCCGCCAACTGCCAAATGCTATGCACCACCCACAACCGCGCCAAAGGCAATCGCTAATGCCCGATTGAAAGCGGCAGAGAAGACAGAAGAACAAAAGTCCTCAAAAGAACAGAAGTTTATAAAATTTTAAACTTCCCCTTTTGTTCTTTTGGGGACTTTTGTTCTTATGTCTTATCACTCGCTGAACATGAAGACTTATGTTTTTCTGTCATTTTTGAGGGTTGGACACTGTGTGTGTTGATGGGGTGTTATAAAAAAAATTATTGGAATTTTTGTTGAAAAATTTTGGTAATCAAAAAATAATGTCTACTTTTGGTTTTTATTTGACATTCAGCGAATTGGACGATTGAAAATGAAGTTTAAACTCTTTATTTTCACTCCCCTAAAAAGATAACATTTTAAATAACCTAAACAAAAACCTTTCAACCTGTAATTATTTCGTAATTATGGAAATCAAAAATGCTTCGGCCGGAACATTAGAGTCTGGCGACATCTTCGTTCAAATCGGCCCGTCGACCACCGGCGGCGTTACGATTGATTTGGACAGCACGGTCGCATTACAATTTGGCGACCAAATTAAGCGTGTGATAGCCGACACGTTGCAAGAACTCAACGTGACCGGCGTGGAAGTGAAAGCCACCGACAAGGGTGCGCTCGACTGTACCATCCGTGCCCGCGTTACTGCGGCCGCCGTTCGCGCCACTGGCGTTGACGTGTGGAAATAACCATTAACCTTCAAGACAAATCAAAACTAGAAAAGTTATGCAACGATTAAGAAGAACGATGATGTTTGTGCCGGGCAATAATCCGGCAATGATGCAAGACGCATTTATCTACGGTCCCGACTCCATCATGCTCGACCTGGAAGACTCGGTGACAATGGCCGAGAAAGACGCAGCGCGCCTCCTGGTCTATAACGCACTGAAAACCATCGACTACGGCAACACCGAAATGGTGGTGCGCGTGAACCCCCTCAACACCCCCTACGGCAAGAAGGACGTCGAGGCTGTGGTGAAGGCCGGCGTACACGTGATTCGTATGCCCAAGACCGAGACAGCCGACGAAATTCACGAGCTGGAGGAAGAAATCGTGAAAGTGGAAACCGAGCTGGGATGCGTGGGACGCACCCAAATCATGGCGGCCATCGAGAGCACGCTGGGTGTCATCAACGCCTAAGCCATCGCCACCGCATCGAAGCGCATGATGGGTATCGCCCTGGGCGCCGAGGACTATTGCGCCAACCTTAAGGCGCAACGCACACCCGACGGTATGGAGCTGCTGATGGCCCGCCAGACCATCGTGGTGGCCGCGCGTGCTGCCGGCATCGACGCGCTCGACACCGTCTATAGCAACCTCAACGATATGGAAACCTTCCGCAAAGAAGTGGAACTGATTAAGACGCTGGGCTTCGACGGCAAGTCGATTATCAACCCGCGCCAAATCGAGGTCGTCAACGAAGTGTTCGCACCCACCGAGAAGGCTATCGAGAAAGCCATGGGCATCATCGCCGCCATCAAGGAAGCCGAGAAACGCGGCAGCGGCGTGATTTCCTATAAGGGCAAGATGGTGGACCGCCCCGTCGTAATCAGGGCACAGCGCACCATTGAGTTAGCAATCGCATCAGGCATTTTAACGAAGGAGGAATTATCATGAGCAGCATTAAAGACAGAGCACAACTGATTAGCGCCGCAGCACAAAAGATGAACAAAAACGTGTATGACGACGCACGCACGATAAAGTCAATCACCCACAAGTCGGAAATGCCCAAAGAGGCATCGAAAGTGGTGACCCTCGAAGAGGCTATCCGCGGCACCGGCCTGAAAGACGGCATGACCATCTCGTTCCACCACCACTTCCGCGGTGGCGACAAGGTGGTGAACATGGTCGTCGACAAGCTCGCCGAGATGGGATACAAGAACCTGCACCTTGCCGCCTCAAGCCTGCAAGACGTGCATGCACCGCTCATCGAGCACATCAAGAACGGCGTGATTACCGAAATATCCACCTCGGGTATGCGCGGCGCGCTGGCCACCGAAGTGTCGCACGGACTGATGGAGAAACCCGTCATCTTCCGCTCGCACGGCGGACGCGGCAGCGCCATCGCCACCGGTGACCTGCACATCGATGTGGCCTTCCTGGGCACCTCGTCGAGCGACCCCGCCGGCAACAGCTGCGGCTACTCTCGCTCGGAGAACGGCAAGTCGATTTGCGGCTCACTGGGCTACGCCCTTCCCGACGCACAGTATGCCGACAAGGTGGTCATCCTCACCGATGACCTCGTGGCCTACCCCAACACGCCCAACTCCATCTCGGAGCGCAATGTCGACTATGTGGTCGTGGTTGATTCGGTGGGCGACTCGTCAAAGATTGCCTCGGGTGCCATCCGCGACACCAAGAATCCGCGCGACATCCTGCTCGCCAAGCAGGCCGCCAAGGTCATCATCAACAGCGGCTACTTCAAGGACGGCTTCTCCATCCAGACAGGTTCGGGTGGTGCCTCCCTGGCCGCAGTGAAATATATCCGCGAGAGCATGATTGAGAAGGGCATCAAGGCCAGCTTCGCCCTGGGCGGCATCACGGCCCACATGGTGAAACTGCATGAGGAAGGCCTCATCGAGCGCCTCATCGACGTCCAATCGTTCGACAAGGTAGCCGCCGAGAGCATCAAGACCGACCCGATGCACAAAGAGGTGAGCGCCAACGAATATGCCAGCGCCGATGAACCCGGCTCCGCCACCCACTACCTCGACATCGTCATCCTGTCGGCCCTCGAGGTTGACACCAAGTTCAACGTGAACGTGCTCGTGGGTAGCGACGGTATCATCCGTGGCGCCATAGGCGGACACCCCGACACGGCAGCCGACAGCGCACTGTCGATTATCGTGTGCCCGCTGCTGCGCGGCCGCATCCCCTGCGTCGTCGACGAGGTCACGACGCTCATCACGCCGGGCTCGACCGTTGACGTGGTGGTGACCGAATATGGCATCGCCGTCAACCCGCGCCGTCCCGAGCTTGCCGAGCGTCTGCGCCAGGCAGGGCTGAACATCGTTGATATCAACGCGCTCAAAGACCGCGCCAAGAGCATCATCGGCGACGCCGCCGAGCTGCCCTTCGGCGACAAGGTGGTGGGCGTGGTGATGAACCGCGACGGCTCGGTGATGGATGTCATCAAAAACATTGTGGACTGACGACAACTAACCGCAAGGGGAATGGAAATTACGCTTGACCAGCTCTTGGCGAGCCGCGACAGCCGAAGCGCCTTACAGCGCGAGCTGTTGCAGCAACACCCTGGCCTTACACTCGTGTGCTTGACCGTGGTGATGCCTGGGAAGGTGAAGCGTAATTTCCATTCTTTGATAGTGGCGCAAGCGGCACTTAGCGAGCTCGTTAACGCCTTTGAGGGCACTACCGAGCTTTTGCGCACACGCGACCTGTCCACGGGGTTCGAGGCCTACCTGCTCACCACCGTGGAACGCACCGAGGCCAAACGCCTGACGTGCCGCATCGAGGACACGCACCCGTTGGGGCGCCTCTTCGACCTCGATGTGATGGATGCCGACGGCATGCCACTGTCGCGCACCGAGCTGGGCTTTGCGCCGCGCAAATGCCTCGTGTGCGACAACGAGGCGCGCCACTGCATGCGTCTCGGTGCCCATACGCAAGACGAAATTCATGCCCAAATCAAGCAGATAATTGACCAGTATGTTCAATGAATTTGAAATACGCCCGCTGCCCTTGACGCTGAATAGGGTCAAGGCCCGTGTGCAAGAATTCCTCGCACAGAACGAGTTGCGGCTCGACGACGACATTGACTACTATGCCGGAGTCTTCACAATCGACGGCGACGAGATGCTCGCAGGAGCAGGACTATCGGGCGATGTGATGAAAGGTGTGGCTGTGAGCGAGCGGCTGCGCGAGACGGGCATGAGCGCACAGCTCATCTCGCACCTCGTGAGCGAGGCCGCCGCACGTGGCGTACACTCGGTAAAGGTGTTCACCAAGCCCGAGAACCGCGCCATCTTCGAGAGCATGGGATTCAGCATGCTCGCGCAAGCGCCCAAGGCAATTCTGCTCGAGAACGGGCACGGCCTGCGTGACTACTGCGCACAGCTGACGCGCATCGCCGAGGGCAAGCCACAACGGCGGGGCACAATTGTGATGAATGCCAACCCGTTCACCATCGGGCATCAGCACCTCGTCGAGGAGGCCCAGCGCCAGGTGGAGCACCTCTTCATCATCGTCGTCAAGGAAGACCGCTCGCGCTTCAGCTATGCCGAGCGCCTTGCGATGGTTCGGGCCGGGGTGAGTGGGATGGAGCGTGTCACCGTTATCGAGGGCAGCAGCTACGCCATCTCGGCGGCCACCTTCCCCACCTATTTCCTGAAAGAGATTACCGATGTCACCGATACCCACATCACGCTCGACCTCGACCTCTATGCCCGCCACATCGCGCCGGCACTGCAAGCCGAGACGCGTTTCGTGGGCTGCGAACCGGTCGATGCCCTCACTGCACGCTACAATATGCTAATGCACGAGCAATTGCCTGCTCATGGCATTACCGTGACCGAGGTACCGCGCGTGACCGACAACGGCATCGCCGTGAGTGCCTCGCAAGTGCGCGTATTGCTCGACGGAGGCCTGCTGGCCGGCATCGCACGTCGCGTGCCCGCCACCACGCTCCCCTATATCATCGCGCACCTTGCTACACGCTCACTGCTCATTGAACTCGATACCACGCCCAAACCCGGGCTCGTGGACCGCGACGACAACGGGGCCCATACCGACATGGACTATGCGCTCATGCGCCGCAGCATCGACGCACTGCACCCCTTCTTCGTGAGGCTGGCGCTGATGGGAGACGACACGGCCGAGATGCAAGCCGTGGGCCTTGAGGCCGAGCGGGCCATGCTCGCGGCCACCGGCGGCGTGAACACCCACAAGGGCGCATTGTTCGCCCTGGGTCTCACCTGTGTGGCGGCTGCACGTTGCAACGGCGATATCACCGCCGAGCGTCTGCAAGACGAAATTAAGCGGCTGGCACAGCGGCATCCACGCACCGAAGGCACCCATGGCACCTGCGCCGTGGACCGTTACCGAGCCACCGGCGCATTAGCGCTGGCACAGGGCGGCTACGCTCCGCTCTTTGAGCATTGGCTACCGTTCTACGACGCTCACCGCACCGAGCCCGACGTATTGCCACGCACATTGTTATACATAATGAGCGAACTCGACGACACCAACGTGCTGCACCGCTGCGGCACCGAAGTGGCCAAAGAGGTGAAAGCGGCCGCACGTCAATTACTCGACAACTACACGTCCGAGGGCATGAAGGAGCTTAACACGCGGTACTCCCAGCGCAATATCTCGCCTGGAGGTTCCGCCGACATGCTGGCGCTCACGACATTCATCCATGCGCTCACCCACTAACAATCCCCAAAGAAATAAATATCAAAAATTCAACTAATAAACAATCTTTTTAATCCCAACAAATCAAATTATGGTAGAACTTATCAAACACGGAGTTTACTTGATTAACGGTAACGAAATCAAGAACGAGGCAAACGCCACTCCAGATGAGGCTCGAGAGAACACTATCACCTATCAAATTCTGCGTGCTCACGACGTGGACGGCAGCAAAGGCAAGAAGATGCGCATTCGCTTCGACGCCATGATGTCGCACGACATCACCTACGTGGGCATCATCCAAACGGCACGCGCCAGCGGCTTGGAGAAGTTCCCCCTGCCCTACGCGATGACCAACTGCCACAACTCGCTGTGCGCTGTGGGCGGCACCATCAACGAGGACGACCACGTGTTCGGCCTCTCGGCTGCCAAGAAGTACGGCGGTATCTACGTGCCCGCTAACCAGGCCGTCATCCACCAGTATGCCCGCGAGGCCATGGTGAAGTGCGGTAACATGATTCTGGGCTCTGACAGCCACACCCGCTACGGATCGCTCGGTAACATGGGCGTAGGCGAAGGCGGCGGCGAGCTCGTCAAGCAGCTGCTCAAGAACACGTGGGACATCAATGCCCCCGAAGTGGTCCTCGTGTGGCTCGAAGGCGCTCCCAAGAAAGGCGTTGGCCCGCACGACGTGGCCATCTCGCTGGTGAAGGCCACCTTCGAGAGCGGTTTCGTGAAGAACAAAGTGCTTGAATTTGCCGGTCCTGGCGTGAAGGAGTTGCCCATCGACTTCCGTAATGGTATCGACATCATGACGACCGAGACCACCTGCTTGAGCTCCATCTGGATTACCGACGATGAAGTGAAGCACCACTACGACATCCACAACCGTCCGCAAGACTACAAGCAACTCATGCCGGGCGACGTGGCCTACTACGACGCAATGATTCGCATCGACCTCTCGACGCAAGAGTCGATGATTGCACTGCCCTTCCACCCCAGCAACGCGTTCACTATCCACGAGTTGCAGGCCAATCCCGTGGAAATCCTGCGTCAAGTGGAAGAGGACACCCGCAAGCGCTTTGGCGACAAGGTACAGGTTGACCTCGTCGATAAGGTAACCAAAGACGGCAAGGTGATGGCCGACCAGGGTATCATCGCCGGCTGCTCGGGCGGTACCTATGACAACCTTAGCGCCGCCGCAGCCATCATGAAGGATAAGTCGATTGGTAACGACTACTTCACGATGAGCGCTTATCCGCAGTCGGTGCCCGTGTTCATGTCAACGGCACGCAATGGTATCGTGGCCGAGCTCCTCGAGACCGGATGCGTTATCAAGCCCGCCTTCTGCGGACCGTGCTTCGGTGCCGGTGACGTGCCTTCGAACAACGGCCTGTCGATTCGCCACACCACACGCAACTTCCCCAACCGTGAAGGCTCGAAGCCCGGTCAGGGACAAATCTCGCTCGTGGCACTCATGGACGCCCGTTCCATCGCAGCTACGGCAGCCAACGGCGGCGTGATTACCGCTGCCACCGATGTCGATTATGAGGACACCCACGCCCGCTACGACTACGACGCCAAGATTTACGACCGCCGCGTCTATAACGGCTACGGCAAGGCCGACCTCAGCGTGGACCTCAAATACGGTCCCAACATCAAGGACTGGCCCAAGATGTACCCGATGCAGGACAACATGCTGCTCGAGCTGGCAGCTGTCATCCACGACCCCGTGACCACCACCGACGAGCTTATCCCCTCGGGCGAGACCTCGAGCTACCGCTCCAACCCGCTGAAGCTCTCCGAGTTCGCCCTCTCGCGCCGCGTGCCCGAATACGTGGGGCTGAGCAAGCGCATCCAAGCTCAAGACCTTGAGCGCCGCGCAGGCAACGTGCCCGAGAACGTGAAGGCCGCCCTCGACAAGGTGGGTGCCGACGCAGCCAACACCTCGTTCGGCTCGTGCGTCTTCGCCAACCGTCCTGGCGACGGCTCGGCCCGTGAGCAGGCTGCATCGTGCCAGAAGGTGCTTGGCGGCGACGCCAACATCTGCTATGAGTATGCCACCAAGCGCTATCGCAGCAACTGCATCAACTGGGGTATCGTGCCCTTCACCATCGCTCCCGAGACCAAGTTTGAATACAATCCCGGCGACTTCGTGTTCGTGCCCGGCATCCGCGAGGCCATCTTGGGCGGCAAGGAAGAAATCGACGCCAAGGTCATCACGCCCGACGGTGTGAAGGACATCCACCTGTTCTTCCAGAACCTCACGCAAGACGAGCGCACCATCCTCGCCGAGGGCTGTCTGATGAACTACTACGCAGCACAAAACAAATAAAATTCATAAAAAACAATCATTCACAACAATGGAAAAAATCAAAATGACGACCCCCATCGTGGAGATGGACGGTGATGAAATGACCCGAATCCTGTGGAAGATGATTAAGGACGAGCTTATCCTCCCCTTCGTTGACCTCAAGAGCGAATATTACGACCTCGGCCTGGTGAAACGCGACGAGACCCGCGACCAAATCACCATCGACGCCGCCGAAGCCACCAAGAAGTATGGCGTGGCTGTCAAGTGCGCCACCATCACGCCCAACCTCAAACGCATGGACGAATACAAGCTGCACGAGATGTGGAAGAGCCCCAACGGCACCATCCGTTCCATCCTCGACGGCACCGTGTTCCGCGCTCCCATCACACTGCCGAGCATCAAGCCCGCAGTGCGCAACTGGGAAAAGCCCATCACTATCGCTCGTCACGCCTACGGCGACGTGTATAAGAGCGTGGAGCTGCGCGCCGACGAACCCGGCGTGGCCAAGCTCGTCTTCGACGGCGAGAGCGGCAAGCACGAGGAAGTGGTCATCCAAAACTTCAAGGGCCCGGGCGTGCTCCAAGGCATGCACAACCTCGACAAGAGCATCCGTTCATTTGCCCACAGCTGCTTCAAGTTCGCTATCGACACCAAGCAAGACCTGTGGTTCTCGACCAAGGACACCATCAGCAAGAAGTACGACGCACAGTTCCGCATCATCTTCGAGGAAGTCTATGAGGAGAACTACAAGGCCGACTTTGAGCGTCTGGGCCTCGAGTACTTCTACACCCTGATTGACGACGCCGTGGCTCGCGTGATTCGCAGCAAGGGCGGCTACATCTGGGCTTGCAAGAACTACGACGGCGACGTGATGAGCGACATGGTTTCGACCGCTTTCGGCTCGCTCGCCATGATGACCAGCGTCCTCGTCAGCCCCGACGGCAACTACGAGTATGAGGCCGCACACGGCACCGTCACCCGCCACTACTACAAGTACTTGCAGGGCGAAGAGACCTCGACCAACCCCATCGCCACCATCTTCGCTTGGAGCGGTGCGCTGCGCAAACGCGGCGAGAAGGACGGCATCCAAGAGCTCGTCAATTTCGGCGACCAGCTCGAGGGAGCTTGCTTCGACACCCTCAACGCCGGCACAGTCACCAAGGACCTCGTGAACCTCATGGAAGGCATCGAGGCCAAGGCTGTCAACAGCGCCGACTTCATCCAAGCCATCCGCGCCAACCTCGAGAAACGCCTCGCCTAAATCAAAGTTGAGCGTACCCATATAAGCGCAAGGTCGGAACTTTTTCCGGCCTTGCTCATTTTTTTGCATATTGCAAATCCTGTCTAATTATTTCTGCCAGTTTAAAGATCTGTTTTAAAAATATTCATTACCTTTGCAATATAGAAAAAATAGATAATGAAACTTAAATACGGCGACAACAAATACTTTGAACTTTGAGTACCTAAAAAATCTATGATTGTTGAGTCAATGACATATGAGGAAATATGCCGTGAATACAACCGTATTCACGACATCTACTATCCCCGCATTACAAGTAAAATGAGGCCTGATGGAACAGAATGTGCCAAAATACGAAGATATTTGCTAAAGAACAAAAATTTACAGAATGTGTTGTTCCATCCTGTCACTTATCAAGTAGACAACAATACTACATTCTGTTCTATACCACTCATTAAGGACTACAACACTTTTAAGAGAATTGGCCCAACAATCGTTACATTTATCACATACATTAACAAATATGGTATGAACGCAGTAGTTAGAGGCGGTAACTACGACAACCTGTTTTTATTTGTCACATCGCACTTTTTTGACCGCTATATGGAGCGTTTTTTGGACACGAAACTTTCAAAAATTGAAGCTATCGCCGAGTTCTTTGCGAACAATGGCAGCTTCGTGATGACTCCACACCCAACAAAAAAGAATCCAAACAATATGATTGGGACCTCCAATGATATTGTATTCTTCAGCGAGAGGCTTTCTGACACAATCTCAATCATGAGAACGTGCATCACACGTGAACAGCTTTATGACAACCAAACAAATTCAGCAGAACAACTAGACAAGTTAATAGATGAGTTTGATGCCGAAAGGGAAACTCTAAGGAAATACATCGTGAACAATAGGAATAACCCTTATGTTCATGTAACATTTTACTAACCATTGAAAAATAACCAGGCGAAGAACAACCTATTTTGTCTCGCCATATTTTTCTCACAATTTTTTTTCGGTAATTAATTTTGTTTTCTTAGGGGAAATGTCGCAAATATTCATTATTTTTGTAAGCGAAAAAAATAGGTTCTCATGCACATCGTTATCGCAGGTAATATAGGTTCGGGAAAATCTACCCTCACGAAGCTGCTCACAGAGCATTACGGGTGGACGCCCCGCTTTGAATCGGTCGAGAATAACCCCTATCTCGAAGACTATTATCACGACATCCATCGCTGGTCGTTCAACCTGGAGGTGTATTTCCTCAAGGAACGGTTCCGCGACATGCTCGCCATCGCGCAGCTGCCCGGCACCATCATCCAGGACCGCTCCATCTTCGAGGGCGTCTATGTCTT